>DASXZE010000439.1:0-5345 GCA_036502105.1 Candidatus Angelobacter sp. | reverse complement strand
AAATTCCTGGCGCAAAGTTGGTGATGCTGCCGCAAGCAAGCCACATATTTACCACTGACCAGCCAGACGTTTCGCGGCGGATCGTGATGGATTTTCTGGCCGGCTCAAACTGAGCGTTGGTAAATAGCCTAGCGCGCCAGTGCTTGTCTGGTGGTTGCAGTGGTTGCTGCCACGGCAAGATTGAAGTGTTCACGCAGAAAGTTGTTAGCTTCTGTACGCTCCGGTGAAGCATTGTCCGGAGTGGAGTTTAGGAAGACAATATATTCCGCTGCAGCTCCGTCAATATCCTGCTGTTGCGACCGCTGCCGCGCCTGCTGAAGAATTTTCTCTGGTAAGTGTGCGGCTTTTTCACCGATGTCCTTGACCATTGCGTCCCTTGCCTGCAATTCCAGATCAGTTACAAACTGTACTTCATCCGGAGGCGTATTCATGGCCTTAACGCCTTCCGTGTCTTCCGGCTTCACGTTTTCCAGAACAACATATGTCTTGTGATCGTCGCGGCGGATGGAAGGCGCAGGATCGGACAAGGCTCCAGTCTGATCGGTGAGGCGGAATGCCAGTTCCACGACGGCTGTGATGTCGATGGTATTTTTCGTGTAGTTGTAAGGCTCCAGTACGCCTTCTGTCCGCGTGGGATTCAAGGCGTCAAGGTGCTTGTGGAGATCGTCCACTTTCGCTTGTGCCGCAGCCAGATTGTCGGATGCGGTGGCTGCATCAATTTTGTTATGGCGCTGCTGTGCGTCGGCGAGTACGCGTTGCTGCTGCGCCAACTCCTGCTGCGCTTGCGCGAGCGCCTGGTTTTTATTTACCCACGCTTCATTCTTCACATCATGGGTTCCCGCGCGATACTTTGACGGCAGCGTTTCCAGGTTAGTGTTCTTCACCATGCGATGCTGAAGGATTTCTGCCACTAGCACAAAGTCCGGCTGAACTGCGTTGGTATCTTCTGTATAGCGGCGTATCACCTTAATTGGATGGCCGGAAGATTCCAGCCCATTGGCAATGGCGTCGCCTAATTGATCGGCAAAACCTTGGCCGTCATGACGTGAAGTCTGATCGCGCACCACGACGCCAACCGAGAGGCGTCCGCGCAATTGATATATGGCTTGATACCGTGCCATGTCATCTTTCACTGCATCGAGAGATGGTTCGTAACGCTGCGCCTCTTGCAGATAAAGCCAGCCCAGGCCGACTCCAGATCCCACGGGCTTTTGCAGATAACGATGCGCCTGTTCCAGATAGTATGCACTCAACTTGTCAGAGAGCAGATCGAGTTTTAGTTTGGTTGCGGGATCGTTGGTGATGCTTGCCGCATGCTGCAAAAGTTCATAAGCCTGACGCAAGGCTTCTTCATCCGCGCGGCCGCGAATGGGCAGATGAATTTCCTGCAATTTCTGGGCGCGACGCGCCGCCGCAGGTGCGTAATCTTTCTTGAGAACTTCCAGTTGCTCAGCGACCAGCGCTCGCTGCTGCTCAGGCAGATTGGCCAGAACATCATATGCGGCGACGGAGTCACCCTTTTGCGCATAGCTGCGGCTATCCGCCAATACCTGTTCTACAACATGCCGATTGAAAGTATTGGCGGACTGCGCTTCAGCATTCTTGAGGGCAGCCGCTGTTTCCTGGCTTTCTGGACGGACTGTAAGCGCGGCACGGAATTCGCCCGCAGCCGGTTCCCAGCTACCTTGCGCGCTCAATTGCTGTGCGCGAGAGAAATGAAACCTGAAAGCGGTCTCAACAATATCTGCCACCTGAGGTAGCTCGGCAGACATGCCGCGATAACTAGCCAATTCATTCGGGGCATCGTCATAGCGCTTGGCCAGAACCAGATTCTCTGCGTTGTGCAGCGTGGAATCTAATTTGTTTTCTTCACTGCCAATTTCATTTTGCAGCGCTACGGCTGGCTGATAATCCGGCGCAACTTCCAGAACTTCTTCATTGTGGTGCTTCGCTGCGGTCAGATGGGAATAACCAGAACTGTGCTCGGCCAGCGCTTTGGTGTATGCATGCAGTTGACGGCGGTTCTTCTCAATCAGTAAATCCAGTTGGGCATGGACTGCTTGCATCACTTTATCTGTGGCGGCGCGGCTTCCGCCCAGGGCTTCCATCTGAGCCGCATAGGTTTGCGCTAATTTTAGGAGCGAGAGCTGCGGCGTATTCGAACTGGCGCTTCTGACATATTCATTCATATAAGAGTCAGCTACCTGGCTGAGCATTGCTCCCAGAGCCTGACGGGCCTGAACCGTATGCGGAGACGATGGATACCGCTTTAAATATTCATGCCATATCGCGATGGATTGCGCGCGCTGAGCGCGAAGATATTCTGCAAACTCCGTATCTGGCGCGGTGACAAAAACCATCTGCAGTCCGGGTTGAACCGGAGGCACTTCCGCAGGCTGCATGGAGGATTGCGCCACAAGCCCGGCGAGCATTGTCTGGTCTGCGGCCTGGGCGGGCGTGAGCTCTGCATTTTTATCGAACTTAATTCCGTTGGGCAGGACACAGAATGCTTTTGAACCGTCCACGCTGAGCATGAGCGTGCCGTCAGCAGCGCGCTCAAGGACGGAATCCGCTCTCAGTTGCACGCGGGGCAGCAGATCATAACTGCGCTTATCGATGGTTGCGGTGCCTTCACATACGCGCAACTCAGTTTTCCCATTCAGGGTTGCGCCGGTAAGCTGCACATATCCAGGGCCGTTGGGTGCGCTGAACAGCACAATGAGAGAAAGCGACGTATCTTTGACGAAGGCGAAGCTGCTGAGAGCAAAAGCCAGCAACACGCAGGCGATCTTAAGCAGCTGGAAATAACGCGAAAGCCGTGCAGAATGTTTGGTCGGGGAAGGTTTCATGGTTAAGTCCTAAAACCTGTTGCGGTGCATAATTGCTTGAAATCATAGGCAATTATGTTGCTAGAGACCATGCAAATCAGCCCGCTGGGAACACTAAAGTAATGAAGGGTAGCTCCCGTAGCGGGGTTATTATTTTTGTAAGTTCGCTGGCCCAAGCCAGATAAACGCCAGATGGCAAAGGGCACACCAGCCACTTTTGAGAGTTACAAGGCATTGGCCAGAACGCTGTAAGTGCCGATAAGAACAGCAGTTCGCAAGAACGAAATGGAACGGAAGTAAATGGGTTCTCTAGAAATCCCTGGCCCCGCTACTGAGCATGTGGATGCTCACTCGCCAAGTGCGCTTAAAAAAGATCTGAAATCTGCTTTTAATGAGCGCTACGAGATCATCTCTGAGGTCGGACGCGGCGCCATGGGAGTGGTGTATAAAGCCCACGACCGGGTGATTGGCCGGACCGTCGCGTTGAAAACGATTCTGGTAGGCCGCGAAGCGCCAGATCATGACGAAGTGATCGAACGCCTTAAGAGTGAAGCCAAGGCAGCCGGCAGTTTAGACCATCCTAATATCGTTACTATTTATGACGTGGGCCACGATGGCGACCGAGTTTACCTGAGCATGCAGTTTGTTGAAGGCTCAACCCTGGCTGCCATGCTGGACGGAAAAAATCTGCGTCCAGGGCAGTTAACGCTGCTGAGTTATGCGGAGCAGATTTGTAATGCTGTGGCATTTGCGCACGAACGCGGCGTGGTCCACAGAGATTTGAAACCTTCTAACCTGATGCTGACGCCGCAAGGCCAGATCAAGGTTTTAGACTTTGGCATCGCCAAGCAAGGTGACGCGTCACTCACGCAATCTGGCATGGTGGTGGGCACTCCGGCTTACATGGCTCCAGAGCAGGCCACAGGCAAAGACGTGGACCAGCGGTCGGATATCTTCTCTCTAGGCGCCGTGTTCTATGAACTCTTCACCGGCCAAAAAGCTTTCCATGCCGATGCAGTGACGGCCGTCCTTTATAGGGTGGTGCATGAAGAACCAGAAGCGCCGATGGCGGTTAACCCCTTGGTGCCTCATGGGCTGGACGCCGCGATACGGCGGGCGCTGGAAAAAGATGCGAATCTGCGCTTCCAGAATTGCGTTGAACTGCGTGACACGCTGCGCAAAGAAGCAGTGTTGTTGCGAACGAGTTCGGCCAAAATTCTAGCTAAACCTTTGCTTGAATCAGGCAAGCATAAGCGACTGATGGGAAAAGGGAAGAGCGGGCATGGACTCTCCGTAATGCTGGCTGTCAGCTTTATTCTGGTCGCAGCAGGAATTGTGGCATGGCCGCAACGCAGCAAAATGCCCAGGCTAATGCATTTCATCAGCTACGTACAGCAATTGGCTGGACATCAGCGGAATAATGGATCAGCGTCAGTTTTGCCAGCAGCAACGGATTCTGCTGGAACCGCGAAGACTAGCGAGATCCCGCAAAGCCAGGCTACAGTGGCTGCACCAGTAACGCCAGATGCGGGGAGCAAAGGTCAGGATCCCACGGCGGTTTCTCCACAGTTAACGCCAGCGCTGTCTCAGCCTGTTCCGGCGCAGGCCAATGACGTTAATGAAAACCAATCTGGCAAGCATGAGGTGGCAGATGGAAACGTGACATCGCATGCGGATGTTCTAGCAACTTCACCTGTGGCAGTCGCGCCAAAAGAAGTAAAAAGTGAAGGTGATCCAACGGCAACGGGTGCTGACGAGCCATCCACAGAAGCATTAAGTGGCGAGGCAGTGAACGAACCAACCGATGCCGCGACTGCTCCCAGGCGGGCAAGAATTGTGGTGCAACCCGCACCTGCAATGGTAGAAGGATTTACCCGAAAAGATATTTCTGATCTGTTAGGCAAGGCGGACAGCGCTGCTGGCGGCGGCGATTACAAGAGCGCGCTCTATGAATATGGTATTGTGCTGCGCCTGGACCGTGCAAACGCTCGCGCCCGCGAGGGGCTGCGCCGCGTCCACGAAGCCGAAAAAGAAAGACGCTAGAAGAAACTCGTCGGCTGCTTTTCATTTTTTGCCACTAAGTTTAACTTCAGCCGCTGTCCTACAGCTCGTCCCCGCAATGGCAAAACCTGCTTCATGAGAAGATAGACAGGACGGCTTTTATTCAAGCCTTTTGAATCTCCCAGTAATAGTTTGAATCAAAGACGCTGCGGCAGCGTATTTTGAATCCTGCTCTCTCGATGAAAGACAATTTATTCATCCTTTGAGCCAGGTGGATCGGCCTTAATGAAAATCGGCATTACCTGTTATCCCACGTATGGCGGCAGCGGAGTTGTTGGCACTGAGCTGGGCATTGAGCTGGCACAGCGTGGCCATGAAGTGCATTTCATCGCGTACCAGCAGCCGATCCGATTGAACACGCAACAGCCGCGGATATTTTTCCACGAAGTTACGGTCTCGCAGTATCCATTGTTTGAATATCCGCCGTATGACCTGGCACTGGCCACTCGCATGGCG
>DASXZE010000438.1:0-8407 GCA_036502105.1 Candidatus Angelobacter sp. | reverse complement strand
TACAGAGCTGCATCCGGTGGGGATTGTGGACCACATTACGCTGCAGAGTCCCAGATTTACCACGGAGATTGTGAACGGCCAGCCAACCCAGGTGCGGACTTATTTCACCGGCACCGCAGACGATGGCAGCACGTTTGTCCTTCTGCTGGATGACTTCTTTAATGATGCTTTTTTTAGCGCTGTAAGTGACCAGATTGGCGCGAACCGCTTCTCAACAGACGCGCTGAACATTGTGCTGCTGCCCAACACCTTTCTTTTCTCTGAGGCGGAAGGGCCCGCAGGATCGCTGACCACGGGATTTCATACCTTTCTCTTTGACGACAGCACGAATCCGGAGCCAGTCTTTATCTCGATTTTTGCCAGCTGGATTTCTCCTGGACTGTTCGACGCCGGCATTGAAGACGTAACCTCACTGAGCCATGAGATTGCTGAGTCAATGAACAATCCATTTCTCATTAATACTGTTCCGGCATGGCAGTTCCCGGGTGTTGCCGGCAGCTGCCAGGACGACCTGGAAATCGCGGACCCAATTGAGGCGCTAAATAATGAGACGGTGCCGATCCAGATTAATAAAGGGCGCGGCAATTTTGTTTACCATCCGCAGAATATGGCGCTTTTACAGTGGTTTGCCGATGACGTGCCCTCCAACGCCATTCACGGAGCGTACAGTTTCCCTGATACCTCAGCGCTTACCGGTTCGGCGGTTCCGTTTGGGGCGCTTGCCTGCCCGACGCAGTAACGCCAGAGGCTTAAGTACATTCGTCTTTTCGTCATAAATTTATGGCGCTGGAATCTTTCCGGCGTCATTTTTCTTTGGAATGAACCTCAGTAATTTGCATCCCAGAGACTCGCCTGATAATCTAACTAAACGGTTAATTAATTCATTTTTAACATATCCCCCTCATCCGAGTGGTGCTCCAGTGAAATTTAGGTTGGCAGAGAGACAAGGTATGAACCTCATCCGCAATATGGATGCATCTAAAACCCGATATCGCGGCAAGAAGGTGTTCATGAGGACGAACTCAGTCCTGGCGTTTTCATTTTTATGTATGGCTGCGCTCCCTGCGGCTGCCCAGCTTCCTTCTACCGGGCCGGCGCCGATGACGGAAAGCCAGTCTCCGGCACTGAACTCGCCCCAGTTGCCATCCATGGATTCATTCAATGGCAGCGGTGTGGTGGATAAGCTTGTTCCCGGGGTGGTGAAGCTCTCTTTGCTGGATGCCATTGACCGCGGCATTAAGCACAATCTCGGCCTGCTTCTTTCGCAGCAGCAGTCAGACTCTGCGCGTGCGGAGTATCGGCGGCAGTTGAGCGCTTTGTTGCCGAATGTCTCTGGCAATGTGAGTGATTCTGTAAACCAGATCAACCTGGCAGCCTTTGGTATTCCGTTGCCTGCAGGATTGACTTCACCCGTCGTGGGACCGTTCGGCGTGTTTGACGCTCATGCCAGCGCGAGCGAGACCCTGCTGGACTTTAGCGCGATGAACAAAGTGCGCGCGGCAACAGAAAATGAAAAGGCGGCAAAGCTCACTATCCAGGATGCACGCGAACTGGTGGTGCTGATTGTGGGCAATCAATATCTCCTCACAGTTGCCAGTGCCGCGCGACTGGATACGGCGAAGGCCCAGCTCACTACCGCGCAGACAATCTTCGGGCAGACCAAAGATCTAAAAGCGGCTGGCGTGGCCGCGGGCATTGACGTATTGCGGTCACAGGTACAAATGCAGACGCAGCAGCAACGCGTGCTGGCCGCACAAAATCAATATGAACAGCAGAAGATGGGATTCGCCCGGACCATTGGCATGGCGGTTGCGCAGCCATTTGAATTGACTGATGCAGTGCCGTATCCGCCCACGGCTCCCGTGGATTTTGATCAAGCGTTGGCGTTGGCTTATAAGCAGCGTCCGGAATATCTGGCGGCGGAGTCAAGAGTTCGTTCGGGTGAACTGGCAGTGAAAGCAGCAAGAGGAGAAGCGTTGCCGACCGTGGCGCTGAATGGTCAAGTAGGTTACATAGGCCCTTCGCCGGGAAACTCTGATATCACTTACAACCTCACTGCTGGCGTGCGTGTGCCGATTTTTCAAGGTGGCAAGGTGAAAGCAGACGTCGACCAGGCAGAGACGCAGTTGCGGCAAAACCGTTTGCAACTGGCGAACCTGCGCAGCCGCGTGGAATTTGAAATCCGATCGGCGCTGCTGGATGTAAAAACCTCTAACGATCAGGTGGCTGTGGCCAGAGACCAGATTGAGCTGGCTGGTGAGCAACTTAAGGAATCTCAGGACCGCTACAAAGCTGGAGTTTCCGGCAGCCTTGAGGTAGTGCAGTCACAGGAAGCGGTGGCGGGCGCGAACGATTCTTACATTCAGGCGTTGTACCAGAACAATGTGGCCAAGCTCACGTTGGTGCGTGCACTGGGTGAAGCTGAGCAGAGAACGCGAGCATTTTTGGGGGGTAAATAAGGTGGCGAATTCCCAGTACGACGTAGAAGACGACGTGAAAGAGCCAGTGCAGAAACAAGACCAGCAGCCAGCGGGAGCGGACAAAGATGACCAGCGCTCCGGCAAAGAGCGGCGCGCGCAGGCGGACCGTCGCGGCCCCGTGGGATTTTTCCGCTCGCATCCGAACGCAATTTGGATCATTGCCGTGGTGCTGGTGCTCATCGTCATCGGCGGAATTTTTGTGTGGCAATACTACGCTGTCCGCGAGTCTACCGACGACGCGCAGATTGACGGCCACATTGATCCCATTAGCCCGCGGGTAACTGGCACTGTAGTGAACGTGCTGCATGACGATAACGAAGTGGTGCAGGCCGGAACGCTGCTGGTGGAAATGGATCCCAAGGATTATCAGGTTGCCGTGGACCGCGCGCGCGCTGACCTGGCCAACGCACAGGCGAACGCCACTGCCGCGAATGTGGGTGTCCCGATTACTGAGACAACCACCAGCAACCAGCTTGTTGCCGCCAACGCCGGAGTAACTACCGCTGGCCGCGATATTGAATCGGCCAAGGCGAAACTCAATGACGCGCAGGCGATGTTCGCGAAAACAACTGCTGACCTCAAGCGCATGGAAATGCTGATTGCGAAAGATGAAATTTCTCATCAGCAATATGACGCATCCGTGGCCGCCAACAACTCTGCGAAAGCCAATGTTGACGCAGCCACCGCTGGCATTGCCAGCGCTGAAAGCCGCTCCGCGCAAGCCCAGGCCCAGGCAGAAGGTGCGCGTACGGTTCCGGAGCAACTCAAAGTAACCAAAGCCCGCGCGGGAGCAGCCAACGCAGAGGTGCAGAGATTTGTCTCGGCACTGGCGCAGGCAGAACTCAATCTGCAGTACACAAAAATTTATGCGCCAGTCACCGGCGTGCTCAGCAAACGCAGCGTTGAGCCAGGCCAGGTGGTGCAGGCAGGCCAGCCGCTGTTTTCAATCGTGAACCTGGATGACATATGGGCCACCGCCAACTTCAAAGAAACGCAGCTCAGAGGCATGCAGGTGGGACAGAAAGCCACCATCAAAGTGGATGCCTACGGACGCGATTACAGAGGCACCGTTGAATCCATCGGCGGAGCAACCGGCGCGCGGTTCAGCCTCCTTCCGCCAGAAAATGCGACTGGCAACTACGTGAAAGTGGTGCAGCGTATTCCGGTGCGCATTCGGTTTGATCCCAATCAGGATCCGAACCATCAACTGCGTCCGGGCATGTCAGTGGAGCCAACTGTGTTGTTGAATAGCAAATAGTAGCGTGCGCAAGCGACATAAATTACGACAAATGCAAAATAGCTGTGAGGCCGACCATGCGCCGAACAGCAAGCAACAAGGCCAAACGCTGACGGCAAACACGAAACAGCAACAGCGGGTTGGAGCGTAAGCGACATAAACAACGAAGCGACATAGTGAATGGAAACCTCTAAGCCTGTAATCAATCCGTGGATCATCGCCATCTCCGTGATGCTGGGAACTTTTATGGAAGTTCTCGATACCACGGTGGTGAACGTATCCTTGCAGCATATTGCAGGCAGTCTTTCCGTTACGCCGGAAGAAGCCACATGGGTGCTTACTTCGTATCTCGTCGCCAATGCAATCGTTCTTCCTCTTACCGGATGGCTCGGCAATTATTTTGGCCGTCGCAATATTCTGCTGGTCTCGGTTGCCGGATTTACTGTGTTCTCGTTTCTCTGCGGCATTGCGCCAAACCTGCCGTTGCTGATTATCTTCCGCGTTTTCCAGGGCGCAACCGGAGGCGGCCTGCAACCGCTCTCGCAAGCCATCCTCATGGAAGCTTTCCCGCCGGAGAAGCGTGCCAAAGCCATGGCGTTCTGGGCGCTGGGCATCGTAGTTGCTCCCATGCTTGGTCCGGTGCTGGGCGGCTGGATCACTGACAGTTACACTTGGCGCTGGCTTTTCTTCATCAATATTCCCATCGGCATCGCGGCTGTAATTATGGCTGTCATGTTTATTCACGATCCGCCTTACATCAAGCGTGGAACAGGCGGCATTGACTACTGGGGCATCGGATATCTGGCACTCGGCATTGGTGCGCTCCAGATTATCCTGGATAAAGGCCAGGAAGACGATTGGTTTGCCTCGCACTTTATTCTTACGCTGGGCATCTGCGCCGTGGTTGGATTCTTGTTCTTTGTCGTGCGAGAACTCATCACCAACCATCCCGTGGTGGACCTGAAAATATTCAAGAACCGAACCTATGCCACCGGTGTCTTTCTTATGACGGTGCTGGGCTTCGTCCTGTATGGCAGCACCGTGCTGCTTCCACTCTGGCTGCAAACGCTCATGGGATATTCCGCTCTTGAAGCTGGCATGGCCATGCTTCCGCGCGGTCTGGGTTCGTTCCTTTTCATGCCGATCGTCGGCCTTCTCATGGGTAAAATCGAAGCGCGCATCCTGCTGGCCAGCGGCTTGATCCTCTCTGCATACAGTATCTTTCAACTCTCGCGCCTGAACCTGAACGCCGGCTACTGGGACATCTTCTGGCCACAGCTTTTGCAGGGCATGTCCATGGGATTGCTCTTTGTGCCGCTCACCACCATCACCAACGGACTCATTCCCAAAGAGCAGATGGGCAATGCCACCAGCCTCTTCAACCTCATGCGCAATATCGGCGCAAGCATTGGCATTGCCAGCGTCACAACCATTTCCGCGCGTCACGCCCAGACGCATATCAACACTCTCAGCGGCAATGTAAATATCTATAATCCGGCTGCGCAGACCATGATCCAGTCAGTAAAAGCCGCGGCCATGTCCCGAGGCATGGATTCAGCCACCGCCACCAAACAGGCTTACGCCGGAGTGTTCGGCATGGTCCAGCAGCAGGCCTCCATGATGGCGTATATTGACGTCTTTTTTCTTCTGGCCATTATGTTCGGTGCCTGCCTGCCGCTGATTCTCATCATGAAGAAAGCCCCCAAAGGCGGAGGCGGCCCCGGAGCCATGGCGCACTAGCAAAGTTCCGTTTCTGATCTCCGAAACTCGTGTGGCACCGCCGCCCTCGGCGGTGAGCTTTTCAAATCTGCAAGACTCATGTGGCACTAGAAGAAAAATCATGGACCGCAGGCGCCCTCGCCTGCGAGTTTTCACTCTGCAGGGCTCATGTGGCACCGGCACTCTTGCCGGTGGCCTTATTTCCCCGATCCTTGCTCTTCCTCCGTGTTCCTTCGTGTCCTCTGTGGTAAAAGTTTTTGGGTTTCCGATGCCCCGATGCCCCGATCTTTTGCGCCCCACCCGGCCTTTTTGCAATTTCTGTTGTAAACAAAGCACTTATGCCCAATCGATCCTAGCACCGCCCATGGACGGCCCCTGTACGGCGTTTGCGTGGCCCCTGCACGGCCCAAGCTCGGCCCTTGGACGGCCCAAGCTCCAGGCGAATCGGCAGAGGGTCGCAAAAGAACTTTTGGTTTAGCTGAAGGCTGAATGCCAACCTGCCCCGGCTTGCCGTGGGTGCTGAATGCTGAATTTTCAAAGACCAGACTGCTTCCAACCCTGAGGCGGTAGTAGAGGGTAGGGCATTTTCGTTCAAAAAACAATAGCGAAGTAGTACATCTTGACAAGAGTGGTCTTCTGAACTGTTCGCTTTCGCACATCTCTATTTTGAATTGTTATCAGAAGCTTGGTTTCCCAGCGTGAGTAGCTCGCGGCCAGTGTTCACGTCCCATATTTTCACTAAGCTGTAAGAGGTAGTGATGGCAGTGTGCCGGGAAATGCAGGTTATCGGTATCTGTGTTTGCGAACGGTAATTGGCCGCAGCCAATTTCTTCCCATCAGGACTGAACGCCAGCGGCCCTCCTCCATTCGGCACAGTTTGTATCTCCTTGCCTCCTGTGCCAAGCGAATTCAAGTGAATGACATTCTGTTTCCTTAAAGCAACCTCCTTCCAATCAGGACTGAAGGTTGCAGCCGCAGCGTCAAAGCTCCACATCTCCGTATTCGTGGCTATGTCCACCACTCTAACTTCTCCACTATCGCCGCTTTGATTTTCAATGGCAGCCCACCGGCCATCAGGACTGAAATGAGATGCTTCGAAGTCATAGTTTTTCAGGAGTTTGCCTGTAGCCAGGTTCCAGGCGCTGACAGTTCCTTGGCAGATGTCATCGTCAGTGCAACTGCCGTCAAAAAGAATTCCATCGGCGGTGATTGCCAAAGTGTAGATATTGAATTGTGAGACATCGAACGCTTGGATAAGCTTTCCAGTTGAGGCATCGTGAATTTCAACAGTGTAGTAGCGGGACTGCCCAGAGCCCGCTATTTCGGATTTCCGTAATTCACGGTATCCGCCGATCGCCAGGGTTTTTCCATCAGGGCTATAGGCCAAAGGGTCGCCCGCTAACGTGTAGAGCACGATATCTCTTCGAAAGTCGCGGACTTCTATTTTGCCATTTTGGCTGTATGCCAGCTGTTCTCCATTAGGGCTGAACACAACTTGGTAAGAGAGCTGGCCGGTTTCCCACCTGTGGGCCAGTTTGCCCGTTGATGTATTCCAGACGGTAACGTAATTGTGAATTTCATTGGCGTTGCGCAAATGACCTGAGCCCGTTGTAGCCAGCCATTGCCCGTCCGGGCTGAAAGCAATTGCCATAACAATGTCGCCCTCATAGACCGATAATGGAGGACAAGGTCCACTGCCAGCATCCTGTGTTGCTTGCCCTTGCGATTGCGTGACTGCGCCTGGTACTGGCGATTGCTGCTGCCCAGATGCCGAATGACAGCCAATGAAAAATAACGTCGCGAGTAAAGCAATCCTTCTCCACGTCGTTGCCGTCCTAACTTTGCTTACTTGTGTATTCACTTGTCAGGCCCTCTCCGTTATCGTTAATTATCTGCGACTTTTTGCTTAGGCATGCAGGGAATGTCTAGACGTATGCAAACACCATCGTCTTGACCTTTAGTAACCAGATTGGTTTCATTGCCTCGGTGTCATCCTTCACCTTCGTTGGTCCATTCGCCGAGTGGGAAAAATATTTGAAAATCAGATAGTAGACAGCCTACACAACAAATAGTAGACTCTCTACACAATGAAGCCGAAGCAGCCATCGCGCGTTGAGCTTTTGCAGGGCACGCTCGATCTCCTCATCCTCCGCACACTTGTTCCAGCGCCCGCTCATGGACACGCTATTGCCAAACACATTCAGCGGACCTCGGAGGAATTGCTTCAGGTTGAAACCGGCTCTTTATATCCTGCGCTTCACCGGCTGGAAGCAAAAGGCTGGATTGCGGCTTCATGGGAACTCTCTGACAAGGGAAAGCGCGCAAAGTTTTACAAGCTCACAGCCCTGGGGCGCAAACAACTTGCCAGTGAACATTCAAAATGGCGGGCCTTTGCCCGTGCCATGGGCTTGATCTTGAATCCGGGAGACCAGGAGGCGTGATGAAATCTTTCTTCCGCAAATTGGTTTGGTTGTTCCAGCGTCGCCGCAAAGAGGCCGAAGTTTATGAGGAACTGCAATTTCACCTGGAAGAAGAAGCGGAAGAGCGCAAAGCAGAAGGAGTTGCGCCGGAGCAGGCGAAATGGGCCGCGCATTCTAGCCTTGGCAATGTAACTCTGATTCAGGAAAATGTCCGCAGAGTATGGCTCTGGGTATTTTTAGAGCAGTTCGTGCAGGATATTCGTTATGCGTTGCGCATGGTGCGGAAGAATCCTGTATTTACGTTGCTTGCAACATTGTCCCTGGCGTTGGGCATTGGCGCCAATACCGCAATCTTCAGCTTCATGGATGCGCTTTTTCTTCGTAATCTTCCTGTCTCTGATCCTGCTTCTCTGGTAGTCCTGAACTGGCATGCTCATTATCGCACTGACGCCGACAAGAGAATGTCTCAACAGATACCAGTTATACAATCCATGAGCGGTACAACTTATGATGACTCGACGGGCCGAACTGCTGGAATTTTTCCATTCGTC
>DASXZE010000437.1:0-4125 GCA_036502105.1 Candidatus Angelobacter sp. | reverse complement strand
GTGGTGGATATTCAGCCCCGAATTCCGATCACCGCCAGCATGCGTCCGGTTTTCCCATGCTGTGCGCGATGGGAAAAGAATTTACGCGGACTGCACACCGTGCAATCTTTCATCGCGGTAATGTTGGCCTCTGGCACGCCTGCGGCCAGCAGTTGGCGTCGGTTGGCTTCACGCAGGTCAAGATGCAGCTTAAAGCACGGATCGCCATGGCCCGGCGCGCGCTGGTTCATAAACAACATGGGATACCGCTCGCGCACGGCGTCTGACTCCTGCACATCATGAAAAAGCTCTGCGGCATATTCAAACTGCGTTTCAAACGCGTCTTTCACATCTTCACCCACTTCAAAGCTGCAGCTCTGTATGCCCGGCCCAATCGCGGCGTGTATATCTTCCGCGCGCGAGCCAAATTCCAGCCGCATAATGCCCGCGCCTTTTTCCACGATGCGCTTGACCGTCCCGCGCCAGCCGGCATGGAAAGCGCCCACCGCTTTGCGTTTGGCGTCGACCAGCAGCACCGGAAAACAATCCGCCGTAAGAATGCCCAGAGCGATGCCGCTTAGGTTCGTCACCAGTCCGTCGCCAACAAACTTTTCTGGTTTGCGCGAGCGCACCACGTGGATCAAATCAGAATGGATCTGGCGCGTCGTGACCACCGGCCAGGGCGTGCTCTTTGTCACAGCACCCGCAGCCGCGAGAAACGCTTTGCGATTGCGCTCCACATGCTCGCGCTCATCGTCTTTGGTGAAGCCGAGATTGAGCGTGCGTCCGCCGTAAATGGTACTCGCGCCGCCGGGGCGTGTGCTGAATCCATGTACGAGCCAGGGAATACGTTTCAGGTCAGGCGATTGCAGCAGGCTTAAAGCGCTGGCAGGTGACGCCTTCTTTGCTTTCAGCTGCTTTGTTATGGCCTGCTTTGTTTTAGGTTTCTGCGTTTTGGTCAGGGTCGGCACGCATCTATTCTAATGGCAAGTGTCAGAATTCGTGCAGGGACTCACGCGCTGTGCAATGTCGCGCATGAGCGGTGCAGACATTGCGCAGGAACCGCCAGACGTTGCGCAAGAACAATGACAAAGGGTATCCTGCAAAAAACCGGTACGCCGATGAAAGATCCTAAATTCCGCGTCGCCACTTACAACACTCACAAATGCCGAGGCATGGATGGGCGCATACGCCCCTCGCGCGTAGCTGACGTGTTGACTGAACTGGACGCCGATGTGATCGCATTGCAGGAAGTGGTCAGCCTGCGCGGCGGCCGCAAAGAGCAGAACCAGGCGCAATACCTCGCCGACACCGTTGGCTACGACTACCACATCGGCGAGACCCGCAAACTCCGCGGCGCAATTTACGGCAACGTGGTGCTCAGCCGCTTTCCCATAAAGGAAGTGCAGGTTTATGACCTCTCGGCCTCCAACACGCAGGAGGCGCGAGGCTGTATCCGCTGTGACCTGGAAATTGCGCCGGGAAAAATTGTTCACGTCTTCAACATTCATCTGGGCACCGGCTACATGGAGCGCCGCAAACAGGCGCGACTGCTCATGAGCCGCGAGATATTGCTTTCACCCACACTCAAGCACCCGCGCCTGATTATCGGCGACTTCAATGAATGGACGCGCGGCCTGGTCTCCAAGACGCTGCAGCACTCTTTTGAAAGCGTCGACATTCAGTTGCACCTCAATCGCAAAAAAACGTATCCCGGCATGATCCCTCTTATGCATCTTGATCATATGTATTTTGACCGCGACCTGGTGCTGGAAGAATTCGTGCTGCACCGCAGCCGCATGGCGCTCGTAGCTTCAGACCATCTGCCGCTGGTGGCAGGATTTTGTCTGGGCTGAGGTAAAAATTTACTGCGGATCACGCGGATTCTCGCGCATAGAAGCCAAAGACTCTCACCACTGATTCACACTGATAACACTGATCAGAAAATGCAAAGCTATCCCGCAAATCCGTTCAATCCGTGTTCATCCGTGGTAAGGTTTTGCTTTTCAGATCAGTATTTATCTGCGTAAATCTGCGGCAAAAGGGCCTTACCGCATACAATCGCTAAGTGACGAAGCTGACATTTGTCGTGGGCAAAGGCGGCGTAGGTAAGACAACCGTCTCCTGCGCGCTGGCTCTGCACTTGGCCGCGCGACATCCTCGGCAATCCACGCTGCTCATGTCCACTGACCCCGCGCACTCACTGGCCGACATGCTTGAAATCAAAGCCAGGCCCGGACCGCATAAGCTCGTAGGCGTAAAAGGCAAACTTTCTCTCTGGCAGGTGGACAGCGCCAGTGAGTTTCAGAAATTTCTGGCCTCCAATCGCGAAGGCATTCTCAATATTGTGGAGAACGGAACATTCTTCAATCGCGAAGAAATCGCGCCACTGTTGGACACCACATTGCCCGGCATGTCAGAAGTCGCCGGACTGCTCGCTCTGCGCGAACTGCTGGAAAGCGGCCAGCATGACCACATCATCGTCGATACCGCGCCCTTCGGACACACTCTTCGCCTCTTCGAACTCCCCGGACACTTCCAGCGCTTTCTGAACTTTCTTGAAGTCGCTTCCAGCCGTGACGCGCTTCTAGCCCAGCGCTTCGGCGGACGAACCGACGGCCGCAATCGCACCAATAGTTTCATCGAAGAATGGCAGGATACAGTCCGCCGCGTGAAAGAAGCCTTCAGCGCCGATCAGGCGGAAGTCCTGCTGGTAACTTCGCCCGAAACTTTTTCTTTAAATGAAGCTGTTCGTTGCCTCGACGCGTTAAATCAATCGGCGGCAGAGATGCGCCTGGGCGGCATCGTCTTAAATCGCGCAGTGCTCGACGGTGACAATTGTCCGCGCTGCCAGGCTCGTGCACGCCAAAGCAAGAAGGCAGTGCAATTTCTAAAACTAAAATTCCCGCGCGTGCCCAGACTCATCGGCCCCGACCCCGGCAACCCGTTGCTCGGTGCACCGCTACTGCAAAAATTCGGCGACACAGTTTTCGTCGCCAAGATCTCCACGCGCAAAGCGAACCTCGCAGCGCCGCCACCAAAAATAGCTAAAGCCAAATTGAAATTCATCAAGA
Organism: Candidatus Angelobacter sp.; assembly: GCA_036502105.1. Classification (GTDB taxonomy): domain Bacteria; phylum Acidobacteriota; class Terriglobia; order Terriglobales; family Acidobacteriaceae; genus Angelobacter. The sequence goes on along the minus strand of DASXZE010000437.1, from coordinate 1,072 downwards.
CCCAATGGCCAGCCGCCGAGACACAACTATCATTCACGTTAGGCAAAGGCGGGGTAGGGAAGACCACCGTCACCGCCGCGCTGGCATTCCATCTGCGCGCGCTTCACAAAGATACGCACGTGACTGTCTGCTCCACTGATCCCGCGCCATCACTCGACGACGTGTTTCAAAAGAAGATAGAAGACCAGCCCGTTCCTGTCCTCGGCGACTCAGGCCTCGCTGCCATGGAAATGGATGCTGTTTTTGAGTTTCGCCAATGGGCCGCGCGCCTACAGAAACAATTAACGGCCAGCACCAGCATGCAGTCCGGTGGGCTTCACGTGGATCTCACGTTTGAGAAAGAAGTATTCGCCGCTCTGATGGAAGTTGTCCCACCGGGCGTGGACGAAGTATTTTCCATCTTTCGCATCTTAGATCTATTAGAAAAAGGCTTACTGGAATCCAAGCCCGGCAGCGTTTTCATTGATATGGCGCCCACTGGCCACGCGCTGGAATTATTGCGCATGCCGGAGCGAATTCTCCTGTGGTCGCGGCTTTTATTGAAAAGCCTGGCTTCGCACCGTACACTAGCTCTCGCTCAGGATGTTGCGGTGGAACTCGCCGGGCTGGGGCAGCGCGTGCGCAAATTGCTGGAGATCATGCGCGATCCCAAGCAGAGTCGGGCCTGGGCTGTGATGTTGCCGGAGCCTGTGCCTGACCGCCAGACCCAGCGTCTGCTGGCAGCCATGGATGAGTTGGGCATCGCGGTAGATTCATTGTTCATCAACCGTGTCCTGATAGAAGATACAAAGTGCAAACGCTGCCAGCGGGCGCAGCAATGGCAACTGGCCACGTTGCAGGGATTGCAGAAGAAATACGGCCGGCATCGTATGTATCTGGTGGGCGAGTTTCCTGAAGAGATTGCAGGCGCGGCAAAGCTGAAGAAGTTTACGAGCGGACTATGGCAAATCGCGGGGCAAAGCTAGTGGCAAATGCGCGCAAAAGACCGGCAGTGGGAGCGCTGTATCTTTATGGCATATCGCGCGGCGGCGACGCGAAGAGCGCAAACAGTCGCGCGGCAAAATCTGCGAAG
>DASXZE010000436.1:0-5226 GCA_036502105.1 Candidatus Angelobacter sp. | reverse complement strand
CATCCCCTGAAGAAAACTGGACGCAATAGGTGTGTCTAAAAACAGTCGTTAGTAATTAGTAATTAGTCATTAGTAATTAGCAAAACCAAAATCAACTTCGCAGACCGGGGTGTCCTTTGACGCGCTCCGGACGATCAACATCCACAGCCGAGGGCGGCTGTGCTCCACGACCTAATTTTCCACGACCATTTTCCTCGACCTACTCCAGACACAAGCTGGAGCGTGTCCGACATAAATCTTAAAAAATCTGAGCCACCCAAACCTGGGTGTTTTTTTATTGGAGCTAACAACATGAAAAGAATCAAAGCGACAAAAGAAGAAGTAATGGCCACGATGAAGAAATGTGCGCAGGAACTGGGACATGCTCCCAGCTTTGCCGAACTGCACAAGCGGGAGGGCATAAGCAATAACGCTATCCGCAGGTTTTTTTGCACTTATACGCTTGCGCTGCGGGCGTGCGGCATGGAGCGCCAGGGCGGCGGACATGCCTTGAGCATGCAGGCGCTTTTCACGGACTTTGCCACGGTGGTGCGAAAACTGGGCAGGACCCCCAGGGTGAGCGAGTATGAACTCTATGGAAGATACAGCCAGCAGCCGATGCTGCGGGCCTTTGGAAAGTGGAAACACGTGGCTGCATCGCTGCTGGAGTTTGGACGAAAGGCAGGACTGCAGGGCGAATGGGGCGATGCGCTGGAGATGATTGAAGCTGACATGGTGGACCCGGCAGAGGTAAAAAAGGCCACTACTGCGTTGATGATTGCGTCCCCGATTAAGCCGCGCGTGTTGATGAATGAACCGATCTACGGGCCGCCGATGGCGCTGGGGGCTTTGACGTATTGTCCGACGAATGAGGCCGGCGTGGCGGTGCTGTTTGGCGCGATGGCACGAGATCTGGGCTTTGCGGTGACTAGAGTGCAAAGCGGCTTTCCGGATTGCGAGGCCATGCGTGAGGTGGCCCCGGATAAATGGCAACGGATACGGATTGAATTTGAATATGAGAGCCGGAATTTTCTGGCGCATCTGCATCCGGTGGAGGGGTGCGACCTGATTATCTGCTGGAAGCATAACTGGCCGGAGTGTCCGCTGGAGGTTGTGGAGCTTAGAGAAATTGCCAGAAGCGCCGGAATTGCCAAAATTGGGAATTGAAAGGCAAGAACCTTTTTGCCGCTGATTTGCGCGGATGATCGCAGATCAAGAAAAAGCTTACCGCGGTGGCGCGGAGAAAGATCGGGGGATCCGGTGATCGGGTGATCGCCGTGATCTAAAAGCAAACCCATTACCACTGATTCATACTGATGCCACTGATCCGGAAAAGATCAACCCCTTACCACGGATAAACACGGATAAAACGGATTTAGAGGTATTGAATCCGTATTACTTCTCTAATGCTCGAAAGCCAAATGATGCAGCAAGTCCTCGTTTTCTAATCGCGAATGTCCGCGTGAATTCGGTAAGGGGTTGATCTTTCTCCGCATCTCCGATCTCTGCACCTCTGCACCTCTGCACCTCTGCACCTCTGCCCTCTGCGTCTCTGCGCCTCTGCGCCTCTGCGGTGAGTTTTGGCTCTTAGCTTTCAACCATCACGATAAAAACTAAAGCTCACGAATTAAGTATCTCCACCTAATCCTAACGAACTAGTCCATTAAACTTCTTTGATGTGCGGTGGATTTGTATAGACTGCTTCCAATCAATCAGTCGACGAGCCACCTTAATACCGCCGCTTCAGAAAGAGTTCCCCTGAGATGAAAAAACTGAAGAAGCTTCTATACGTGTGCTCCGCCATTCTTATTTTTAGTGTGTTTACCGGCTGTGGTGGCAAGATGACGACCGCTGCCAGCCCCACGCCAACGCCTGCGCCCGGCTCCAGCGCTCCGAGTGCGGTGCCGAGTAATGCCAAGGTCATCAGCAATATACAAACGCTGGCTGGCTGGGAAAACTGCACTGCCTGCACCGGCAGCGCCAATGCCATCTACACCATGACGCAGGATGTGACCTCGCCCGCGCTTTCTGGCTCGTCAACCCAGTTCCAGGTGCTCTCTGGCACGCTCCCCTTTGGCGGCGCACTGTGGTTCAAGTTTCTGGGCGCGCAGAACGCGGCCACGCATTTTGTCTATGACCTCTTCTATTACGTTGACAATCCGGCGGCGGCGCAGGCGATTGAGTTCAATGTAAGCCAGAGTGACGGACAGAATCGCTATAGCTTTTCCACGCAATGTGACTTGAAGGGCGCAAAAGCCTGGCGCGTTTGGGACCCGATTGGCAACCAATGGGTGGCTTCAGCCGTGAGCTGCGCCGTGCCTGCGGCCAACACCTGGAACCACCTGGTGTGGGAGTTTGAGCGCGACGCCAACGGCAATGTGATTTTTGACGCTGTAACGGTGAATGGAAATCGCGGTGTGGTGAACATAAGCATGGCGCACACAGCCGATACCGAACAGGGCGTGGACGTGGCCTACCAATCCGACGCCAATCTGAACGGCACGCCGTATTCTGTGTATCTGGATAAGGTGAATTTGACGTACTGGTAAAGCATCGGGTGATCTGGTCATCGGGTCATCGGAAAGCAAAAGCTTTTGCCGCAGATTTACGCGGATGAACGCGGATCAGGAAAAAATCAAACCCACGGAACACAGATAACACGGATAGAGGTATTGGGATCTGCTGCTCTAAATGATCGAAACCGAAACATGGTCCAGCAAAGGTTCCTCTTCCTGATCTGCGGCCATCGGCGCAAATCTGCGGCTAAAGCTTTTGTTCCTCGATCACGGCGATCACCCGATGTCCCGATCACCCGATTCCTGGTGAACATTCCTAGGTACCCCATGGTCCTAAAGGACGATGCTTTTCCCGCCAACTTCGCGCAGGTTTCTCGTTATAATGAACAGGCTCTGGTGTACTCTGGACTTTTGGCCCTGAACGTTGCTTTTGCAAAGCTTTTTTGCAATCTAAAGCCGCGTGTCTGTGGCTGAAGGACAGACCACCCATGAAGTATTTTTTGCGTGCGTTCACGCCTACAAAGAACCGTCGGCTCAATGAGCTGATCGGGTTCCTGCTGTTCGTCTCCGCGACACTCCTTTTTCTTGCGCTGGCGAGCTATTCCCCATTGGATCCTTCGTTGAATACCGCGGGCTCGTTGAACTCCGGTTCCGCGCGCAACTGGATTGGCTTGTTTGGCGCCATGATGGCTGACCTGCTGTTGCAGTCGATTGGCGTGTTTGTGTTTGCCGCGCCGGTCATGATTGCCCTGCTGGGCGCGCGCTGGTTTAAGTCCAAGCCGGTGGCTTCCGCGGGCGCGAAGGCTCTGGGAGCGGCGATCCTGCTGATTTTTGCGCCGGCGCTGCTGGCCCTGCTTCCCGGACATTTGCGCTGGTTCCACATGGTGGCCATTGAAGGTCTGCTGGGCCGCATTGTGGGCGACGTGCTGCTCCGCTATTTCAACACCGTGGGCGCTTACATTGTTTGTGGCGCTGTGGTGGCTGTGGCACTTTATCTTTCAACCGCATTCTCTTTTGTGAACGTGCAGATGTGGGCCAACACGCGCTTTGCCTTTGTGTTTGCGCTATGGCAGCGCTTCCAGGATTGGCGCATTGCGCGCGTGAAGATGGCCGCGCAGAAAAAAGCCCAGAAAGCGGCGCAACAAGAAACCCAGCAACGCAACGCCAATGAACGCGGCGTGATTGTGCCGCCGCAGATTGCGCAGCGCATGCGCGCACAGGCGGATGCCGCTGCTGCGAAGCAGAATGTCGAACGGACATTTGAAGATATGGAGCCGGTTGGCGCGACGCAGGGTGCGGGGCCGTCGGCGATGCAGGGTGTGTCTCAGCAAAATGGCGTGCAACAGAATACAGCTCAGCAGAATGGCGCTGCTTTGGGTGCGGACGCCGGTGCAGATGCCATCGCGATTAATGTGCGTGCGGACCAGGGAGAGCAGCGCAAGACTGTCCTGCCAAAAATTGCTGCGGGCGGATACAAACTGCCGCCGAGCTCGCTGCTGCAACGTCCGGACGATCAGCAGGCCATCAATGAAGCGGAAGTGAAAGAGCTGGCCGTCGTTCTGTCAGAAAAGTGTGCGGAGTTTGGCGTGCACGGCGCGATCACTCAGATTAATCCCGGCCCGGTCGTAACCACGTACGAATTTAAGCCGGAAGCCGGCGTAAAATATAGTCGCGTCACCAGCCTCTCAGACGATCTCTGTCTCGCGATGAAAGCCGAAAGCATTCTGATCGAGCGCATGGCCGGCAAATCCACTGTGGGCATCCAGGTGCCCAACCATACGCGCGAGACGATCTGGCTGCGTGAAGTGGTGGAGTCACAGGAATTTCTGAGCGCCAAGAGCAAGCTCACGCTCGCCATGGGCAAAGACATCAACGGGCGCATTATCACCGCAGATTTAGCCACCATGCCGCATATGCTGATTGCAGGCTCCACTGGCTCAGGCAAAAGTGTCGCTATTAATGCGATGATAATGAGCATTCTTTACAAGGCCACGCCTGATCAGGTGCGCTTGATCCTGGTCGATCCCAAGCGCGTTGAGCTGGGAATTTACGAAGGTGTGCCGCATCTCTATGTGCCGATCATCAGAGAACCAAAACTCGCGGCCAACGCGCTGCGTAATGCCGTGCGCGAAATGGAGCGTCGCCTGAAAGTGCTGGCAGCCAAAGGCGTGCGCAATCTTGACCAGTACAACAAACTGTTTGAGTCCGATACACCCGGCCTCTTTGACCAGGAGACTGACGAAAAGCCGCTGCCGCAAATCGTAATCATCATTGACGAACTGGCAGACCTGATGATGCTCGACCAGTCGAACGTGGAAGAGTCCATCACGCGTCTGGCGCAAATGGCGCGCGCCGTGGGCATTCATCTGGTGCTGGCAACGCAGCGCCCGTCAGTGGATGTAATCACCGGCCTCATCAAAGCCAACTTTCCGTCGCGCATTTCTTTCCGCGTGGCCACCAAGATTGATTCGCGTACTATTCTTGACGCCAACGGCGCGGAGTCGCTGCTCGGCAAAGGCGACATGCTTTACCTGCCTTCAGGCTCGGCGCGCGTGCAGCGCGTGCATGCGCCTTACACGTCAGAAAAAGAGACGCACGCGGTGGTCGAGTTCTGGCGCTCACAAGCCGAGGCGCAGTACGAACAGAAATTTCTTGATGTCCCCAAAGAAGAGCGTGAAGGATTCTCCGGCTCCGGCAGCGGAGACTCTGCCGATGGCGACGGCGAACAAGA
>DASXZE010000435.1:0-14979 GCA_036502105.1 Candidatus Angelobacter sp. | reverse complement strand
CTGAGTGCAGTTCTAAAACCTCAGCCAGCCTCCGTATATCTGCGCTAGCTCCGCCTTTAGAACTGCACTCAGTCACAGGGTGGAGCAGGCATTTATGCCTGCGGTTAAGTGCCACTAATCAGTCGGCTTTAGCCACTGAGGTAAAGAATTTAACTACAACACCGCTCTCTAAGCGGAGAAAAGGAATTAAAAATGTTTGGCGATCTAAGTCAGCAGACATTTGATCTGCTCAACAAGTCGGACATGTCCGCCTTGAACAAAACCACCATCAGTCAGTCCCTCATCAGCGGTGTTTCCGGCAACTTAAACGCATTTGATCTGAGCGGCCCGGCGCTTCAACTTTATCCAGTCATCACTCCGTTGCGTAACCGCCTGCCACGCCAGGTGAGTGATCGCGGCGATCTGGCCACGCGCTGGAAAGCCATCACCGGCGTCAATACCTCGAACTTTGAACTCGGCGTTGCGCCTGGCCGTCGTTCGGCGGAAATGAGCGTCACGGAGCAGGACTATGTCGCCTCGTATGCCGGCATCGGCCTGGAAGGCTCCGTGGATTGGGAAGCAGTCTGGTCTGGCGGCAAGGAGTTTGACAACAAAGCTACTCTGGTCCAGTCATTGCTGCGCGCTGTCATGATCGGCGAGGAAAATATCATCCTCAACGGCAACGCATCCATGGCGCTCGGTCAGTCGCCGCAGCCCACGCTCGCTCTCGGCCAGAACACCGGCGGCACTCTCGGCTCCGCGCAGACTCTGGTTGTCTTTGTCACCGCTCTCACCGCGCGCGCCTTGGCCAATGCCACCGTGTCTGCTTCAGGCGTAAGTTACGGGCAGGTGACCCGCGTCAATATTGACGGCACTTCCACGCAATATGGCGCAGGAGCAGGCGCTATCAGTGTCGCCTCTAACTCTGTTACCACCACGGCTGGCACGCAGAATGTTGTGGCAACGGTTCCCGCCGTAAAAGGAGCCGCCGGATACGCATGGTACATCGGCACCAGCGCAGCCACGGCAACTCTCAACTCCATCACCACCGTTAACAAAGTGGCCATCAGCGCTCCAGTCGCAGGCACGCAGCTTGCTAACGCAGCAAACTCCAATGTCGATGGCTCAACCAACGCGCTGGTCTTTGACGGCTTCCTCACGCAGGCCCTGAAATCCAACGCCGGATATTTCGCCTCGCTCGATGGCAACACCCTCACCGCGGACCAGGCCAACGGCATTCTTGAAATTGACACAGCATTGCAGTGGTTCTGGGACAACAAGCGTCTCAGCCCCACGGAAATCTGGGTCAATTCGCAGGAAGCGCGCAACATCAATAAAAAGATTGTTGCCTCCGGCGGCGTGCCGCTCTTCCGTTTCACCCTGCCCGGCGGCAGCGGATCAGACGATGACAAGCCGTCTCTGCTCGGCGGCGCCAGCATTGCCAAATACTGGAACAAGTTCACGCAGCAGTTTCTGGATATCCGTATCCATCCCAACCTCGCTCCGGGCAGCATCTTCTTCAACAGCTCGGAAATTCCATACCCGCTTTCTGGCGTGGACAACGTTACCTTCATCCGCTGCCGCCGTGACTATTACCAGATCGAGTGGCCCGTGGTCTCTCGCCAGTATGTGTACGGCGTTTATGCGGACGAAGTCCTCGTTTGCCGCGCGCCGTTCTCTCTCGGCGTAATCGCCAACGTCGCCAACGGATAAAACATTTCATCAGCAGCTTGATCGCCACGATCGCCGCTGATGACTCCTCACCTTGTCAACCAGCAGGTGAGGAGATAAAAGGCAGTCTGAGGTTCCCGGCCCAGGCTGCCTTTTTCTTTTAGCAAATTCTCTGGTTCAACCGCCCTTCTAAAAGGGCACACAAAATCTCGCATCATTCGACGAAGTTTTTAAAGCACATGAAATCTAACGTCATCCCGACGACCGTTAAGCGCACGCGCTGGTTTCACATGAATAACGAAATCAGCGCGCGAGTAGGGAGGAGGGACCTTGTGCTTGCTCACATAAGAGGAGGGGTAACCAATGGCCGCCGCACCAGACGATCTTTGCACTCTAGCAGACATCAAAGCATGGTTGCCGAACCAGGGCAACAATGACGACGTAACTCTGCAAAACCTCATCACCAATGCCAGCCTGCAAGTGCTGCAATACATTGACCGCCCGCACATTCTCTCGTCCGTACTGGGCGCTCTCACTGAAAACTATGACGGCAATGATTCTGACCGTCTGCTGCCGCGCCAGTTTCCCATCATCGCTGTAACAGGCGTGAGCATTGATGGCGTTCCCGTGCAGCAATCAACCACACCGGGTACGGCAGGCTTCTTGTGGGATTCCCGCCGAATTCTGCTCCGCTGCTTTCGCTTTTGCCGAGGCCTGCAGAACGTCCAGGTTTCTTACACCGCCGGCTACACCGTTGTTCCGCTCGACCTGAAGCAGGCAGCCATTGAAGCGTTTGCGCTGGCCTATCGGCAACGCGTGCGCATCGGTGAAAAATCCAACAGCATGGGCGGACAAGTCACCATCGCCTACGACATGAGCGATATCCCGCCGCGCTCCATGAACATTTTCAACCAATACCGGAGGCTGGCGCTGTGATCAAAGTAGAAATTGACGACTCAGCCCTGCAGCAGCTCCAGCAGCGGCTCAACGAATTGCCTCCGCGTTTGATAGCGGACGTTTATAAGGCCTTAACGCCGCTGATCTACCAATCATTGCAAAGCGCGATTCCCAAATACTTTTCCGGCTCGGCGAGCAAAGGCTCACCCTCCAGCACCTTAACGTCGCGCAGCGGCAACCTGATGAACTCCGTCTTGCAGTCAATCCAAGCCAGCACAGATGGCGAGACGCTGAACGTCAGCATCGGATCAGATCTTCCATATGCTGCAATCCACGAATACGGCGGCTTCGCCGGCCGCCGCGCTCCATTCAAAAAGAAAAACGGGCAGCGTCCGTACATTCGTCCGCGCCCTTATCTGCAGCCCTCTATCAATGATCTGCAACAGGCACTGCCTGATCTGCTGGAGCAGGCGATTCAGCAAGTGCAGGTGCAGCAATGATTTTTCCTCGCGAGCAAATTTACTCTGCATTATTTACCACGTTGCAGGCCGCACTGCTAACGCCGTCCGGCCCATTTAAAACGGTCAGCCGGCGCTGGCAGGATCCATCGCAAGTATCGCCCGCGGACCGTCCATCGTTGTATCAGGTACAAAAAGATGAACTCACCGGAACCAGCGTCAACGGTCTGCCCATCCACGCAAAAATGACCGTTGATCTGGTTCTCTACACCTCGGGTGACAGCGAGCCCAGTTCGATTCCGTCCAGCGAACTCAACACGCTGTTAGACGCAGTAGAAGCTGCTATTCGCAGCGCGACTCCCGGAATCGCGCAGTCCCTGGGCGGCAAGGTGTCGCACTGCCGTATTGAAGGAAAGATTGAAATTGTTGAGAACGTCATGGGCTCCATGGCCCTGGCCGTTATCCCAATAGAAATTCTCACCACCGCATAAAAACCACATTCAGTTTGGCGGCCCTGGTTTCGGAATTATGGCCGCCACAAATTTATGGGAGTGCAGGGCAGGCTCCCCAAAAAGGAGAACTAAAAAAATGTTTCAATTTGGCTCAGGCACACTGTGGGGCTTTCCCGTTGGCGGAAATACCGCGGCTAACCCCACTCCCATGAAATTCGGAACTCTGCAGGACGTATCGCTGGATATCTCCGGCGACGTCAAGCAGCTTTACGGTCAGAAGCAATTTCCTGAGGCTGTGGCCCGTGGAAAATGTAAGATCACCGGCAAATCCAAGTTTGCCGCCATCAACGGCAAGATGATGAACGATCTGTTCTTTGGCCAGACCGTTGGTACGGGCATGGTGCAAACGGCGCTGGATGAATCTCATGCCGTGCCGACTACTCCGTTTCAGGTCACCATCACGCCGCCAAACTCTGGCACATTTGTGCAGGATTGGGGCGTGCGTTACGCGTCTACCGGGCTTCCATTTACCCGCGTTGCCTCTGGGCCAACGCTGGGTCAATACTCGGTCAGCAACGCTGGCGTTTACACATTTTCGGCGGCAGATCAAACTGCCGGCGCAGTGGCGCTGATCAGTTACACCTATTCTGTTGCGGCCGTGGGCGTGAAGCTTCAGATTTCCAACCAGCTCATGGGATTTGCTCCCACCATTCAGATACTGCTGGAGAACGTTTATAGCGGCAACCAGTTTTCTGTTTTGCTGTACTCGGTCATGGCTTCCAAATTGACCATCGCCACCAAGCAGGAAGATTTCATTATTCCTGAGTTTGACTTTGAAGCTTTTGCCAACGCGGCAGGCCAGGTCATCGATATCTACTCCAACGAGTAGCCTCCAATGCGGGCCGGATTGCCAGCTCTCCACCGGCCCGCCTTTTTCATCACGCGTTGAATCACATTCAAACAGGAGATCATTCATGCTCAAACAGCAAACCGTATCCACATCGCTAGGACAACTCACCGTTTCGTCGCTCACGCTGGGCGAACTGCGCCAGCTCGACGCCTTATTTCAGGAGAAGACTTCGGCTGAAAGCACCGGCCTAACCGCGATTTTGCGATATTTGCCGGTGATCCTGAGCGCAGCACGCAAAGTCCACCAGGACCTATCAGCGGAACAGCTTGAGAACGGCCTGACGCTGGACGATTTCAACACGCTGTTCAACGCCGTGCTTGAAGTGTCTGGGCTCAAGAAGGCGGCCGCGGGGGAACCGACTCCGGTACCGGCATAGTTGACTGGCCATTTGTTTTTGGCCACGTCGCAACCGCTACCGGATTGGACTTTATACGAGATCGAACAAATGACACTGTGGGAACTCAACGATCTTATGGGCTACTGGAAAGATCATCCGCCAACCCATGTGCTGGTGGCGGCTTATTTGCTCGGTGGTAGTAAACCAGGCCCGGGAAATCACCGTCAGAATTATCCCAAATCGAGCAAGGGTAAGCCAGATGGACACAATTTTCATGATTTAACGCGTGAAGTAGCTCTGGCGGGGGGAAGCTTGAGCCATAAGCTACCTGAAATCTACCGAAATCAAAATGTTAAAAATAGTGCTTGTTAAAGCTAGAAATTCTTTGCTACACTTTCGCCCCGGGGGTGACTGAGAAGATGCCGTTTGGCGACGAAGCTGAATGTTTTCAAAGCATGAGTACAGATAGTGGAGCGACTACTGCTCAAATTTGCCACAAACAAGTTGGGAGCGCATGCAAAATAGTTTGCCTGCTACTCATTGCGTTTTTTGTTTTAGTGACAGGATGTTCGGGCAACAAGAACAATAAGGCGGTTACTGAAGCGCTCAATTTAGCCATGGACCGCGATTCAGTGACGGTATTTTTGGACATAGGCCGAGTAAGTGAAAAGTGCGGCGATCCTTTTGTTGGGGCGAAGCCTATCACTGACCAGATCGATTTCATTGCGGTACAAAAGGCTGGTTTAGTAACTATTACGCCAGATGGTCCTGACTTTTGGAAAGTGGATCTGGTAGATCCGAAACCACAGGTTGCGGAGCATTTGAAGAAGGCTCATTATAGCGAAAAGAATGGGTGTAAATCCCTGGTCTACGGTTTTAAAGTAGCTACAAAGTCTATTCAGGAAATCAAAAACATCCATGAAGTTACCGATGAAAAGTCTGAAGTTGATTTCATCTGGAAATGGGCATTGACTCCTTCAGGTGCCAAGCTAGTCGATAATCTTTCACAGCAGGAGTTAACACAGCTCAATGACAATCTGAAGAACCCTAGCCTTCACATGGAACACGATTCAAGCTTCAATTTAGCGAATATGACGCAAAGCAGCGCCCCTCAGTCCGGGAAAAAGCTTTTGAAAAAATCCGAAACTGGATGGGTGCCAGACTCGAGTCAGCCCGCGGCTGTGGCTAGTCCATCGCCAACTTAATCTAGCAGTTCTTCCGATGCCGGCAAATCTGCTGCCGCTTTGCCCAAACCCGGCAAGTGGGTTCGCACCGAAGCGACAGACAAACTGGATAGTCACAAGACTGTGCAATTCAGGACTTTTTCATCGAACCCAGTCCGTCTGGCCGCTGGAGAAGGTACCATAATCTTAGGGCTTGGATGCGAGGAGCGCATTCAAATGTATATAAAACCTGGACCTGTGAGCGTTCCTAACGTACGTTATAGGTTTGACAATTCAGAGGACAGGCGCGGACAAATGGATTACCGGCGACGATAAATATTTAAGTACTTCTCTCGTGTCGAGAGGCTTTCTCAGGCAGCTGATGCGGGCAAAAATATTTAAACTTGAATTTACGCCTGCTGGACAACAACCTCAAATCGCATCTTTCGAACTGGGAAACATCAAAGAGCTCATTCAGCGCGAAAAGGATTGTAACTTTATGAAAAAAGCTTTTCCATTCCCTGAATAGCTAGCGTTAAGAATTACATTTCTCACAAAGGCAGCCTCCGGGCTGCTTTTTTATTGCCCAAAATTCGCACTGAGGAAAAACCCATGCCTGCCAATGAATTTCCGATCAAGATAACTGGTGATGCTAGCGAGCTTACAAAAGCCACAGATGATGCCAAAGACCAGCTTGAACAAGCCGGCAAATCCGTTGAGATTCTGGGCGACCTCATCGGCGTGAAGGTGCCGGACTCCATTAAGGAAATGCTGGCTTCCAGTGAGCTTATAGGCCCAGCACTGAGTGAAGCGTTTGCCCCGCTTACGGCGATCACTTTCGGAATCGAACTTTTCGAAAAGTTATCTGACAAGATCAAGGAAGTCACCAACGATATGGCCGGCTGGGATTCCTCCGCCCAGGCTATGTACGCCGACTTGGTCAAAAACAATGAGGCAATGCTCAAGTTTAATCAGGGGCTGGAAATACAAAAGCTCCACCTGAATGAAATTGGAAAAACTGGAACTGACAAACTGAGCCAGCAGATCGAGAATAATGCGGCTTCTATCAAAATATGGAATAAGGAGCTTGGCGAAACACAGGAGCGGCTCAATTACCTGAATGGCACCAGAAAAGTGGAATTCATCAATCCGGAAACGGGTCAGAGTTTTTTCGAGGACATTAAGAATAAGGCTTTTGCAACCGAGGACGAACTGGCTAACTGGGACAAAGACATCAAAAAAGCCCAGGCAAGTGTTACTGAGCTGAATGAAAAAATCAAACAGGCGCAGGAAGTTGCCGCTCCTGGCTTGGTTAAACAGAAAACAATTGAAGAGCAGCAAGAAAAAATAAGTGCGGGCGAACAGGTTTTAGCGGCAAAAAAACAGCAGGCTCAAGCTGAGCGTCAGCTTGCAATTGATACAGCCCATAGCCAGCTTGAGCAAGGCAAAATCACTGCTGCTCAGGAAGAAGACATTGTCCGTTCCACTTACGCAAAGGAGCGCGATGCGACAATCCAATATCTCCGCCAGCGCGAAGCTTTGCTGCTCAGCGATACCACAAAGACTGATACTGAGAAGAAAGCAATCATAGACTCAACCGCCGCTGAAATTCACGCCGCGCAAGCCAAATATCGTGACGAAGCAATCAAGCTGGCCGGCGCCGATGCCGCGAAGCAGAGAGCATTGAAGCGCCAGGGGCTTGAAGATTCTATTGCGATCGCGCAAGAGGATGAAAAAGTTATAGAAGCCACATTGGCCAATGAACTGGCTCACCACAAAATTACCAAGCAACAGGAAATTGCCGCCTCGGCTGACGCCAAGCAGAAAGAGCTGCAGCAGGAGATTAGCTACCAGCAGCAAATACAGGCCCTCTACGAGAAGGGATCAAAAGAGTGGCAGGCTGTTCAGGTAAAAATCACCAAAATTCTGGACGAGCAGAAAACCATCAGGCAGAAAGCTGAAGCCGATGAAGCCAAGGCCGCGGAGGCGGAGCGGCAGGCGGAAGCCAGAAAGTACGAAACTGCCATCGCCGCTGCTCACGATGAGGAGCGGGTCACAGAAGCTACGCTGGCCAACGAACTGGCCCACCACAAGATCACCAAGCAGCAGGAAATTCAGGCCATTGCCGATGCCAAGCAGAAGGAACTGCAGATAGAGATTGATTATCTCAAGCAAACCCAGGCTCTTTATGACCAGGACTCAAAAGAGTGGGACGCGGCCCAGCGAAAGATCACCAAGATACTAGCCGACCAGAAAGTCATCCGGCAGAATGCGCAGGCTGACGAAGCCAAAAATGCCGAGCAGCAGTGGCAAAAAGTTGTCTCTGGAATGCAGAGCACTTTTTCCAGCTTCACGCAGGGCATCATCAGCGGGCACCAGACCATTTCTCAATCCTGGACCAAGATGGTGGACGGCATTACCACCAAATTCATTGAAAGCCTGCAGCGCCAGCTAGTGGAAATGATCGCGCAAGCAGCCACCAAGGAAGGAGTAGATAAAGCCTACTACGCAAAAAGCAGCCTGAGTGCGTCTTACGACACAGCCCACAAAGCATTTGATTGGGCCACGCAATATGTAGGTCCTGTTTTAGCTGCGCCGATTGCCGCAGCGGCGTTTGTAACTGCGGAATCGCTGGGTTCTGCTGAAGGCGGCCAATATTATGTTCCCAATAATCAGCTAACCATGCTCCATCCCCAGGAAATGGTCCTGCCCGCGGGAATCGCCAATCAGATGCGCAATGTCATTGGCGGTGGTGGAAACAGCGGTGGCGGTGGAACCACGGTGATCGTCAATCATTCCGTGAACGCCGTGGACGCCGCTTCTTTTCAGCAGCACATCCGCCGGCACAGCAACATGATTGCCAATGAAGTAACACGAGCCCTTAAACGGAAGGCATAAAAAATGAGCAACCTTCTTTTTCCCAAAATCCGCGGCCTTTCGTGGGAAGTGGTCAAGAATCCCACGCTCTCAACTGAGATCCAGTCTTCGCTTGCGGGCCGCGAAGTGCGAATCCAAAATTTCCAGAATCCTATCTGGGAGTTCACGCTGATCTATGAATACCTGCTGAATGATCCCAAATTTCGCGACGATACGGGATCAACGCCGCTGGAGCAGCTTATTGGTTTTTTTCTGACGCGTGGCGGACAGTTTGATGATTTTTTGCTGAACGAATCTGACCTCACGCAGCGACTGGAAGACTCAGTTTTTTCCGGCCAGCCCATCGGCACCGGCGATGGCGTGACCACTAACTTTCAACTGGTGCGTAATTTCGGCGGCTTCCTTGAGGCCTGCCAGAATCCGGCAAACCAGTCAGCCAGGGTTTACGTGAATGGTGTGCCCAAAGTTCAAGGCACTGACTACACCATATCGCTGGGGATGGTCACGTTTACCCTGGCGCCAGCGCTGGGTACGGCCATCACCGCCGATTTCATCTTCCTGCATCGCGTGCGATTCGATCTTGGCACATCTCGAGGCAATGCAAGTTCCTCCAGCGGAACAAGAGAGGGAATTGAGTTCTCAAATTTCTATTACAACCTATACGAGTGCAAGGAAGTGCAGTTGATCAGCGTGCGCAAATAACGCGTACGGGCTCTTGGCTTTTGGCTCTTGGCTTTTAGCTTCTGGCACTTAGCCCTTGGCCTTTAGCCAAAGCTGCGCGCACCTGGTTTTAGCCAAGAACCATAAGCCAAGAGCCAAAGGCCAAAAGCCAATTACTAACTACTAAAGGCTGGTTCTCTTTCATGAAAACACCAAACAATATCGGCGCCAATAATCTCGTCACCTTTTTGCAGAACGCAACCGAGTTCCGCATGGCTGATCTCTATACCATCACGTTCAAGGCTGGAGAGGTGCTTCGCTACACCACATGGGATTCTTCGCTGACGGTTTTCGGCAATACCTTTCTCACCGGGCCGCCGAACATTGAACGCACGGCCATTGAAGAACAGCTGGGAATGAACGTTTCAACTATTGAAATCACTATCACGGCCAGCGCAAGCGATCTGTTAAGCGGGGTCCCCATTCTGCAAGCCATTGGCCTGGGGTTGTTTGACGGCGCCGCCTTCAAGATTGAGCGGCTCTTCATAGACTCCAGTGGCCAACAGATTGGAACCGTGATTCGCTTCGCCGGATTCATTGGCCCCGTGGACGAACTGACCCGAAGTTATGCCAAGATCACGGTCAACTCCGGGACCGAACTGCTGACCATGCAATTACCGGCAATCATCCTCCAGCCCGGCTGCACGAATACGCTCTTTGACGCTCGTTGCGGACTGAACAAAGCCAGCTTTGCGGAATCAAACATTGTGCAGGCGGGATCGACCGTGAACAAACTGATTTCGTCTTCTATAAAAGCAGATGGATATTACGACAATGGACAGATTGCTTTCACGTCCGGTGCGAACGCAGGCCTGGTGAAGGCGGTCAAGCAATTTTTGGGATCTCCGCTTTTTCAGTTCACCTTTAACTCTCCGCTGCCATTTATGCCGAACGCGGGAGACGCCTTCATTGCGTATCCGGGATGCGATAAAACCCAAGCCACCTGCACAACTAAATTTTCCAACCTTGTGAACTTTGAAGGCTTCCCCTACGTGCCCGTTCCGGAAACAGCGATTTAGCGGCTAGCTACCTAAAAATTTTAAGACATGAACGAGCGGCCATGGCGCCGCCGTTTTGTTTATGAGTGTGATTATGACGCATCAAAAACGTACGGAAATAATCCGCGCTGCCCGCGAATGGCTGGGCACGCCTTACCACCATTGCGCGCGGATCAAAAAAGCCGGCGCAGACTGCGCCATGTTTCCGCTGGCAGTCTATCAGGAGTGCGGCATTTTGCCCGCGGATTTTCAGCCCCCGTCGTACTCCATGCAGTGGCACCTGCATCGTTCGGAAGAAATGTATTTACAAACCATTGCGCCCTTTGTGCAGGAGAAAAAAGATGCGCCGCTGCCGGCTGATTTTGTGGTCTTCAAGTTCGGACGCGCCTTTTCTCACGGCGCCATTGTGGTGGAGTGGCCCTTGATTATTCACAGCTACATTCCGCACGGAGTCTTGCTGGGCGATGCGCTGCGTGACGGCGAATTAATTGGAAGAGAAATGAAAATCTTTGAGGTCAAAAGCTAATGGGACTCTCAGGCGGAAAAGGCGGCGGTAACTCAGCTCTCGCGGCAAAACCAAATATCCTGAACGCGCTACAGGTCCAGACCAGTTCTTATGGACAGGTGATTCCGATTCTTTACGGCCAGAATCGCATTGCCGGCCGGTTGATCTGGGCGGGCGACTTCGCGGCGATTCCGCACACGTCAACTACCAAGGTCGGCGGAAAAGGATTGGGCTCCGGCGGCGGCAACGCGGTTGCTAACACAACCTACACGTATCAAACAGCCATCGCGATTGCTCTATGCTCCGGGCCCATCCAGAATATTTACAACGTATGGGACACGAAAGGGAAGCTCACGCTTGTTTCAGCCTCGGTGCCGTTTACCGTGCCTGGCGGCGGTGGCGCGACCACCATCATTCCGCCGGGCTCAGGAGTTTTTCATTCGCCGATAGGCGTGAGCCGCGCGGATCTGTTCAGTGTCTCAAATCATGATTTTGGTTCTGACGGCCTGGCAACTCTCAGCGGCACGCAAAAAACGCCGCTGGCGAAAGTTATAAGTTCACCGGCCTCAGGCCAGTACACGCAAAGCGGCACCACTTTTACTTTTTCCGCCGCGGACGCTGGCGCGACGGTAACAATCAATTACGTTTATTCCGTTCCAGACTCATCTTCCAACGGCCAGCCGCAGCAAAAATTAAATCTGACATTGTTTACTGGCTCGCGTCCGCAAACGCCCTGGACTTACCTGACTTCAAGTCATCCGGGCCAGGACTTAGACTATAACGGCATTGCTTACGTGGCTTCTTCCGCCATGGACCTGGGCGAGAGCGGCACTCTGCCGAACCTGAGTTTTGAAGTTCTGGGCTTGCTGCCCTTTGGCGGCGCGATTACTGACTCCGAGCCTTCAGCCATCACCAGCGATCTGGTCAATAATCCTTTTTACGGTCTGGCTGGCGTGCTGTCTCTGGGTGATCTTACAGCCTATAAAAATTGGTGTATTGCGAATGGCGTTTTTCTCTCGCCGGTGCTTGACGCGCAGAAGTCTGCAGCCGACTGGATTCAGGACATTCTGAATATCACCAACGCTGCAGCGGTCTGGAGTGAAGGCGTTTTGAAAATTGTGCCTTACGGTGACACGTTTGCCGTTGGCAATGGCGCGACGTTTATCCCCAATACGCAGCCGGTTTACGATCTCACCACCAGCGACCTCTTGACGCAAGTAGTGATCAAACGCCCTTCCGTAGCTGAAGTAATGAATGATATCAGCGTGGAATTTCTCAATCGCGCGCTGGATTACAACCCGGACGTTGCGGCGGACAAAGATGATGCAATGATCGCCGTTTATGGCCTCCGCAAGGCCGATCCGCTCACGGCCCATTCCATCACCACAACCACGGTCGCGAAGTTCGTCGCAAATCTTCTGCGCAAACGTTCCGTTGAGATTCGCGCTACCTACACTTTCACGCTCGGATGGCAATTCAATCTGCTTGAGCCCATGGACCTGCTCACGCTCACGGTCCCTGAACTTGGCTACAACAAAAAGCCGGTGCGCATTACCGCCATGCGCGAAGATGATTCCGGACAGATTGAATTTGACGCAGAAGATTTTCCCTGGGGCACGGCCACGCCCACGCTGTATCCGCATCAGGCAGGCGCGGGCGCGGTGGCGCAGGCAAACTCTGATCCTGGACCAATCTCTACGCCCATTATTTTTGAAGCCAATGACCGGCTCTCGCTTACTGGCAATTATGAAGTATGGATTGGCGCGTGCAATCCAACTGTGGCGATCACCGCAGCCTCCAACACATCGCCCATCAAGATCACGGCCAGCGCGCATGGCTTCAAGAACGGACAAAAAGTTACCATCGCCGGCGTAGGCGGAAATACAGCGGCGAACGGCACATGGATCGCCACATTGGTTGATCCTGACAATTTCACGCTGAACAATTCAGCGGGCAACGCAGCTTACACTTCTGGCGGCGTGGCCGTAAATGCAGATTGGGGCGGCTGCTCTGTATGGGTTTCACCCGACGGCACAAATTATGTGAAGGTTGGCAGAATGTACGGAGCGTCGCGTATGGGAGCGCTTACGGCGCAGCTTGTTTCTTCCGCTGATCCAGACACCACGCACACTCTGGCCGTTGACGTAACTGAATCGCTGGGCATCTTAAGCGGCGGTTTGGCAGCGGACGCTGACAATTTCCGCACCATCTGTTTTGTTGACGGTGAACTCATCAGCTTCCAGGCAGCAACGCTCACCAGCGCGTATCACTATAACCTGGTGGCCAGGCTGCGGCGCGGCGTATTCGGCTCGCCCATTGCCACGCACAATATTGGCTCGCAGTTTCTCCGGCTGGATGATGCCGTTTTTGTCTGGGAGGCCGATCCCACGCTTGTTGGCACAACCATCCATTTCAAATTCACCAGCTTCAATACCTTCGGACTCATGGAGCAATCGCTGGCTGGCGCAGCGGCATACAGCTTTGCTTTCAATGGGACGTTCGGCAACATCGGCGATCCACCGGCCAACAATGCCAACGTGGATTCGGTCTTTGTGTCCGGCACGGCTGTAAGTATTCGTGTCTATGGGCCGGGCTCTGGAACCAGTAATTCATATACGGCCTGGAAGCGCGATCAGACTCAGCGCACCATTCCAGCGCAGACTATTACGGTAGTGGAAGAAACCGGCGCGGCTCCTCAGGTCACTACCAATTACTGGGTGTCTTACGATTTCAACACGGCCACGCATCGGGCCTGGCTGCAATACAACAATTACGTTCAGGCCGTGGGTCGCGGGCAGATGCGCTTAAGCATCGTCAACACAGTTAATTCCGGCGGTACCGGTGGAATAACCGGCGGTCAAGGTTCGGCGCCCGGTGGCAGTGGATCAGGCGCGCCAGGGCGTCCGCTGCCTGGACTGTAGATTTTTTCTGTAATCCCGAATCCCGCGCCTTAGCGGGTGAGGGAGCCCTTTCGCTCAAAAAAATTTTCTGGAGAGAATATGAAAAAGATTCTTCTTGCCTTAGCGCTCTTTGCGTCCTTTGCGGTAAATTGCTCAGCCCAGAACCTCACAACCGTTTCCGGCTCCAACATCACAGACATCAATGGCGCCAGGCTTGCCGCCGGGCAACTCTGCTTTCTTATTACCGATCAAAGCGACCAGCCTATCTCAGTTTCCATCGGCGGTGGAGGCCAGGCGCTGAGGCGCGGTTATTGCTCTCCCATTGCCGCCGGAGTGGTGACCACTTTCACTGTGCCCAATCCCGCAAACACTCTGCCGTCTGGAATTTATTATCGCGTCACGGTAAAAGATTCCAGCTCCGGGCTGGAAGTCTTGCGTTACACGCAGGTGAGCTTTACCGGCGCTACATTCAATTTTGACAACTATGCGCCGCAGAATCTGGGCACGCCCGCGCCGCTCAGCGGCAACTCGGTTACGGGCAATCTGAGTGTTACCGGCAATGTTGCGGCCACCGGTACCGTGACGGGGACCAATATTCCGTCCAGCATTTTGCAGCAGATCTTCAATGCCGGTACCGGACTCACGCAGCGTACTGCATTCAACATGCTCGCCGGGGTTACATGCTCTGACAATGCCGGGACCTTGCGCACGGATTGCCGGGCTGGCGGGCTGAATACTGTTACCTTTGCCGCCACGCCAGCATTTGATGCTTCTATAAATTCCATGTTCAAGCTCACGCTGACTGGAAACGTCACAAGCTCCACGCTCAGCAACGCCATTGCCGGAGAGCAGCTGAGCTTTGAAATCTGCTAGGACGCCACGGGCGGGCGCACGTTTGCGCCGCCGGCCAATGTGCAGGGATGGATCACGCCATCCACCGCCGCAGGCACCTGCACGGTGCAGGCCTTCTGGTTTGATGGAACGAATGCCCAGCCGGATTTAGAGCCTCCGGTCACCGGAGACGTTACGCAATCCGCGGGATCAACCGTGGCAACTGTGGCCAAAGTGAATGGAGTGAGTTATCCCGCAGGCCCTTCCACGCACCAGCTCCC
>DASXZE010000434.1:0-3396 GCA_036502105.1 Candidatus Angelobacter sp. | reverse complement strand
AATGTATTTTCTTTCGCGTCAATACTGCGTATTACCTTTTCTCTGTCCCATTTCCATTCGTAACCACCGATATGCGTAATGTGCTCATGTGCACTCATTGCATTCGGTTTGGTAATACAAGTTACGCGAACATCTGCCATCCGCTTTCCTCCTAATACAAAACTGTATCAAAAACCAACCAATTTGGCTTTCCAAGATCGTGTTCTGATAAGCCTTTCGATTTTACCTGCACATATTCCCGAATTCGCACTTTAACGAACATCGCAGAAAAGGTTACTAAATATCCTAAATTTGCCATCGTCCCAATTCGCAATTGATTCGCTCATAAAAATGCGCTAAGATCGTATTGCCTTCAGGGGTAGAAGCGCGCCGATATTTGAAAAATCAGCAATCAGCAGTGAGCGGGACATCAATCAGCTAAATCAAACCCGAAACATAGAGAAAAATGGTCTTCGACAAGCCAGTCATAAGGCTGTTGAATGTCACTTTGCCTTTTGTTTGCAACAAAACGGCTACCCCCGGGTGGGGTGTTCTGGCTGATGGACGCAGGCAGAGGGCTGCAAGAATCGCCGGAATCGGGTCATCGCCGACATCGCGCGTCATCGGAAAGACGGCGCAGATATACGCCAATCAATGGTTTTTCGTTCAAACCCACGCCAATTAGGGCTTAATCGCTGAAACACACGCCAAACTGGGATGACCTTGGGATGAGTATGGCCAACTCTACGCCATCTTGGGATGGCATAGGGAGGGGGTAGGGGGCTCAGCGGTCCAAACTATCTCAACTGCCCATGAAATGTCGCCGGATCGCCATTGCCCACGCGGTCTCCGGCCAGCGGAAAGCCGGGTGACTCCATCTTCATGGTTGCTGTGTGGTCGCCCTGCATCACGAATGAGATATGCGCCTCAGCCGACGACCGGTACGCGAAGCTTCCATCCTCCTGCTTCAGCAGACGCTCCGGACCTTCGCCCAGCGGCTGGATCATGAGGCGTCCGTTTTCGTCGAACACGCGATAGGTCCGCCGATACTGTGCGAACGAATCATGCAGATTCGCGCCCACGCGGTCGAGCTTGAGCACATAGGTTCCGTCCAGCTGTTTGCGCTGGCCCACGGAGACGGGCAGGTCGGCCAAAGCGTGTTCGGTGGCAGGCGGGCGGGCGGGAAGCTCTGGCAGGCCGAGAATCGCGCGGCCCAGGGCGCGGGTAAGGGCGTAAGCGTTCTGGTCTTCAGTATTCGTCAGCACGACAATCGTGAGATTGTCTTCTGGAAAGTCATAGAGGCTGCCGCTGTATCCCATGAGCGATCCGTGCTGGCCAATGCGGTGGTGGTCATCTTCATGGTTCAGGATCATGGCAAAACCGTATTGTGCTTTGGGATCTTGCGCGGACATCTGCGCGGCTGCGCCTTCAGCGGTGGACATCTGCTTGAACGTCTCTGGGCGAACCAGGTTTTTGCTCTTGATGGCGCGCCAGAGCTGTAGCAGATCGCCCACGGTGCTGCAGAAACGGAGGTCAGAGTTGTAAGCCATGCCGTTTTCGCGGGCTTCAACATATTTTGTCTCAACGCCCGCGCCAGTCTTGCGATACGCATGGCTCAGGCCGCGAGTGAGCGTGAAATCGTCACAATACGTGGTGGACTTTACGCCGGCCGGCTTGAAGATATTTTCCTGCACATAGTCAGGAAAGCTCTGGCCGGTAATGCGCTCCACAATGGTGACCAGAAGCTGAAAGCCGGAGATGGACCAGTCCCATTTTTTGCCTGGCTCGTTGACCCAGTTCTTGTTGGCGTAAAGGGCCATTACTTCGTCCAGCGCTTTGGGCTGGCGGCTGGTGGCTTCAATGGGATCGCCCAGATAGTGGTAATCGACAATGCCGGAAGTATGGTTGAGCAGCTGGCGGATGGTTACATGATGCCCCTGCAGCGGAAATTCCGGAATGTATTTGGAGATGTCATCATCCAGCGACAGCTTGCCGCGCTCCACCTGCTGCATCACGGCAATGCCGGTAAAGGGAAGCATGGGCCCGACAATGTGATAGACCGTCTCTGCTTTGGCCGGTACGTCAAGCTGGAGATCAGCCAGTCCGTAGCCCTGATGCAGAAGGATCTTGTCACCGCGCGCTACCAGCACGGAAGCTCCCACGACGTGTTCCTGCGCGATCACTTTTTTGACGATTGCATCAAGATCAGGTGCTGAGTTTGTGGCTTGCAGAGCATTGGCTGCGGAGCAGAGAAGTGAAACAGCTAACGTAAGAATGGCTGACTTTTGGATGGCTGGCATGCGCATGGCTAGCGATTATAGCCGCGTCCGCCCGATTCTTTGCTGCATGGAGTAAAATCAGCCTCGCATGAACTCATTTGACGCATTGCTGGTATTCTCTTTTGGTGGTCCGGAGAAAAAGGAAGATGTGCTTCCTTTTCTTGAAAACGTTTTGCGCGGCCGCGGCGTCCCTCGCGAACGCATGCTGGAAGTGGCCGAACACTACTACCATTTTGACGGCCGCAGCCCCATCAACGACCAGAACAAAGCGTTGATCGCCGCGCTGGAGCAGGAGTTCAAGAGCCAGGGCGAGAAGATGCCGATTTACTGGGGCAATCGCAACTGGTATCCGCTGCTGCCAGACACGCTCAAGCAGATGCAGGCCGATGGCGTGCGCCGCGCCGCAGCGTTTGTGACTTCAGCGTTTGGATCGTATTCAGGTTGCCGCCAGTATCGTGAAGATATTGCCCGCGCACAGCAAGAGACAGGCACAGAAGCAATGGTGATCGAGAAGCTGAACAACTTCTGGAATCGCGACGAATTTATTGCAGCCATGACCGAGCGCGTACAATCCGCAATGGCCGAAGTTCCGAATGCCGAACAGCTCATCTTCACCGCGCACAGTATTCCCATGACCATGGCCGATGCATCGCCGTATGTCCGCCAGTTGAAAGAAGCCAGCGCGCGCGTGGCCGCTGCCTGCGGCATGAGCAACTGGACGCTGGTTTACCAGAGCCGCAGTGGACCTCCAACGCAACCCTGGCTTGCGCCCGATATCTGTAAGCATCTGCGCGCACAGCATGCAGCCGGCATGCAGCGAGTGATTGTCTGCCCCATCGGCTTCATGTCTGATCACATGGAAGTTTTGTATGACCTTGATACCGAAGCGCGCGATCTATGCACTGAAATTGGATTGAAGATGGCGCGCGCCGGCACAGCGGGAGCGCACCCAAAGGTGATTGGGATGATTCGCGACATGGTTCTTAACGCGCAGACGTCGCCGGTGCTGGCGCATTGCGAAGCCGGATGCTGTCCCACGCCACAGCGGCCAAAAGTTTAAACGCCGTCAATTGTTACGGATGGAAAGCTACAATTCTTTGACAACAGAATAGATTGCCGGACTAGCTCATCTCGGACT
>DASXZE010000433.1:0-7402 GCA_036502105.1 Candidatus Angelobacter sp. | reverse complement strand
AGGGCGTAATTAAAAATTTTGCGCGGCGAGTGGTCATGAATTGCCTTGATGTGGTCTGAGGCCTTCATGTTCAGGCTCTCATTGGCCTCCGTCATCAGGTTGCAGATAAAAACTTTTACGGCGTGCGAGTCGGCAATGGCTTCCGGAATGCCACTTACGAGCAGATTTGTAACCAGGCTGGTGAAGAGCGAGCCGGGGCCCATGGTAATGACGTCTGCGGCGGCAATTGCAGCCAGCGCCTGCGGCAACGGCGCAGGATGGGCCGGAACCATTTGCAGCTCAACGATGCGGTGCTGACTGGCATTGATATTGGTTTCACCCAGCACGTGTGAGCCGTTGTCCATGATGGCTTCAAGCTGCACGTTGGCTGAAGTTGCGGGCAGGATATGCCCCCGCGTAGCCAGAATTTCTGACGCTTCCTTCACGGCCACGGCGAAGTCTCCGGTGAGGGCCGTGAGTGCGGCCAGAAACAGATTGCCGAAGTTGTGTCCTTCAAGATCGCCTGAGCTGGAGAAGCGATGCTGAAAGAGCTTGGAGATCAGGTTCTCATCCTCAGAGAGAGCGACGAGACAGTTGCGCACGTCACCGGGCGGCAGCATGCCCAGTTCGCGGCGCAAACGGCCGCTGGAGCCACCATCGTCACTTACGGTGACCAGGGCGGTGAGGTCAGAGATGTAAGGCGTATCCGGCGGATTCTCACCGGCGCGAACGGTGTATTGCTTGAGACCTTTTAAAAGAGTGGAGAGACCGGTGCCACCGCCGATTGCAACCACACGGATTCCCTGTGTCGAGCGGCCACGGTTCTGCTCTGCCTGAGACAGCATGGGACTAACTTAGTGCTTCCTTTGTTCAGGGCTGGACTGTGGCAGATCGGTTGGTTCGGGATAGAGCAGCTCAGTGAAGCGAGGATCGTCTGCCATGTTCTGGAAGTCAGAGTCGTTGCGTGCCTGAAACCGGTTATGCGGGTTCAGGCGGATGGCTTCACTCAGGTTTTTCAGAGAGCTTTCCACCTGTCCGGTAAGGCAATCAACCACGGCCATGCCATAGTAAGCGAAGTCTGCCTTGGTGTTGCCTTTAAGAATCTTCTCTAGATGGATGCGTGCCTGGTCAAACTGGCCGTCATTTAGAAGAGAGACGGCATAGTCAAAATGTTCTTCATGGGTCTTGAAGGTGGTGGAGCCGCCAGCAAGTTGCTGGGTGCAGAGATTCAGGTGAACGCGAGCGCGATCAATGAGCGCCATCTGGCCGCTGGCGACGATCTTTTCCAGCAAAACCTTAGCTTTCTCAAATTTATGTTCCTGCATCGCGCGGACAGCGGCTTCGTAGTTTTGCACAGCCTGTGTAAAACCAGGATCTTCCTTAACTACCGGCTTTTGCGGCGGGATTATTGGTTTCTTCCCAGACATCGTCGATCTATCCCTAATGGCTTCTGTAATCAATGGTTTAGCAGGAGAATGTTTAACATTTCCTGCCAGTTTTTTCTTCATTCAGTAATTTCCTTGCGGCCCGTGTCGAAATGGCGATCTGTGCAGGCTGTGGAAATCGGAAGATCAGCTGTCCCGCCAGCGACAGGGGCTGCTTAAGGGGTGCAGCCCTTTATACGCAGAAAATCTGGACGCGTCAACTGCACCAAACTAAGTGCAATCTACTTTACTGGAGTCACGTTCTGAAGGTCAACCAGCTTAAAGTCTCCGCGCATGATGCCAGCACGGATCATTTTTGCCGACACGCCTTTGCGGGATTGCTGATAGGTATAAAGCGCTTCCTGCATACAGGTGCCGCAGTTTGCACCATGCGTACTTTCAAAACAGCTGTGCAGACTGGCATGGCCATGATTGCGGTCGCAGAAGCAATAGCAGGGCATTTGATACAGAATGGCAGAAGCCCTGGCGGCGGCCTTATACGATTCCACTCGCGCAGGTTCTATGAAGCCGGAAGTAGCCAGTTCCTGCGTGGTAAGAATATGCGGCAGCTTGCTGCCAGGAGCCGGCGCCGTTGCATGAAAGGCCGGCACATCAGACTGTTGGCCGGTAGCTTGAGGGCCATTGGCCGGCTGGCTGCTGGACTGTCCGTGCGTCATGACGGCGGCAAGAAAAAGTGTGAAGACACCCAGAAAATACTTCATAGCAAAGATATTTTACTCCAGAATAAGAGATAGCTGAAAGTGCGGAAAATCTACGTATAATCTTAATTCAGAGAGCCAGTACCAAAATGGAAACGCCCGAACAACCTACAACGCAAATCCAGCCGGAAGCGGCTGCCCCCGCACCTGAATCAAAAGTCCTGCGCACCCTGGGTGTATGGCTGCGCGACCTGGTTTTTTGTGTGGCGGTTGTATTCTTCATCATTTTTTTTATCTATCAACCGGTCAAGGTTGAAGGCGGCAGCATGGAGCCGGGGCTGGAAGACCAGGAACGAATTTGCATCAACAAACTTGTCTACCGGTTTGAGAGCATTGAGCGGGGCGATATTATCGTTTTCCATTATCCGCGCGATACCCGCCAGAGTTTTATCAAACGCGTGATCGCGCTGCCGGGCGACCGCATACGTATTTTCTACGGGCACGTTTTTGTGAATGACGTGCAGCTGCCGGAACCCTACGTGCCTTCCGACTATATAGACGCCATGTCCTATCCGGAAATTGTGGTCCCGAAAAATGCCTACTTCGTGCTGGGCGATCACCGCTCCATGTCCAATGACAGCCGGAAGTTTGGCCCCGTAATGCGTGGATATATTTATGGCAAAGCCGTTTTTGGCTATTGGCCCATGGAGAAGCTGGGGATACTGCACTAAAAAGCATTTTAGTTTTAATGCAAGCACAAGGTCCCTCAGTCCTACTCGCCTGCTGATGAAAGCGCAGGCTCCTGAGGGACTTCGGGATGACCGAGAAAGTGACAAGCTGCCTGGTTCTGCTGTTGATCGCTTTCTATTAAACCTAAGCAAACAAATATTTCATCGGCATCGTCAGCGAATCACTCCTTTGCTAATCACTGCGCAGAGAAATCATGGGATCAATACGCGCTGCGCGGCGCGCGGGGATATAGCTGGCGAGCGCCGCTACGATTGCCATCAGAATGCTTGTCGCGGCAAAAGTTAACAGGTCTGTGGATTGAACTCCGAAGAGGAATCCGCTGATCAGGCGGCCTAAGGCGAAGGCCACGACAATTCCGACGGCCACGCCCACAAAGGCCAGCTTCATGCCCTGCGTAACGATCAACCCAACCACGTTGCGTTGCGTGGCTCCCAGGGCCATGCGGATGCCCAGCTCGCGCGTTCCCTGGCTCACCAGATATGCCAGTACGCTATAGATGCCGATGGAGGCCAGAGCCAGGGCCAGGCAGGCAAATACACCGAGCAGGGTGGTGGCGAATCGCCGCCGCGCCAGAGAGCCGGCAATTCTCTGCTGCATGCTGAGCACACGGTATACGGGGAGATCGCGGTCCAGATCATGCAGTTCATGGTTTACGGCAGAGGCCAGCGCTGCCGGATCAGTGTTGGTGCGCAGAACTATGTTCATGGCGCGGCTGATGTATTGGCTCTGTGGGGCATACATGCCGATGCGCGAATTTGTATCCAGCGCGTCTTGCTTGATGCGGCCGACTACGCCAATGATGGTGCACGAGTCTGGATTTGACGCCAGATCACCCCACCGGATGCGTTTGCCCAGCGGATCTTCATGGGGCCAGAGCTGTTGCGCCATGTATTCATCTATCACCAGCACGTGCGGTTTGTCCTGCGTGTCCTGGTCATTGAATAAGCGGCCCTTGAGCAGTGGAATCTGCATGGCTTCAAAATAGTGTCCGCTTACGATGCGTTCATCGGCATTGATAAATTTTTCACCCGGAGGAAGTGGGCGGCCTTCAACGGTAATGGGTCCCCATGAGGCCATGTTGCTGAGCGGCAGGGAAGAGATGCCGCCGGCGGCAACGCCACCGGGCAGACTTTCCAGGCGTTCCCACAATTCGTGATAAGTGGCGCGCACCACCTGCGGATCTTTATATTTGTCGCCGCTCATGGTGAGCTCAAGCGTGAGCACATGGTTGGGGTTAAATCCCGGAGAAACCTGCCCCAGGCGAATGAAGCTGCGGAGAAGCAACCCGGCAGCCACCAGCACAACCACAGAGATAGCGAGCTCTGAGACGACCAAAAGACGGCGCAGATTATTGCCGCGTCCCCACACGGCAGCGCTGCCCGCAGAGCCGCGATCAGAGTCCTTGAGCATCTTGAGCAGGTCTGGCCGGGCCACGCGGAGGGCTGGCGCCAGTCCAAACAAAGTTCCAGAAACGATGGAGATCAGCAGGGTAAAGAAGAGCGTGTCTTCGCGGATGCCTATTTCACTGAGGCGAGGCACACTTTGTGGCCCAAGAATGTGCGTCCAATGAATGGAAATCATGGCCAGCAGAATTCCCAGAACGCCGCCACACAGGGCCAGCAGAATACTTTCAGTGAGCAACTGGCGCAGGATACGGCCGAAGCTGGCGCCCACGGCGGTGCGCACGGCAATTTCCCGCTGGCGCGCCACGGAGCGCGAAAGAAGAAGATTGGCCACATTCACGCAGGCAATCAGCAGAACGCAGGCCACGGCCGTGAGCAAAAGCCATAAGGTATGGCGCACATTACCCACCACCTGTTCGAGCAGCGGACGAATGATAAACGTGAGGCGGCCGTTTTCTGGATAAACTTCAGGATGCGACTGGCGCAGGCGGGCTGTAATGGTGTCCATTTCAGCGCGGGCCTGTTCCAGCGAAACACCGGGCCGCAGCTTGCCGATAATGTTGAAGTCTTCCTGGCCGCGGTCTTCAGCGGCTGAAGCCGGCAACGGCAGAGGAATAAAGATATCAGCCTGGTCTGCACCATCCAGCAGGGGCATGACTTCATTGGGCAGGGAAAAACTTTTTGGCAGGATGCCAACCACCTGGTACGGATGAGTATTAATGGTGATGGTGCGGCCAATCATGTTGGGTATGGAGCCATAGCGGCGCGTCCACAGGCCATAACTGAGGATGGCTACGTTGGCGCTGCCCGGCTGATTGTCTTCCGGGGTGAACAGCCTGCCGTCTTTGGGCAGCGCTCCCAGCGTGGGCAGAAAGCTGCTGGAAATACGCACAACGCTTACGCGCTGGGGCTCACCATCACCGGTGAGATTGTAGTTTCCTCCAATAGCAAGCGCGACCTGCTCAAAACCATGGTTCTGGTTCTTGATGGCATAATACTGCGCGGAAGAAAACCAGTCCTGGGTAATGCCCAGGCCGGGAGAGCTGTTCCAGAGAATCACCAGGCGGTCAGCGTCTTTATAAGGCAGAGGATGCAGCAGGAGCGCGCTGGTAATACTGAAGATGGCCGTGTTCGCGCCAATCCCAATGGCCAGAGACAATATGGCCGCAGCCGTAAAGCCGGGATTCTTGACGAAGGCCCGTAGTGCATACCGTAGATCGCGTGCCAGCGTGCTCATGGCGAAGGACATCCTAGCATGTTTATTGAGTAGTAATCTCTACGATTTGGCCATGGCCTATCGTCTTAAGTACAAGCAGTGTATTCGGAACAAATATAGAGTGGCCTTTCAGATCTTGTGGATGAGAGTGGCGCTTCAACTAGACCGTGCTTCCTCAAGTGCGGCGATGGCTGCCGTGCGAGTCACCCCGGGAAAATCATCAAGGAACTCGTCCAGGGTATGGCCATGCTCCAGATAGTCCGTGAGTGACTTGAACGGAACACGGGTGCCGCGGAAAACCGGCTCACCGCTGAGGATCGCAGCGTCACGCACGACAATATTCAACTGTTCCATTGCTTAATTTTACCCTAATGGTCCGCAAAGGCCGGTTTTACAGAGGCTCACCCGAGTTTTTACCAGTTTTGAGCGATCGTGGTAATGATTTTGCCCAAAGCTTCCACATCCCGAACATCAATTACTTCAGCTGGTGAGTGCGAATAACGCAGCGGCCAGCCCATGGCGATGTCGGTTGATCCATAGAGCAGGAAAGCAGCGCCATCATTGCCTCCGCCGGTCACGCCATATTGCGCGGGGATGGCGGCAGTCCTGGCCATGGCAACCACGCGTGCACCCAGGTCGCGCGGGACGACGTTGGAATTATCTACCGCGCGCACCACAAAGCCCTGGCCGAGAAGCGCGTCGCCAAAGCGCTTGGATTCAATCGGCGAATCGGCGCTGACGAAAGTATCGATGGCAAAGACGTAGTCAGGGGCCTTGCCGTCAGCGGCCATGTGCTTGGCCGCGGCGGCTGCGCCGAGCAAGCCAAGCTCTTCACTGGTTGACCATATAAAGATGACGTCGCGGTTCTTCAAATTTGGTCCCAGCGCCCATGTGGCTGCGACCAGCGCGGTGCAGCCTACGCGATCATCAAAAGCACGGGCTGAGGCGCGGCGTCCCATGAGCTTGTGGTATTGCTTGGGAATGGTCACGAAGTCGCCGACTTTTATATTCAACGCGGTAATGTCGTCCACGTTGTGCGCGCCAATATCCATGTAAAACATCTGGCGCGGATTGCGCGACCACTGAAAGTCAGGCTTGTCCCAGCCTTCCGGCAATTCCAGCACGCCGGGCCAGACGTGGCGGGCTGAGTGAACGAGCGCGGTGTGTCCCAGGAAATAAGCCAGTACGCCGCCGCCTTTCGATTCCAGTTCAAGACGTCCGTCCGGCAGGATGGCATGAACTTCGTAGCCAATTTCATCCATGTGCGCTACCACGGCGATAGAAGGAGACTTTTTGCCGGCAGCATTGCCGCCATTCCAGTGCAGAATCAAGTTTCCTGCGTCATCGGTTTCTGGCTTGGCCCAGGCGGGCAGCAGCGCTGAGACAGCGTCACGCATGTGCTCTTCATGGCCGCCGCTTACGCCGTAGGTTTCCGTGAGCTGCCTGAGAATGGTTTCCGGCGAAGGTGCGGTCGCAGGGCGATGTGGCACGGGCGGTGCTGGTGGAGTCATCGCCATTTTGAACGGCTTCTGCACGGATCCCTGTAGATACTGCTCCAGCAAAAGCGTGAGCGCATCAATGTCATTGGTGTCGATCACCTCCGCCGGCGTTGAGGGCCATGCCGTGGCAATGGAAAGATGCACGGTGCGTTCCGGCAGTTTGGCCTGCGCCATGTATCCGCCGCGCGGCAGCAGAGGCGCGGAAACATCAGTCACGACTGGCGCTTTGATCTGGCCGGCAGCTTCTTTGAGTTCGGCGGCCAGTCCGCTGAGTTCGGCGTCAGGTTTTTCCTGGGCGATAATCACGCCGCTTCCTGTCTTCTGTTTGAACTCGGGCGCCGCTTCGCGTTTTGCACCGCTTTCTGCATTGGCCGGTGGCGCTGCCGGACGCATCAGCCGCCCCACATAAATCAGCTCATCTGGATTCAGTTGATAAAGCACTTTCTGCAGGCCGCGCGCGCCCAGCCACTGC
>DASXZE010000432.1:0-34899 GCA_036502105.1 Candidatus Angelobacter sp. | reverse complement strand
CGATAGCTTCATGGTTCAGCTGGGGCAGGCTCCTTCGCCTTCAGCCACCAACCAGTTGATGACCCAGCTTGCTCCGTTCCCGGATGCTGCAATACCGACGCCAAGCTGCGTGGCCGGTACGTTTGCTTCAATGGCTCGTCCGGTATTCACTTCAACTCCGAATCCGCCATACGCCGGCGTAACCGTAACGCTGGATGGCTCAGCCAGCACACCGCCGACAGGCCCTTTCAACTGGACACAGATCATCAACCCGGGCGATCCGGTTGTGAGCATTAACAATCCGAACTCAGTAACTGCAACGATCACTGCTCCTCTGGTGGCCGTGGCACAGAACCTGACCTTCCAACTGATTGTGGGTGACGGCGTGGTTGTTCCACAGTCGAATCCTGCTTCAGTCTTGGTACCTATCGTTCCAGCTCCGGTGGGCGCACCGCCGGTGGTAAGCGTTGCTTCAAGCATACCGAGCCCTGTAGCCAGCGCTTCTTCTGTGACCCTCACTGCAAACGGTGTGGATCCTTCAGCTGGCTTGTTGACCTTCACCTGGACTGCACCAGCAGGTGTGATTCTGGTTCCGGGCGCAGCCGATGGGTCGATTCAGACCTTTGTAGCTCCGACGCTCGGAGTAGGTGTTGCGCCAGTACCTCTGACCTTCACCGCAACTGTGACGAGCAGCGTTACAGGTCTCACAGGCAATGCAACGATAACGATTGTGGTTAACCCGGGTGGAGACTTCATCCTGATCAACGCAACCGGCGTGGTATATCGCACACGCAAAGCGCGTTTGGTGGTTACGGCAACTGACACAACACCAAATATCACAATGACTTGCACTCTGGACATCATCAACCCGGCAACCGGCCTGCAGTACACCGGAGTCATGGGCCCGACGGTTCCAGCAGCACCGGGCGTTTACACCATCACGTTCAGCAACGTACCTCCGCCGAACACGGTGACTGTAACTTCCAGCGCGGGTGGTTCCACCGTCTCAGGCATCACCTTCCTGAGGTAACCGACTTAAACCGTGGGCTGCCGGACAAACATCCGGCAGCCCGCAAAAAACTGTAAGAAGCTTCCGAATAAAGAGAAGCCACAGAGATTGAGAAGAGAGGAATCCTAAAATGAACTCCAATACTTCGCAGCTAGTTCGCAACTCGTTGGTGCGTATGCTGGCGATAGCATTAGTCGCTCTGACAACTGTCATCGGCGCATCGGCACAAGTCCCAAACACTACCCCGCCCTTCGGAATTAACCCCGGCCAGGACGTGGGCGATCAGGGCATGTTGGTCCCTCACGGCGCGGTTCGCGTACCTGTAAAAACGGCAGCCGGCGTTCCAGTACTTGCCGCTGACGGCATAACCCCGCTGGCTGATTACTGGGTTGCGGATACGGCAAGCGGGTTCTGCCGCATTGACCAGACGCTGAATCCGTTGACTAACATAACTTCAGGCGCATTGAATCTGGCCACCTGCTTCACGGATGCTACCGGCCAGCCGGCTGATTACCAGGTTGAATTCGGTTATGTCTTCGTGGCCGATATGTCCATTGGCGGCGTGATGCGCTTCAAATTCATTCCTGACGCTACTGGTCAGCACATGATCATTGATCCGGCCAATACTGTGGCGATCTTTAACTCAACGTCACTTCTAGGCACCGTAGCGGTAGGCATTCATCCTCGCGTAGAAACTTGCAGGATGGGTCCTGACGGCAAGCTCTATATCACTTTCCCAGGAAACGGCGACATCTGGCGCATTCTGAATCCTCTGTCTCCCACCTTTACTCAGGCGGGCAACAAAGTGGAGCGCGTTGGCACCTCTGACAACGCTCGCCGCGTGGATGCAATAGCCTGGATCGGACATGATCTATGGATGGATCAGGCCGGCTTCCTGAACAAATTGCAGAATGCTGATAAATGCAACTACACCGCGAATTGCGTTGGACTGCTTGAATTTGGCAACATTACATCCAATCTGGGTGTAGCCTCAGATCAGCGCTTCTCCACGGACACCACCGGTCACCATCTTTATTTTGGCGACGGCAACAACGTAGTGGACTATGACACCGCTACACAGCAGACCATGACCATTGTCACCAACACCGGCAACCTCGTCAGCGGCCCTCTTGTTGGCGGCATTGCTCCAACCACTCCGGTGGCAACCTCAATTATTCAGGGCATCAATCTGGATCAGGCCAGCGGCGATTTCATTGTGGTGGATGACACCAATATTGAAGCGCCCCTTCCTGAAGCCGCGGGCCCAAATCCTGGCGGCACAGGCCGCATCTGGATGGTGAAGGCTGGAGTGTTCGAGCCTTGCGGTCCGGCTCCAACCTGCAGCATGGATTCCCAGGTAGGCAATAGCGGCCCAGTGTTCACAGCTGAGGAAAAAGTGGCGGCTCGCCGCGCTACCCTGTTGCTCGCTGGCGTAACTCACCCACGTGGTCTGCTCTTCCTGGGCGACCGTTACTGGGTATCGGATGAAGTCAACGGCTTCTGCCGCATTGACGAAAACGTTCTCACTGGCGCAGCTTCAATGAGCCATTGCTATAAACCAACCGCCAGCTTTATCCCTGGCCAGGCAGATGCGACGGACGGTGCAACTCTGGCCGGTCTTCGCACCGTGTATGTCCCAGACGCTTCCGGCGGAGCCGGTATCGCCCGGTTCTCCTTTAACCCAGCCAACGGTGGAACGCTTAGCCAGACTGGTGTTCTGAGCTCTGGTACCAGCGCTGCGGAATCAGTTGCGATTCCCAGACAGGTTCCTGGCACCACCGTTGTACCGGAAGATGCCCTCTATGTTGGCTTCTCCAACAACGGCGGTATCTCTAAAATCACCAAACCAACCACTACCCCCAGCGCTTTAATTCCGGTAGCTAACCTGGAAAACGGCGTAGGCGTAATCAGCATGGCGTTCTACGGCGGCGACTTGTACATGGCGGAAGAAGGCACTCCGGTGCTGGCCAATGGCAACGTTAACAGCGTGAAACGTGGTTCGTTCAACACCTATATGCCAAAAGCTTCACCCTTCACGGCAAAGGGTACGGCCGTTTCAGTGGCTTTCCCCTCAGTGCGCGGACAGGAGCTTGGCCTGGTTGTGCAGAATCCGCTGGCTATCGCAATCGGTCCTGAGTTCGAGCGGCCGACCTGCCTTGGACCTCCGGGCGTAGCAACTGGCAACATCCTCGCGTTCACCGCTGGCGATTTGACCACCGCTCCTTCAATGTACGTTGGAGCCTCGGCGATCCCCACAACAACAACTCCGCAGAGCCCTCAGGGTACGAACACTCTTACCCAGCTGGCTGAAGTTGACCAGTGGAGCATCACCTGCAAAACGCAGAGTACCTGGGCGAATGAAGCTGCACTGAGCCCACTGCTGAGCCTGAACGTGCCCATGGGAAGCGTAACCGCCATCGCAGTTAGCGGTCATGATGGATTGGCAACCATGGCAATCGGTGACGATCCAACCGCACAGGTCCCTGATCCAAAGGGCGGCCTGGCGAAGGATCCGAACGGGATTCCTCTAACCACTCCGGCTGCAATACCTGGCCAGGGTCACGTTTACATTATTCGCTAACAACAACCCCTTGATTCCTCTCGGCTGGCGGGAAAGATCCCGCCAGCCTTTTTTCTTTTGTAGATAACTATATTGTTCTAGTTGAAGCTCGTGCATTAAGTTGCGATTTTTGATTAGGGCAATCTTGTAACCTGTTTTTTGAAGGGGCACACCTTAAGCTGTGGCCGTCAAAGGCCTTATAGATTAGGCTCTGAAGTTAATAATCAAACATTGGGAATATCCGATCGAAGTAAGCGTGCCAAGTAGTATCGGCGCCAAAGCGCGTAGTTATTCTTTTAAGCTCTGAGCTTTCGGCCCTTCGATCCAGAAATAGTATTTACGGCGCCATTACCAGGTTAAAGACAAGTCACGGGGTACATTGAGGGTACTTTGATATAGGTTATTGTGAAGTTTTTGAATTTCTAATTTGATTCTCAGCCAGCCTTAATTACTAAAGTCTATCTTCTATCCATAAAGGGTTTGTGAAGATAGTCTCTCCGATTTCTTAGATCGATATACACAAACAATCGAGGCTAAAAAAATACGGCTAGTCATCCGCGCCCAATCCCTTTAGCTGTACCAATCTTAGCTTTTTCGCCAATGCTGTTCTTCCGGGTAGCAGAGGTAATCGGCCCTAAATCCGTTTGCTGAACTATTGGGGGGAACACCATGCCTAGCGCATACTCAACAACGCGAGCTATTTGTTTCGTGCTGGCCGTTGTGGTTGCGCGCAATGCTTCCGCGGGAAGCGTAATTACTAGCAGTCATCAGTCTGGCGCTGCAAGCGTGGGCGGTTCATACACGCGGCAGCTTAAGCAGTTCACCGTCGTGAATTTCAGCGCGGTTAAAAGCAGTGATACGTCCTCGAATACGCAAGACCCTCGCGGCTTTCAGTCTCCGGCAGCTTTTTTAACACCCCCATCTATTCCGGAAGCCCTGCGTACATCAACGGATATTCCTTTCACGACCCAAGAAGAAACGCTGTGAAGTCGTTTTCCAAATTCAGGAGCCCCAAATGATTTCCCTCAGGACAACAAGTGGTTATGCTCGCGGCACAGCCGCGGCAATTTTGTTGTTGATCATGGCACTCATGCTTCCAGCGAATCTTGCTGCGCAGAGCTTTGTCTATGTCAACAATCAGGACACAGTCAACACAGTCTCCGGATTCTCTGTAGCACCCACCGGAGCCCTTACCCCTATTGCAGGTTCGCCCTTTGCCACCGGCGGCGCCGGCTCAACCGTAACTTGCTATGGTCTGGACCGTATGACCGTGAATATGGCGGACAATCTTTTGTTCGTCTCCAACAGCGCTGACCAGACTATCAGTGTGTTCCAGATCGATCCCGTAGCCGGCGGCTTGACGCTTGCTCCCGGATCGCCCGTGAACAGCGGCCTGGCCCTCGATGGCTGTGGCGGCATCTCACTGGCCTCAACGCCCGATGGAAAATTCCTGATGGCCTCCAGCGGCGGATTGATTCAGTCTTTCAACATTGCTGCCAACGGCGCATTGACGCAGGGCATTCTCACCACTCCTTTAACCCCGGTAACCACTGTCGGCATGAAGATCTCTTCCAACGGTAAGCTGCTTGCTCTTTCCGGTGAAAGAAGCGTCTTCATGTACACCGTGAATGCTGATGGATCGCTGACCGCCGTTGCCAGCTCGCCATTTTTGCGCCAGAGCACAGGGCTGATTTCCGGCCTTGAATTCAGCTGCGCCGCTGACCGTCTTTATGGCAGCGAAGCATCGACTGGTGCAAATGCCATTATTGATGGCTGGAGCGTTTCCGCCGCCGGCGTACTTGCGCCTATGGCCGGCAGCCCGTTCCTGACACCCGGCTCTGATTCCAACGTGGTTGCTTTGAGCCCGGACAACACCAAACTTTACACCAGCAGCCAGGGCAACAATTTAGTTGCAGCTCTCAGCATTGGCGCAACCGGCAGCCTCACAAGCATTGGCACGTATGGCGGCCCTACAACAGTGCATGTTCCTACCGGACTTGCCGTTGATTCCACCGGCTCATTCCTTTTTATGGCGGATGACACTTACGGCATCGCCGTATTTGGCATTGCCGCGGATGGATCGCTTTCTCCTCTGAGTGATGTTGCAACAATCCCCGGACAGGAAATGCAGGGTGTTGCTGCTTATCCAACTCATAGCTGCACCACAGCCGATCTCGCGCTTACCATGACGGCTACGCCCGCCACGGTGGTTTCCGGTTCTGACGTTACCATTACCTATAGCATCACCAATAACGGAACCGCTCCGGCAGCAGCCACAATCACTGACAATCTGCCTGCAGGCTTGTCACCGGATACCAACTTGCTTGGTCCTACAGGTTTGCCTATTTTGCCATGCACGGCTGACACCGGTGGTGTTTGCAGCTTGGGTCTTGCAAATCCGCACATCATTTCATTCCCGGCAATTCCCGCCGGCGCAACTGCAACAGCCACGCTCATTGCTCTTACCAGCACCGATCTGGCGAACGCAACTGTGCTGACCAACACGGCGACCATCTCCAACCGCTCAGTGATTGACGCCAACGCTGTCAACGATACAGTCACGGCTACCATTACGATTTCAGCAGTAGCTGGTCCAACCTCTCTCACCATTCCTGTGCAGACCGCGCCTTACGGCGGCCCGGCAACGATCAGCGCAGTTCTGGCTAAGACCGCAAACACAGCCGGCGTCATCGGCAAAACCGTTACCTTTACCTTTAATGGAGCTGCAGTTGGCTCCGCTACAACTGATCTCACTGGAACGGCGAGGCTTGCCGTAAACGTCGCCGGTCTGGCCAAGGGATCTTATCCCATAACCGCCAGCTTTGCTGGTGATCCACTGTTCGGCGCCAGCACTGGCAGCGGCAGTCTTGCTGTCAGCAACGGTGTGCTCACGGTTTCTGGATCTTCCACCATGATCTATGGTGATCCAGTTGCCTCACCTCTGCCTTACACCATTACTGGATTTGGGAATGGTGATACATCAGCTGTAGTTACTGGAACGGCAGCCTGCACAAGTGCCGTAACTTCCACCAGCCCGGTAGGCGCCTATCCGGTTACATGCGTAGTCACCGGTATGTCCGCTGCAAACTACACCATCACCACAGTGCCTGGCGTTATTACTGTTGCTCCAGCGCCAATCACGGTGATCGCGAACAATGCCACGCGGCTTTACGGTGATCCAAACCCTGTGTTCACCGGAACAGTCACGGGAACCAAAAATGGTGATTTAGCCCCAGTCACCTACGCCACCTCAGCTCAGATCACGAGCGGAGTAGGCAGTTATGTAATCGTTCCGCTGGGTACACAGAACTACACCATTACCAGCGCTACAGACGCCACGCTCACCATCACGCCTGCGCCGCTCTCCTTTGTTGCAAATCCCGCGACTCGGACATACGGTAGCGCGACTGCGCCTTACACCGGCACTTTAACCGGCCTGAAAAATGCCGATCCCATCACCCCCGTTTACACCACCACGGCCACCACAACGAGCGCGCTGGGTGTCTATCCTCTAACGGCAACACTGGCGGACCCTGCCTTTAAATTGGGCAATTACACAGTGACCATTACTGGATCAACGCTCACTATCGTGCCAGCGCCACTCATCGTGATTCCGGCAAATGTGAGCCGCCTTTATGGCAGCGCAAACCCGGTCTTGACCGGAACGCTCCAGGGACTGGTCGCCGGTGATGCAATTACCGCAACATACACCTCCACGGCCACCATCACCAGCCCGGTTGGAACTTATCCAATCACTGCGACATTGTCAGATCCGGGAAATAAATTGGGCAGCTATATCGTCACAATTCTTCCTGGCACTCTCACCGTTACTCCGGCTCCGCTGACGGTTGCCATCAACAATGCAACGCGCGTTTACGGCAATGCCAACCCGGCCTTCAGTGGCACAATCTCTGGCCTACAGAACGGTGATGCAATCACCGCTTCTTATACCAGCGTTGGTGTTACCAGCCCGGTAGGAACTTTCCCCATTACGCCAGTCTTCAGTGATCCAGGCGCGAAACTGGGGAACTACACCGTAACTATCACCGGCGGAAACCTCGTCATTACGCGCGCGCCTCTGGCTGTAACTGCAGTCGGCGGGACCCGTACATATGGCGCGGCAAATCCGGCAATTACCATTACCGGCTTGAAAAATGGTGACGCAATCACCGCTACTTACACCACGCCAACCACAGCCAGCGCGCCGGGAGTTTACGTTCTCACGCCTGTATTGGTTGATCCCAATGGACTGGCCGGCAATTACACCGTTACCACTAAGAGCGCCGCGCTGATTATTACCAGAGCGCCGCTTACCATCGCGGCAACCAGCGCTACTGTGGTTCTCAACACAACTACGCCTGGATTCACCGCCAACTACACCGGCTTTGTTCTAGGCCAGACGCCCGCTGATCTGACCGGAACATTGTCTTGCACAGCTGCGGTAACTACAGTTGGCACTCACCCCATCACCTGCTCCGGACAAACGTCAACGAACTACATTGTTACGTTCACGAACGGAACAGCAACCGTGGATTACGCGCCTGTTGGAACCTGCACGGCCGGCCCAGGACACCAGATCCTGGCGCCGATCGCAGCTGACGGCAGCACGTCATTCACTCGCGCCACCACCCCAACCATCCCGATTCAGTTCCGCGTGTGTGACGCAACCGGTAAGGCCGTTAGCACAAACGGAGTTGTAACCAACTTCCGTCTGCTCCAGAAAATTACGGGCGGCGTAACCACAACTCTTAATCAGGGCCAGAACACCGGCTTCGCCTTCAGCACTGCAGCGCAGGACTGGGCGATCACCCTGAACACCACCACTCCAACCAACCTGGCAGCCGGTTCCACTTACGTCTACCAGATCACCTTGAATGACGGGACAACCATAAACTTCCAGTTCTCAATGAAGTAATCCCTCCCCCAACCAAGCCTGGGCGGACTTAAATCCGCTCAGGCGATCACAAAAAACAGGGTGGCTTCGGCTACCCTGTTTTATTGTTCGAAAAGCACCTGCCATTTCTTCATTCAATAAAAAAAATAAAAATAAATATTGGACCCCGGCTGCGCTGAAGAATTTTCACGTTGAAGAATTTTCACGTTGAAGACCGTTCTACCAGGCGAGGGTGCCCGTTCGACAGGCTCAGGGCAGGCGAACATGCCATCATCTAACACTCGTCATTCCGACGGACGTAGCGAGCGCGCGAGTAGGTCGGAGGGACCTTGTGCTTGCTTCGTGCTGGACGCAGCGAAATCGCAGCTTTCCCATGCACCACACCGGGTTGCATCCCTGTAACAAATTCTTCACATAAACTATTTATTTTTTAACAGTTTGAGCCGCTTTGCAAAGCAACCGATAGTTGCTGAAAAGCCACTAATTACTTAAAGCAGCACAGCTCCCCTGCCTGTATCGCTGATCCCATTTTGAAAATGTTTGGTGATCAGTTTTTCAAGCAACTTTTTATGAATTTTGCGGTTATGGCTCTTAGGGCCATACGCACAGAAATGTATTTTGGGACCCTGATATGCAGAAAAAAGATGTGCAGAAACTTGGTAGGCAAAGAAACGGTAGGCAGAGAAATGGCATGCAGAAAAAATTATGGCTTCTTTTATTAATATTTGCCTGCCTCCGTCCGTTGGCGCACGCTGACATTGCGCTTCTACTGGAAGAGCCATACGGAATATTTGGCAGCATGAATCCCACCGGGCATGCCGCAGTTTATCTGCCGCAGGTTTGCGCTGACACTCCCACGCATCTCCGCCGCTGTCGTCCACACGAACCAGGCGGCGGCGTCATTATTAGCCGCTATGACAAAATCGGGGGTTATGACTGGGTCGCCATTCCGCTGATTCCTTATCTGTATGCCGTGGATACCATCGAAGAAATTCCACGCTCAGCCAACAAAGAACTGGTGGCCGAGCTGCGCGACGACTATCGTCGCGAGCATCTGCTGGACCTCGTGCCTGACGCCCCGCATGGACGCACACCCAAAGGCCAATGGATCCAGTTGGTAGGCGCAGCTTACATTCGCAAAATCTATGGCTTCCGCATCAATACCACGCAGGAGCAGGATGATGCGTTTATCCAGTATTTAAATGAAGATCGCGCCAATAAAGTTAAGTTCAACCTCGTATATTCCAACTGCGCTGACTTCGCCCGAGAAGTGATGAACTTCTATGAGCCGCATTCCATCCATCGCAACTTCCTGGCCGATGCCGGCATTACTACGCCCAAGCAGGTTGCCAGGTCGCTGGCTTCTTACGCGCACCGCCATCCGGAGTTAGAACTTTCTTCTTTCCAGATTTCCCAGGTGCCGGGCAGCATCAAGCGCAGCAAATCGCCGGATGGCGTTGCCGAAGCCCTGCTGAAATCTAAAAAATATGTAGTGCCACTCGCGATCCTGAGCCCTTACGCCGCCGTAGGGGTTGGAGTGGCGTATTTTACGGGACGCTTTGATCCTAAAAAAGACGTAGAACAATTTGATCTTGCTCGCGCCGTGCGCCCTCAGCCTGGAAATGCATCAGTCAATGTTAACGTCAACGCCTGGGCCATTCCCGATCTAGGTTCTGTGAATTATCCAAATCGAATCACAGCGTTTACTGCAGTAGAAGTTCCAGCAGATGCGACTAGATAAATCGAGCCTGGCGGGTCAGTATGATTTCCAACTGAACCGCCAGTTTTTTTATGCTTTGATGAATGCCAGAAGGTCCGCATTGATCTGTTCAGCATGTGTCGTGGGCATGCCATGAGGGAAGCCGGGATAAGTTTTCAGCGTTCCATGCTTCAAGAGTTTCACTGACTTTGCGCCGCTGGCTTCGAGAGGGCATATCTGATCGTCTTCGCCATGCATCACCAGAACCGGCACGTCGATGCTTTTCAAATCATCAAAGAACTCACTTTCAGAGAGCACCCTCACGCATTCATACTGCGCCTTGATCGCGCCCATCATTCCTTGTCTCCACCAGTTGTCGCGGATGCCCTGCGATATCTTTGCGCCCGGCCGGTTGAAACCATAAAACGGCATCGTAATGTCCTGGTAAAACTGTGAGCGATGGTTGCCGGTGCCGTCGCGCAATTGATCGAATACCGCCATTGGAAGCCCGTCAGGATTTTTGTCTGACTTCAACAGCATCGGTGGAATAGCGCTGATGATTACCGCCTTGGCGACCCGGCCTTTTCCGTGCTTTGCCACGTAGCGAATCACCTCGCCGCCGCCCGTCGAGTGGCCAATGTGAATCGCATTTTTTAGATCCAGCGACTTCGTGACTTCAGCAACGTCAGCGGCGTATGTGTCCATGTCATGGCCATTTGCTGTCTGAGTGGAGCGGCCATGCCCGCGGCGATCATGCGCGATCACCCGATAGCCATGCGCCAGGAAGAACATCATCTGCGCATCCCAGTCGTCAGCGGAGAGTGGCCAGCCGTGATGAAAAAACAATGGCTGCCCTGTGCCCCAATCTTT
Organism: Candidatus Angelobacter sp.; assembly: GCA_036502105.1. Taxonomy (GTDB): domain Bacteria; phylum Acidobacteriota; class Terriglobia; order Terriglobales; family Acidobacteriaceae; genus Angelobacter. The sequence continues at coordinate 23,888 of DASXZE010000432.1, read as the reverse complement.
GAAATAAATTTCTGTGCCGTCTTTGGTTTTAACGGTGCTCATATCGTTTTCTCCTGATGCAGTTGTAGGCTTCGCCAGCATAAATGTCCAAAACCGCTCTGCGGTCGGCTCTGGGCTAAAATTGCAGTCGATTCATTTCAGCGAAAAGGCGGCTGAACTGTCCATGGGCAGAAATGACAAAGTTCGGGCCAAAACTGCCACCGTGGAAAATCGCGGCCCAATCGAGCTTGGAATTTTGATTTATCCCGGCGCGTTGATGTCCGCCGTACTCGGCCTGACCGATCTCTTTGGCGTTGCCAATCGGTTGAGCGAGGAGCGTGTCGGCGCAGGCGCAAAGCAACTGCGAGTCAGCCATTGGCAATTGAGCGCTGAGAACGGCACGGAACTGGAGCGCATTTTCGATACACACCAGCAGCAGCCCAACAAACTTGTTGGCTTGATCTTGCCGCCCAACCTGGATATTGATCCGCAGGGAGCAGCCATTGCTAAAGTTCAACAGTGGGTTGAGACACAGCATGCTGCAGGCTGTTTGATCTGTTCAATCTGCGGCGGCGCTTTTATGCTGGCCAAGACCGGACTGCTCAACGGACGAGCTGCCACCACGCACTGGACCTTCGCTGAAACTTTTGCCGATCGATTTCCCCAGATCCAGGTGCAGACAGAGAAGCTCGTGATTGACGATGGCGACATTATTACTGCCGGCGGCGTCATGGCCTGGGTGGATATGGGCCTGAAACTGGTGGATCGATTCATTGGGCCAACCATTATGCTGGAAACGGCGCGCTTCTTTCTGGTGGACGCGGCGGGACGCCAGCAGCGTTTCTATTCCAACTTTTCTCCGCGGCTCAACCACGGTGATAACTCGATTCTGCGGGTCCAACAATGGCTGCAATCCTCAGACGTAAGCCGCGTGAGCGTTCCCATGATGGCCGCAAAGGCGCGCATGGGCGAGCGCACGTTTCTGCGTTGCTTTGAAAAGGCCACCGGTCTGACGCCCACAAAATATGTCCAGCATTTGCGCGTGGGCAAGGCGCGTGAAGAGCTTGAATTTTCATCGCTGGCTATCAAGGAAATTGGCTGGAAGGTGGGATACGAGGATTACGGAGCATTCCGAAAAGTGTTTCAGAAAATCATGGGCCTATCGCCCAGAGACTATCGGCTCCGCTTCGCTGTGCAGCCAAGAGAGATCTCTCATTAAACGGCTGTCAACTCAGGCAGAAAATCGTATGTGCAATGCTGCGGCGTAGTCCGCGCCGCTTCAGTCTTTGAGTATCTCTTGAATAGGAATCAAAAGAATTACGCATAGCCAGTTGTAGTAGGATCAAAACTTGCTACTCCAAACTCAACTGCTCTGGTGTTAAGATAACTGATCTTCGGAGGCTACATGGGATTCCTGGAAGATATGAATCGCGTAGAGGCAGTAAGCGATAAAGGGCGGCCAAAGCCTCAAGTAAAGCAACCCCATGATCCCGCCGTTGTAATCGGATTTGTAGTCTTTATGTGTCTCATTGGCCTTGCGCTCTTGACAGGCTCAAAAGCGATTAGTTCAGCAGAAGCTGTCATGATTGCCATCTGGATCATCGGCATTGTAGTGATGTTCGCCGTGCTCAAGCTGTTCACCATTGCAACCACTTTGAAAGAAATTCTGGCGGAGATGCGCAAAGCCTCAAACGCCAAATAGATTCCTACGGCCGTGCAGAAGGCTTTGCTCAACCGGACCAGGAATAAAATAAAAATGGCGAGCCCGTTTCCGGACTCGCCATTTACCTTATTACCCCAAACAATTGCTTGTCTGAAGAGCAATCCATCTTCGGTTGCTTGCGCTACCGCAGACAGATCACTGGGCCCCCATTTGCGCGCCGCTTTTGCGCGTAAATGGGCAGACTGGCTCATCGACTTCTTATTTCACCTTCACGCTCAGCGTTGACGTTCCGTTGGCGCTGTTAATGCCGTTGAAGTTCACGGTTGCGCTGGGCAGGAAAGTCAGGCCGGTGCGGGGCGGTGCAGTTACGCCAACCACCACCTGCATGGTCACGGTCGGGTTGGTGGCTTTTGCTCCACCCAGGGCCGCGATATTGCATGTGATTACGTTGGTATTTACCAGTCCGGGCTGCGGCGCATTGCACTGTGCCGGATTGGAGCCGGTGCTGGGCGTAACTGTAATTGAGTTGATAGTTAAGGCGCTATCAATGGTGATGGTAAATTCCACGTCTGTGGCAACGTTGTTCGTATTGTCACTGGCGGAGAAAGTTAGAATGCCGGCTTGCGACGGGCTGAGTGAGGCAGGAGTCGCCTGACCAGTGACCGGCACAGGAATGCTTACGGTGCCCGCAGGTGGCGGCGTTCCCGGAGGCGTTGTGGTGCGATGCTCCAGCTTGAAGACCAGCGAATCGCCATTTGCGTCAAAGCCGGTTACGCGCGATGACAAGTCGATTTGCGCTCTCTGCATCTGCACAACCACGTCAATGCTGACGGATGCGCCCGCAGCCATATTGCCCACCGAGCAGACAACGCTGCTTACGCCGCTGCCGCCTGCCGTGCAAACGCCCTGACCGGGTTCAGCCACAATAATGAACGCGCCATCTGTAGTTGCCAGAGTGTGGTTCACCTGAATGCCATTCACGGCAAACTGTGAAGTGTTGGTTACGATCACGGTGTAAGTAACCACGGCAGGAACCGGGGTGACTGAGACCGGACCATTCACTTCCACTTTCATGATCGGCGTGTTGCTGACCGAAGGAGTGACCGGCGTTGAAGCGATTGACTCCTGGCTGTTGGCCTGCGCGTTGCTGGCATGGACCGTGAACGTGTACGAGGTATTATTCGTCAGTCCGGAAACAACTGCGCTTACAGCCGTGCCAGAGGTTGGCGCCGGAACTGTGACTTTGTTGCCGGTGGGATTTCCGTTCAGCAGCGTTGTCACGGTGTAGTTCAGGATGGTTGCGCCTCCGTTGTTCAGCGGCGCGGTCCATGAGACGAATGCTTGTGTGTCTCCGGCCAGCCCTTGAACGCCGGTTGGCGGATCAGGAATTGGAATTACTGGAGCCAGGTTGCTGGGAGCAGAGAACGCGCTGGAACCCTGCGCGTTGTTCGCCGCAACTTCAAACTGGTAAGAAGTGCCGGCAGCGATTCCGCTCAGCGGCGTTGACGTTGCGGGGAAGGCTGATCCAACCGGCGCGACAGTGATGTCCGCCAGCGGAGTTCCATTCGACGCAAAGCTGTTGTGCACGGTGTAGCTGGTTACAGGCTGCCCGGTTTGCAGTGGGCTCCAGGTAACTGTACCTTGTGTGCCGGTGATGGATGCAACCACGTTGAGCGGCGCGCCCGGAGCTGCCGGAGCAGCAGTCTGTACTGCCTGGAATACTCTTCCAGCACCGTTGGTAGCAACTCCGCTCGGATCGTCACCGGCAAACAGCACCAGGTTTGCAGGATCAGTGCCGTCAACGGCTACTGTTCCAACATTTCCCAATCCAACTGTGGTGTCAATGTAGGTAGGAGCAAGAGTTTGGCCGGCGCTGCCAGCTACAACATTGCCTACCCAGGCTACGCTGTTGGCATCGCCCACATAAAGGTTGTTGCCGTTGGTGGATGGATATACCTGGTCGCTGGCAATGGAAGTTGCTCCAAGCAAGGTTCCCAGTGTGATCTGCGCGGTGCCGTTGGCTGATCCGCAAGCCGGATTCTGTCCGACCAGGCAGATGGTGTCAGCGTTTTTGATTACGAACATAATTTCCAGGGTCGCGCCCCAGAGATCGTGTCCTACAAAGGTCAGGCCTGAGCCTGCGTGATTGCCGGCAACGGTTGCTGCCTGCTGCACAAACTGTGCGCATGTGCCAAAGTTGGTTGTGGTGGCTGTGGCCGGCGAGTTAAAACGCAGAATGACGGAGCTCTTGCCGAATCCGACCCAGGGATTGCCCAGCGGATCAATGGTAACGGAGTTCGGCGGGCCGGGATTGCCCGGAAGTACGCACCCGGTTTGTCCGCCAGTATAAAGATGGTTGACGGGAGCGCCACCCATGGAAAACAGGCTTTGAACATCCATTGAGCCGTTGCCGCTATCGGCATCTGGAAGATAGTTCACGCGGAACACGCCCTGAGAGGCTTTGATCTGCGCGTCAACAAAATAGATAAGATTGTTGGTTGAATCAAAAGCCATGGCGCCGCCAATGAGTGCGGGAACCACGTTCAGCGGGCACATATTGCCATTGATTTCGTATGGTCCGGGCGTATCCAGATCAGGATCAACACGGCACATACCCAAAAAGCTGTCGGCTACCCAAAGGTGGCGAACCGGGCGATTGGTGATTGGGTTGATGGCTGTGCCGTAAAGAATGATTCCGCCCGCAGGCGCTGTGATAGGACCATTTGGATCCGGTGTACCGGCCAGTTGTACAGTGGATGTTGTTGGACTGATCGTTGTCTGGCCATTGGCCGTTGCAGCGGTCAGGGCAACGATGATTGCGACTGAAGCCAAAAATACTCTTAGCGCCCCACGCTGAGAGTAGCTTACGAGTTGGTTCTTGCCTGTAACGTTCAAGGTATGTTCCTTCTGATCGCGCACGACTATGCACGCAATCTACGCAGAATTGAAGATAGCTCTACCCGGAAACAGGCTCGACTCTTAAATTGTTAACTGCTAGGTACTACCGGAAGGAAACTACACTTTGGTTGCCACCAGCTTTTACAAAGCGGTGGTGAATAGCGGAAGATTGAAGAGAGAATACTATGAAACTAGATTTTTTGTATATAGAAAAGTGGTCCAATCAATTCAATGTCTTAATCTATCTGTAAATCATTTCACATAAAGCAAAAAACAGGCACGCTAGACAAGCGTGCCTGCAAATTTTTGGAATGACCCAAACTTACCAGATAACAGTCAACAGGTTATGAACCACCGGGGTACAAAATTCCGCACCCCGGCGATCCAGGTTTATTTCACGGTCTGAACAAAGTTTGCACTCGGGCTCACGGCATCAATGCCGTTGAATACAACGATTGAGGAAACGTTCAGAGTTTGCGGTGTCTGCAACTTCGCCGTCTGGGCCGCGATTCCCACCGTAATGGTGATCGTCTGAGCTGTAGTCGGTTTGTTGCCATTCTTCAGGTTGCCGCCCAGTGAAGCGATGGTGCAAACAATGTTGTTCACTGGCTGGTTGTTGAGGGTGCCCGCAGTCGGTGCGGCGCAGGCAACTGGATCGGTTGCTGGTGCGCTGGACACTGCGGTCACGCTTGTGATGCCAAGCTGAGTCGGTTCAGAGATCGTAAAGCTCAACTGATCTGCTGTGACCGAACCAGTGTTGGTGGCAACAAAGGTGTGAGTTGTGGTTGCTCCAGTGTTCAACGTGGGCTTTGCGGAACTGCCAGTCACCGTTACGGTGAGTGTCGGTCCCACGCCGCCTTGCGGAGGTGCGCTGGGCGTTAAGGTAGTAATGGTGCTTGTTCCGGTCTGGACCGCAGCTGTTCCGCCAGTGGGAGTAGCCGTTCCACTGAAGGTCACAGTGCTGGTGACTGTTTGCGCCACGATCTGAACAATAAAGTTCACACTTACTGAAGCACCCTCAGCCACCGTGCCGATCGTGCAGGCAACGCCGGTTGAAGATGTATTAACGCAGGTTCCCTGTCCAGGCTGGCCAATCAGGACTGCTGCTCCGTCAGGAATTGCCTGGGTCAGAGCATAGTTCAGGGTTACGCCAGTAGCCGCTGTTGCGGTGTTGTTGGTCAGCGTAGCAGTAAAGGTTGACATTACCGGCACGGCTGGAACTGAAATCGGACCAGTCAGAGCCAGGGTCAATGGCACTACCTGATGTACAGGTGTAACTGCGTTGGACGGAGTTGATTCCATGCTGTTGCCGCCTGCGTTAATTGCATGAACGGTAAAGGTGTAGCTGGTGCCGTTGATCAGGTTCGTGACGGTTGCGCTGGTCGCTGTTGCCGGTACAACTGCTGATACACCACCCGCGGGAATCGAAGTTACCTTGTATCCCGTAATGGCCTGAGCAGCGGAACTGGGCGGTGCAACAAAGTTCACGAAAGCCGTGGCGTCGCCGGCCGTAGCAGCCACGTTGGTGGGAATGCCCGGCGGAACTACCGTGGGAATCGTTACTGTGTTGCTGGCCGCGGAAAGTCCATTGTTACCCTGGGCGTTGTTGGCAATAACCTTGAAAGCATATGTGCCATTCGCCACGCCAGGAATCACAAGGAAGTTCGGCGGGAAAGTTCCACCCAGTGCGGGTGTAACCGTGTGATCAGCAAGTGTGCCTGTGGAAGCGCGCACGGTATAAGAAGTAACTGGCACGCCGGTCTGCGCCGGGCTCCAGCTCACTGTGATCGTGTTGCCAGCCGCGGTAGCGCGAACCACTGTTACAACGTTCGGTTTCGCTGCGCGAGTCGGCGGATTTTGAGCAACGCGCCACCAGCGTCCAGCCGCCAGAATAGCGTTGGCAGATGGATCGTCACCGGAGTAAGCCACCACATTCGCCGGATCAGTTGGATCGGCAACAATGGCGTTTACGTTCGGCGGGAGGCCATTAAACTGGAAAACACCAGCCGGTTCAAACGGATCTACTACCACAGTGCCGCCGCCAGAGATGTTGCCTACCCACATGTCATCTGTTGCGTCGCCAAAGTAGAGATTGTTTCCGTTGAGGTAAGGATATGTTTGGTCGCCATAGACAGTGGTTGGCGTCAATGCCGCAAACGCCGCCACGGCCGGAGTCGTATCCGGGCAGGTTGGAACCTGCGGAATTGCCGTCCCCAGTGCCTGGCAAGTGGTGTCAGCACTGCGGATTACAAACGGTCCCGCTTCAGCCGCGCCCCACAGGTCATGGCCAATAAAGGCTATACCGTTACCACCGCCGGCTGAAGTTCCTTCAGCCACCAATTGAATAAAGTCGCTGCAAGTGCCAAAACCAGCCGCACTGGCAGTCGCAGGATTGTTAATACGAAGGATGGCGCCTGATTTCTTGAAGGCTACCCACACATTTCCGTCCGGTCCAAGTGCCAGTCCGTTCGGAACGCCAAGCACAACGGATTGCAATACATTATTCAGTAATACCGTTTCCACACTGTCGTTCGGAAAAGCGCATCCGGTGGTGCCGCCGGAAAAGCGGCTGCCCGTGATGTTGCCGGCCATGGCAAATACGTTATTGAAATCCAGTGCGCCTTGACCTGCATCGCCGGTAGGCAGATAGCCAATGCGGAAGATTCCTTCCGAGTTGGTTTGCTCGTCCGTCAAATACACATTGTTTGTCGACGGATCAAACGCCATTGGACCGCCGGTCACGGAAAGACCGTTGAGCTTAAATGGGCAGCTTGAAACCGTGATGTTGAATGGCGAAGGGCCGGCCGGATTTGCGGCTATCAATGCCATTCCCGCATCAATATCAGGATCTATACGGCACATGCCGAAGTTTGAATCACCGATCCAAAGATGGCGGACCGGTTGATTGGTGATTGGGCTGGTCTGGCTGCCGTAAAGAATGATTCCACCCACAGGTGCTGTCGGGGGATTAGAAGGTGCGGGCGTCGCCGGGCTGATTCCAAGAATCTGGAATGCGTTCGTCGGCGGGACCGCGGTGGATTGAGCGCTCGCGGAAACTACTGCGAACACCAAGAGGACTGTCAAGCATATGCAAACGCGGGTTTTCAAAATAATCCCGCGGCGCTTGCCTTGCTCGGCAACCGCAGAGGTAGAGCGTGTCATGTTTAGGCCTTCCTGTCCCCATGGGCTTTGCCCTGGGGTACTTTTCAGTTAAAGACAGGCGTTATTCATCCGTGGTTTGGGGCTCATGCGCTTGAAAAGAAAAACTTACATCCCGGAATTCAGGCGCAATGCTCCGCTAGTCTGCGTGCGGGCTATTACCCTGCACACAAACGTGTACTGCATGGACTGATAATCCGTTCTGTCGATTAGAGAGTCATTGGCGCTTCATTAAAATCCTTAAGAATCCCTTAAGGAAGCAACAATCAGTGCACCAGCCTGCTGGCTGATGCACTCAGATCGTCTTTAAGAATCGCTTTTAAGTTTGTGCAGTGAAAAGATTTGCTACTTCTTTGCAGGTGTTTTCTTGGCAGCCGGAGCGGTGGCCTTTGCCGGATGAGGTGTTGCGCTGGGAGCGGATGCTGGTCCGCTCTCACAATAGTGGAGAGTAATCACCGGAGTGGAAGCGCCTTCCATGGTTGTGATCATAAAGAGCCTGTCGTAATCGTTTTCGCCGATCGCTGGAATCGTTCCGGCTTTCATGCGGGCAATCACCACCGGCAGAGTATTGCTATGGCCCACCACCAGGGTATTTCCTCCGCCGGCATAAAACAGGTTGCGGACCAGATCAGCCGGGTCCTTTGAAGACATAACCTTGGGCGTAATCTTAAGTTGTTTGGCCAAAGGGTCTGCCGTCTGCTGTGTGCGTTTGGCTTCCGTCACGTAAATCTGCTTGATTCCGGCGTCTTTCAGCGTGTTGGCCAGGCAATCAGCGCGCTTTATCCCAGCTGGACTGAGCGTGGCATCGTCTGCGCTGGAAGTTTTTTCCGCATGCCGGACCAGATAGACTGTCCGCACGGCTTGTTGGGCTAAGGCAAGATTGCAAAATAAAAATACGGCAAGAAGGGTACGCATGAGTAGCATCTCGTTTTGCCTTCCAGGGGATTACGAAAGACCATAATTCACCGGGTTCCAGGCGATGAGTTTTTTAAAAAAGTGTCATAAATCTAGCAGACGTTGCTATCATAGCTCAATTCCCCCGCCCGTTTTTTGCCATAATTCAGTTGAGGAAGGTCTGTCTTTCAATGCTTCGCATATTCTTGACTTGTATGTTGGCGTCCGCCTGTGCTCTGGCTCAGGTTAAAACGCCGCAAGCCGCTCCAACAGCTACCCCCCAGACGTCACCCAATACCCCAACTCCCGTCATGATGCAGCCGGTATTTCACCCGGAAAACGTAGGCCCGGATACCGTTGTGATTGAAATTCAAGGTGTCTGCGCCGGACTGGGAGACGGCGTAGTTAAGAAAGCGCCTTGTGTTACACGGATTACCAAAAACCAGTTCCAGACCATGATGTCTGCCACCAATATCGCCATGCCCACCACGGCCGCGCAGCGCAGCTTTGCTGAAAGTTATATTCAGCTCCTGGCCATGGCCGATGCGGCCGAGAAAGCCGGCGTTGATAAAGATCCTCAGTTCCTGGAGCAGATGAAACTGGTGCGTATGCGCACCATCGCGGATTTTTATAAGCGTGTGCTGGAAACCAGGGCCAATAATCCTTCACCCGATGAAATTGCGGCCTATTACAAACAGAACTCTTCTAAGTTTGAGCAGATCAAGATTGAGCGAGTCATTATTCCCACCATCAGCGGCCGGCGCATTTCTGGCACAGCTGCTGATGCCGCCAAAAAAGTGAAGGACCTGGCGAATTCCATCCGTGAGCGCGCCGTGAACGGCGAAGACATGAACATCCTTCAGGCTGACGCCTACAAAACGCTGGGCATGCCCGCGCCGCCGCCCGCGGATCTGGGATCGCGCCGCCGCGGCACTCTGCCTCCGGCCATTGAATCTGAACTTTTTGCGCTGAAACCCGGTGAAGTCACTCCCGTGGAAGTGGAGCCGTCCGGTTTTACCATTTACCGCCTGCGCACCCGCGACCTGCCCAGCATGGATTCCATCCGCGCCGAGCTCCTGCATGACATGCATCAGCAATACGTGAGCAGCACCATGAAAGCGATACAAGATAATGCTCGTACCAACCTGAACCTGGATTACTTCGTTCCTTATCCTGCGGTCAGAGGCCCGGTGGCAACCCACCCCGCGCATTCGGCGCCCACAGTCCCCAGGGGGGCAATCACGAATCCGGTGGCAAGTCCCACGCCGGTTACCGCGCCAAAATAATTGGGATTAGAAGCTAAAAAGCCCCAGGGAAATTTGGGGCTTTTTGTTTTAGACGGCTCTGGTCTTGTTGCAAGTGGGTTGCAACTGGATGCAAATCGCCCCTTATGAGCGCAAAAAATCTGGCGTGCATTCCCTGAAAGCGTTTTGGGGAATCGCACGCCAGGCCTGAATTCTTCCGTGTCTTGATTTCTGTTAGAAGAAATTTTCTGTCGCAGCGATCTCGCGTGAGCCGCCACGAGAGAAGCTTACGGCTTGGATGTTCCGGCACCGCCCGTGGACGGTCCCAGAGACTTGATGTAGCTGATGATCTGCCAGCGTTGCGGCTCCGGCAATTTTGACCACACCGGCATTCCGTGGCGAACCACGCCGTTGGTGATCAGCCAGAAGATTGCGCCAGAAGGAGCAGTCTGCACTCGGTCGCGCATCATGCTCGGGCCGCGCCGTGTTCCGTCTGCCGTCTTGCCATGGCATTCAGAGCAATGTTCTTCAAAGAGAAACTTGCCGGCGGGCACCGCATTTGGATCGCTCTCAAATGGGTTGGGCCGGAATTTAAATTTATCCGGCGCTTTGCCAATCTCATCCGGACGGCCGTGATATTTCGTCGCTGACTGTTGTGCCTCGCCCGCATTTTCATATTGCGCGAAGCTAACAGATGCGGCCAGCAGTACCGTGCTAATGCTGAGAGCGGAAAGCAATGATTTCATTTTCATTTAGTGAACTCCAAAGAGTCTGGAAATCGCGCCGCCAAAGCCCGCAAATTCATGCGAGACGCCCCAGCGCAGCAGAAACTTGTGGCTCTGGTCGTTCAGTCCGAATCCAGGCGAGAGACGAAATGCCCATCCATCCGGACGGTTCCAGATCGCCACCGGCGCAAGATAGTGCGAAGTGTTGTTCAATCCAAAGCTGTAGCGATCGCCCAGCCCGCCGTACAATTCCGCGCCCAGGATAATATTCTGCGCGCAGAAATCGCAGGCCTTCGACGATCCTTTGAGTGACAGTGGACGGCTCGCACCCAGCGCATAGCCAAACTCCCACGGCTCATTCGAAAGGTTCTTTACCGCCAGCGTGTTCTCCACAAAGTTCCAGCCTTTAACTGAGCTGGAAAGCAACAGCTTGAATTCCATTTCGTGGTCGTGCTCCTGCCGCAGGTTCGCATTGCTGTCGGCAAAATCATCTTCCACGTCATGCCCTTCAATTTCTTTCAGGATCTTGTCCGCCTGGGTGTTTTCATATTCGATATAAATTACAGGATTTATGAGGTGCTCATGCTTCAGCACGCGGAAGCGGTTCTCCCAGCGAAAGCCCGTAAAGATTGTGCTGTCATTAAAAGTGGTCTGTCCGGAAAGATAAAACTCGGTGGTCCACCACGGCGTGGCGCCATATTCAAATTCTGTCCAGAAGGCATGAAAATCATTGCCGCCGCGCTGCGTGCCGAAGGTTGAAAAATATTCAACGTCCAGGCTGCCGGGCTCTTCCATGTAATGGTCGTAAGCAACGATATAAGGGTTCTCCTGGGCGGAAGCACGCGCCGGAGAGAACAGGGCGAGGAACGCAAAGATCGGAACGATGAGCAAAAAGCGGCCAAGCACGGTGGTCTCCTTGTTGCAACTTAATTGCATCTGCACAATGCCGAAATGAAATTGAAATTCATTTTCAATACAGAGTCAATACGCAGCTCTCACTTTCTGTTGCAAATCGTTTGCAACTAGCTGCAACAAGAAAAACGCCTGTCAGCAGAAAGGTCGCTTTATTCAGCCAAATGCAATCAGACGCATTGAGTGGAGTCGCAGTTGATGCAAAAACTGCGTCGAATGGGGAAGAATGAAAGTTCTGTTAATGCTTTTTCAGGCCTTACCGCTCCATCTAACTGAGTAGTTTTGTTTATTGACTGCTCAGTCATTTTTGCATACTATTAGGTCACTATATGCCAGAGTTGATTCAACCGGTAAAAGCTCAATCCGTTAAAGAGCCTATAAAAGAGCAACCCGTTAAAACCAAGAAACAGGTCGTCTCCGAATTCCGCCAGGCGGAAATCATCACGGCGGCCCGCAAGGTTTTTGCTGAAAAGGGCTACATTGCCGCCACCGTCGACGAAATTGCTGCCTTGGCTGCCCTGGCCAAGGGCACCATTTACGTTTATTTCGAGTCAAAAGAGCAGATATACAACGCTGTTCTTGAGAATGACCTGGACACCCTGCGCGACTTGACGCTTGAAAATATCGCCTCTGCTCAGACTGCGCGAGAGAAGATCGCGGCTTATGTGAATACCCGCTTCAAATATTGTGAAGAACGCCGCGACTTTTTCCGGATCATGCACATCGAACCCTCCGGTTCTCCGGTGCTGAGCAAAGCCAGGGCGCGCGGATGGCTGGTTGAGCCGGTTCGCCAGTTGACCTCGGCCATTGAGAATGCCATTGCGGAAAAGCAAATAGGCCACTGGCCGGCAGAAACGCTGGCGTGGACCGTGGTGGATTTAACCAGTGGGGCCCTGCAGCGACGTCTCTCTGCAACGCCCACCACCACGGCACGGCAGGACGCTGATTTTTTAATCAAATTTATCAATGCGGCATTAAGCTCCACCGCAAGTTGAAGATAAGAATGAGGATACATCGAAATGCAACCGTCAGTTCATAAATTGAAAACTCAACTTGCAGAGTCCGGAAGCATGAGCGGAAATGTGCGGATCGTCCTGAGCATGGCCCTGCTGCTGTCTGTTCTCGCTCTTGCCGGCTGCGACGGCGCAAAAGCCGCCGGCCCGCCGGCCAAACCGCCTGAGGTGGAAGTGGCTGAGGTGATCCAGAAGGATGTCCCCATCCAAAGCGATTGGACCGCCACGCTGGATGGCTACGTGAACGCGCAGATTCAGCCGCATGTTTCCGGCTATCTCACGAAACAGAATTACAAAGAAGGCTCGTACGTCCACAAAGGGCAGGTGCTTTTTGAGATTGATGAGCGGCCGTTCGTTGCCACGCTCAACGAAACCAAAGGGCAGCTCGCACAGGCGCAGGCCGCGCTGGGCAAAGCCGAGCAGGACGTAAAACGCGATAAGCCGCTGGCGGAAGCACGCGCCATCGCGCAGAGCCAGTTTGATAATGATATTCAAGCCGAGCTGGGCGCCAAAGCCGCGGTAGAGATTGCCAAAGCCAACATCGAGCAAGCTCAGCTTAACGTGGAGTTCACAAAAGTTACCTCGCTCGTGGATGGCATTGCCGGCATCGCGCAGACACAGATTGGCAACCTGGTAAGCCCCACCACGGTCCTGACCTCAGTTTCACAGGTGAATCCCATCAAGGCAATTTTCTCCATCAGCGAGCAGCAGTACATGATGACGCAGAGCGTCGGCAAAAACGGCGCGGAGAAAAACGCGTGGAGCGGTGTAAAGCTGAAGCTGGTTCTCTCTGACGGCAGCACCTTCCCGCATGAAGGCTCGTTTCTGCTGGCCGACCGCCAGGTGGACGCAAACACCGGCACCATTCGCGTGATTGGCTCTTTCCCCAACCCCAACAATCTTCTCCGCCCCGGACAGTTCGGCCGCGTGTTGGCAGAAATGGGCACACAGAAATCAGCGCTGCTAGTTCCGCAAAGAGCTGTGAGTGAATTGCAGGGCAGTTATCAGCTGGCTGTGGTGGGCCCAGACAACAAAGTGACCATGCGTCCAGTAAAAGTAGGGCCGAACATCGGCAAACTGCTGGTGATTCAAGATGGACTCAAGCCGCAAGAACGCGTAGTCGTCGAAGGTCTGCAAAAAGTAAAAGACGGAACGCTGGTGACTCCTAAAGCGGTGAATCTTTAGTCAAGTGAACCCAAATCAAGCGAACCCGTAGCGCAAAAAGCATTGAACCTGTAATGCCGCGATTCAAATCGCGGCCAGTAGAAGAAGGGCTGGCGGCCAATGGCCAAATTTTTTGTAAACCGTCCTATCGTGGCAATGGTTATTTCCATTGTTACCGTGCTTGCCGGACTGGTCTCCATGGGCAAGCTGCCTCTGGCGCAGTTCCCTCAGATCGTCCCTCCGCAGATCATCGTCAACACCACATTCACCGGCGGCGATGCCACCACCATTGAGCAATCCGTGGCTACTCCGCTGGAGCAGCAGTTGAACGGCGTGGACAACATGCTCTACATGCAGTCCACCAACGCCAATGACGGCACGCTGCAAGAGACCGTGACGTTTGACGCTTCCAGCGATCCCAACACCGACCAGGTCAACGTGCAGAACCGCCTGGCGCAGGCGCAGCCTAACCTTCCGCCCGACGTGAATCAGTTTGGTGTCACGCTGCGCAAATCCACAGGCTTTCCCATGATGCTGGTGGCGCTCTATTCACCCAAGGGAACCTATAACTCTCTGTTCCTTGCGAACTACGCCAATATCAATATCAATGACGCGCTGTATAGGATCCCCGGCGTGGGTGAAGTCAGGGTTTTTGGCGCTGGTGATTACGCTATGCGCATCTGGATCAAGCCTGACGTGCTGGCCAAGCTCGGCCTGACTGTTCCAGATATTACACGAGCGGTACAGCAGCAAAACAACGTGAATCCTGCAGGCCAGGTGGGAGCAGAACCAGCGCCGCCGGGCAATGAGATGACCTACACGGTCCGCGCGCAGGGCAGACTGATTACCGCCGACCAGTTTGGCGAGATTGTCATTCGATCGAATCCAGACGGATCACTCGTTCGCTTAAAAGATGTTGCAAGAATCGAACTGGGCGCGCTGAACTACCAGCAGGTAGCGCGCATGAACGGCAAGCCCACCTGCATCATCGTGGTTTTCCAGGCGCCAGGCTCAAATGCAATTGCAGTGGCTGACGGCGTAGAAAAAATCATGCAGGGGATGAAACAGCGCTTTCCCTCCGATCTTGAATATGTCACTTCGCTTGACACCACGCGGCCAGTCCGTGAAGGAATTAAAGAAATCGTCATCACTTTGTGCGAAGCCATGGTGCTGGTGATTTTCGTCGTCTATCTGTTTCTTCAGAACTGGCGCGCCACGCTGATCCCCATGATCGCCGTTCCAGTTTCGCTCATCGGAACATTTGCCTTCTTCCCGTTCCTCGCATTTTCCATCAACACGCTGTCGCTGTTCGGACTGGTACTGGCCATCGGTCTTGTGGTTGACGACGCCATTGTTGTGGTGGAAGCCGTGGAGCACCATATAGAAGAAGGCATGTCGCCCAAAGACGCTACGCTGCAGGCGATGAAAGAAGTGTCAGGCCCGGTCATCGGTATCGCGCTCATTTTGTCATCGGTGTTTGTACCGATTGCATTCATGAGCGGCATTCAAGGCCAGCTGAACCGGCAATTTGCCGTGACCATTGCTATCTCAGTTTTAATCTCCGCATTCAACGCGCTCACGCTTTCGCCTGCGCTCTCAGCCATGTTGCTGCGCCCCAGAAAGAAATCCAACGGCCCGCTGGCGCGCTTCTTCGCTTTGTTCAACCGCTGGTTCGAAAAAGCCACGCACGGTTATGGCAGCATCAGCCATGGTTTGATTCGCAAGGTAGCTGTCGGCGTTTTGATCTTAGTCGCGTTCGTTCTCTTTGACGGAGCAGTCGGCCGCAAGCTGCCCACCAGCTTTCTTCCTGAAGAAGATTACGGATTCTTCCTATTGAATGCGCAGCTGCCTCCAGCGGCATCGCTGGCGCGTACTGATGTTGTCTGCCAGAAGATTGAAAAAATCCTGGCTGATACCCCTGGCATTCAGTATGTAAGTCGCGTAGCCGGCTTCAGTCTCCTCACGCGCGTTTCCTCTTCTTATAACGGCTTCTTTTTCGTGGCCCTCAACCCATGGGACGATCGCCGCGGCAAAGGCATGGAAGCCAAGCAGATTCTTGATCGGCTAAACAAACGTCTCGCCGCCGAAATCCCCGAGGCAAACGCTTTCGGCTTTATGCCTCCAGCCATTCCAGGTCTCGGCAGTGCCGGCGGATTTTCTTTGTGGCTCCAGGACCGCAGCGGTGGCTCGGTCGATTATCTTGATCAGAACCTCAAGAAATTTCTGGCCGCAGCGCGTAAGCGTCCCGAATTGAGCGGCGTGAACGCTTCGTTCTCCACCGGTACTCCGCAGATTTATGCTGACGTGGATCGCGACAAAGTCCTGAAACAAAGCGTTGCCGTGAGTGACGTCTATCAGACGCTCCAGGCATTCCTCGGCGGACTCTTCGTCAATCAGTTCAACCGCTTCGGACGCCAGTGGAAGGTATTCGTAGAAGCCGAAGGAAATGAGCGCGCGCACCCTGACGACATTGGCCAATACTATGTCCGCAGCAGCAAAGGCGGCATGGTCCCGCTTTCTGCGGTTGTCACAACCAAGCCCACAGCCGGTCCGGAATATACGAACCGTTTCAACTTATATCGCGCCGCACAGGTCCTGGGCACGGCTGCTCCGGGCTATAGCTCCGGCCAGGCCATGGACGCCCTGGAGCAAGTC
Source organism: Candidatus Angelobacter sp. (assembly GCA_036502105.1). Taxonomy (GTDB): domain Bacteria; phylum Acidobacteriota; class Terriglobia; order Terriglobales; family Acidobacteriaceae; genus Angelobacter. The sequence goes on along the minus strand of DASXZE010000432.1, from coordinate 7,582 downwards.
GCCAAGGAAACTCTCCCCTCAGATATGGGCTATGACTGGGCCGATCTTTCTTATCAGGAAAGAAAAGCCTCCGGTGCTGCCGGCGGTATTTTTGCGCTGTCACTGTTGCTGGTATTTCTGATTCTGGCTGCGCTTTATGAAAGCTGGGCACTCCCATTTTCTGTTTTGCTCTCAGTGCCTGTGGCCGTCTTCGGGGCTTTCCTGGGATTGCAGCTCCGCCATTTTGATCTCGATGTATATGCGCAGATCGGTTTGATCATGCTGATCGGACTCTCGGCCAAGAACGCGATTTTGATCGTCGAGTTCGCCAAGATCGAATACGAAAAAGGAAAAGATCTGGTGGACGCAGCGATTGAAGGCGCCAAACTCCGTCTGCGCCCGATCCTGATGACGTCGTTCGCATTCATCCTGGGCTGCGTGCCCTTGTGGATCGCCTCCGGCTCCGGCGCTTCCGGCCGGCGCATTCTTGGCACCGTGGTTATTACTGGAATGCTGGCCGCAACTTGTATCGCCATCTTTATTATTCCCATGTTGTTTGTGGTGGTAGAAAAAATTGCGGCGCGTTTTCGCGGCGCTTCAGAAACCACGGGAACCGCCATGCCTCATCCATCACCCTCCGGAGCTGACGATTAGGACCGAAATGAAAAATACCTACGTTGTTATTTTGTTAGCTCTTGTTTTCACTGGATGCACTGTTGGGCCGCGTTACAAGCGGCCTCCCGTGGATGTCCCCACGGCCCATCGTGGTATTGAGCAGGAGAACGCGGGCAAGACTGAAGCCGCGTCGCTCGCCGACCAGAAATGGTGGGATCTTTTCCAGGACCAGCAACTGCAACAGCTGATCCACACCGCGCTGGAACAGAACTATGACGTTCGCATTGCCGCCGCGCGCATTCTTGAAGCACAGGCGCAGCTTGGCATCACGCGCGCCAATCAGTTTCCGCAAGCCAACGCCGGTGGGGCGTCTAACGTTATTCGCAATCCGGCGCAGCCTGTTTTGCCTGTTGCGACCAATGGCAGCGCCACGCAACTAAGTCTTTCTGCTGCGTGGGAGCTGGATTTCTGGGGCAAGTTTCGCCGCGCCACTGAAGCTGCGCGGGCCAATCTGCTGGCCAGTGAGTGGGCGAAGCAGCAGGTCATCAGCACATTGGTCAGCAACGTGGCCACAGCCTATTTTCAGCTGCGGGAACTTGATCTGGAACTCGCTATCTCTCAAGGGACGCTCACTTCACGGCGCGACTCTCTCAAGCTAACGCAGTTGCTCGCCGATCACGGCTCAACTTCACTGCTCGACGTGAGACAGGCGGAGCAACTTGTCTATACCGCTGCTGAGCAGATACCGGATCTTGAGCGTCGCATACAGCAGCAGGAAAATCTGATCAGCACGCTGATAGGAAAGAATCCCGGAGAAGTTGCGCGGGGACTGAAATTGACGGAGCAGCCGCACCTGCCGCAGGTGCCTGCCGGATTACCGTCAGCATTGCTGGAGCGCCGGCCGGATATCCGCGAAGCAGAAGAACAGCTTGTGGCGTTCAATGCGCAAATCGGTGTGGCTAAAGCCGCATACTTTCCGCAAATCACTTTAACCGGAGACGCAGGCTATCAGAGTGCAGCGCTAGGCAGTCTATTCACCAGTCCGGCGGGATTTTTCAGCTTTGGTGGTTCCCTGGCGCAGCCGCTTTTTGCGGGCGGCAGAATCCGCTCGGGCGTGAAGCTGGCTGAAGCACAAAAAGAAGAAGTTGTGCTCACTTACAAGAAGACGATTCAGCTGGCGTTTCAAGATGTGGCGGATTCGCTCATCGCGTACGAGAAAGACCAGGAATTCCGGCAGCAGCAACAGTTGCTCACCAACGCGGCGGAAGATGCGGCGCATCTGTCGGATGTCCGTTATAAAGGCGGAGCCACAAGTTATCTGGAAGTATTGACCAACCAGACGAATTATTTTTCCGCGCAACTCAATCTGGCGCAGTCGCAGTTGAATGAGTTGAACGCGCTGGTGCAGCTTTACCGTTCACTCGGCGGCGGCTGGCAGCAGTAAGTTACCGGTTGGCGGGCAATTGCTGTGACGCAGTCGTGCGAATGGTGTGTCCCAGGTCAGCCAGACTATATGGCTTCTGCAGAAGGATTGCGTTGTTTTCCTTGTTGGCGATTTCCAGTCCGCGATCGGTATAGCCGGAAACATAGATCACGTGCATCTGTGGGCGCATGTCCAGCGCAGCCTTCACCAGCTCTGGCCCTTGAATGCCGGGCATGATGATGTCTGTCATGAGAATATCGATGGGCGCTTCGTGGACACGGCAGATTTCCAGCGCCTGCATGCCGCCGCTGGCGGAGAGCACTTTGTATCCGCGCGATTGCAGATACTCGCAGGTAATTTCCCGCAAGGCCGCTTCATCTTCCACCAGTAAAATCGTTTCCGATCCACCCGGCACAGGCAATGCACTTTTCGCAGCGGCCGCAGCCGTTTCCTTGGCCATGGTGTCCACTGGGAAATAAATCTTGAACTCAGTGCCGCTTCCCAGTTCGCTATCCACTGCAATGAAACCGTTGTTCTCTTTTACGATTCCATAGACCGTGGCCAGCCCCAGGCCAGTGCCTTTGCCCCGCTCTTTAGTGGTGAAAAATGGCTCAAAGATGTGCGACTTCACTTCGTGCTCCATGCCCGTTCCGGTATCAGTCACCGAGAGCAAAACGTAATTGCCGGCAGGTAGCTCAATACCGCCCGGTTCAAGTTGGGGCGCGTTCAGTAATACATTGCTGGTAGCCAGCACCAGTTTGCCGCCTTCGGGCATGGCGTCGCGCGCGTTGACTGCCAGATTCAATAGAATCTGCTCAATCTGCGCGCGGTCTGCGGCCACGCGTTCAAGTGTTGGTCCGGGAGTAAAGATGATTTGAATATCTTCACCGAGTAAGCGCGGCAGCATTTTGCGTAAGTCACGCAGAACAGCGTTGAAGTCGAGCGCCCGTTTTTCCGGCACCTGCTTGCGGCTGAAGGCCATTAACTGCTGGACCACCGAAGCTGCAATCGAAGTGGCATCATTGATCTGCTTGATGTATCCACCAATTCTCTGCGGATCGGCTTTGTGATGGTCGAGCAGTTCCGCGCAGCCGCGGATAATCATGAGCAGGTTATTAAAGTCATGCGCTACGCCGCCAGCCAGTCTTCCGATGGCTTCCATTTTTTGTGCCTGCTGAAATTGCTGCTCCAGTACGCGGCGCTCGGTAATATCCTGCACAAAAATTTCGTACAGCGGTTTGCCGTCACTGCTGGTGTCAAAGCGCCGCCCTTCCAGGCGCACAATGATGACCTGGCTGTCTTTGCGCCGCCACTTCACGTCAGGCAGAGGAATGTTTTTTTGTTCTTTTACCTGCTTAAGAACGTCGGCGCGATCTTTGGAATTGAGATAAATGTCGGTTTCAATATTCAGCTTAAGAAATTCGGTTTCCGATTCATAACCCAGCATGCTGATAAGTGCAGGATTCGCCATCAGGATGCGCCCGCTTTCATCCGAGCGGTAAATTCCATAGGGAGCGCCGCGAACAATCGATGCATATTGCTGTTCGGTCTGGCGTAGCTCATGCTCTGTCTGGTCACGCTCCGCGCGCATTCTGGCTTCTTCCACGGCGCGCAGAAGAGCAAACGGCAGGCGCTCCATTTTGTCTTTTAATACGTAATCGTTGGCGCCTTCTTTAATGCATTCAACGGCAAGTTCATCGCCTAAGGTTCCCGTGAGAAGAATGAACGGGATCGAATGGCCGGAGGCGCGCAGCCAGCGTACAGCTTCCAGGCCGGTCCAGTTCGGCATTCGATAGTCGCCCAGGACGATGTCATACTTGCTGGTAGCAATTTCATGTTTGAATTCGTCCGCGCTGCCGATTCCTTTGACAGTAAAAGACAAGCCCGACGATTCGAGCTTACGCAAACATAGTTCAGCATCCAGCGGATCATCTTCCAGCAACAAGATGGCTATCGGTGTTCCCTTCAACATGGCATGGGTCATTCTTCGGCGATTCCGTCGTTTAAAAATTTCTGTGGGGGCTTGTGTAGATAGTCAATTCTAGCAGCTAAAAATGCAGGTTTCAGCGTGTTTGTGGAACTAAGGTAATTTTATGTGGCAGGAAGCGAGATTGTAACTGTGTGTTGGTTTCTCTTAATTTCTAAATACATGCTTATGAATAAATCTTAAAAAATTCTTATCACAATATATCTATATTTCCCATTTTGAACCACGGGATGAAATGCATTGCGTGGCTGCCTGGCCAGACTTATCCCATAGGAGAAACTAAATTTGGTGTTTAGTTACTTCCGGCTGAGAATACAAGAGATAGTCAAGCAACTGATGCGAACTAATCGGCGGGAAGAACGTCACAAAACCAGAAGCCATCGCGCTCAACTTTTTCGCCTGAAGTGATGGCAATTTCTTGATCGAACATTGGCCCGGCGTAAGCAAAGGAGTGGAATTCGCCTTTTTCTCCGCAGGGATCAACGCCAGCTGGAAGATCGTTGAGTAAAGCCTCATCAAAATTGCGTCCCACAAAATCCGGAGAGAGTTGTTTGGGATCAACGCAGACCAGTTTGGCTCGAAGACCTGCGCTCACCATCTCATGCGCAAGTCTGTCCGTAGGGCAGTCCCAGATCGGGAAAAGTGGTTCCAGTCCAGTGCCTGCCAATTGGCGTTCGCGGTAAGCGCGCACGTCAGTCAGAAAAAGATCTCCGAATGCCACGCCGGTTATTCCCTCGGCAACTGCCTGGTCGCAGACGCGCTTCATTGCCAGTTCATAATCGGAATTGGAGCAAGGCCAGGGAAGAGGCGCAGTGATCAACGGAAGTCCGGCAGCTGCAGCCTGCATCTCCAGCAACGCACGCCGTGTGCTATGCATGGCCACTCGATCAAAAGCAGAGTTGATGGTGGTGACCAGGCCGGCAATTTCAAACTGCCTCTGCTGGCGCAATACATGCAGGGCCCACGCACTGTCTTTGCCGGTGCTCCATGAGAGCAGGATCTTACGCATGCATCAATCTCCCCGCTGAGTATTGTTTGGCAAGAAGTTTAAATGACAGGGAAGCTTTTGCCGGCAGCCGACCATCTTTATTTGCGGTGCATCAAAATAATTATGACTAAACGCCAGACACTTGCTTCACAAATTCCAAACAGCTCCAGTCTGCCGGTCTTGCGTGCCGCCGCGGCAGATTGCAAAGCTTGTAATCTTTGGAAGCTGGGAACGCAAACGGTTTTTGGTGAAGGCCACTCAACCGCCCGCGTGATGATGATTGGCGAGCAGCCCGGAGGCAAAGAAGATATTGCGGGTCGCCCGTTTGTTGGCCCAGCCGGCGCAGTGCTCGATAAAGCATTGGCCGCCGCAGGCATTGAGCGCAAAGATGTTTATGTAACCAACATCGTTAAGCATTTCAAGTGGGAGCCTCGCGGTAAGCGCCGGATTCACAAGAAGCCCAACGCAAGTGAGATCAACGCGTGCCGTCCCTGGCTGGAAGCAGAGATCAAAGCGATCAAGCCGCAGATTGTGATATTGCTTGGCGCCACAGCAGCGCAGGGTATCCTGGGGCGCGAGTTTCGCGTGACGCAACATCGCGGCGAATGGATTGAGGCAGAGGAAATTAAGTTAAAAATTGCGCCCAATGTAATGGCGACGGTCCATCCCTCGTCCATTTTAAGAGCGCCTGACGAAGATGCGCGTCACGAAGAGATGAGCAGATTTGTTGCTGATTTAAAGAAAATTGCAACAGTCATTCGGCAGAAAAAGAATGACCATCAGCATAAAGCTGCGTAAAGTTTACTGCTGGCTCACCTGCATGGTCTGGTCAATGCTGAGACTGCTGGGCATGCCAGAATTAGGCGGGCCGGTGTAGGTTGCCACAACGCGGAAGGATGAATCACTGACTTCAGCAGAGTAGTTATAAGGTCCGCGATTATTGCGCGCCATGCTGAGGTCGCCGCCGGAACGTAGCGCGTCAAGGGAAACATATCCACCTTGCAGTGCGGCGTGTGATCGCTCAGCCTGGGCAATGGCCAGCAGATCATTTTTTACGCCTATCAAATCCACCGTGGCCGTGGGGCTGGCGGTGCCGCCTGCCATGGTGCTCTGCGTTTGCCGCATGTAGATATAAGCTACGGCAGCAACAACAACGATCAAAGTCAGAAATCCAAAGGCGCGCCCCATAAGATGTTTCCCCCAAAGTGCATGATAACCTTTGCGGCTTTGCGCCAGCTTTGAGAAAATCAAGGCTTGACTAACGAAAGTGTAATTCGCGTAGCAGTCGTTGGTGTAGGTTCATTCGGACGTAACCATGCCCGCGTTTACCATGAGCTGCAAAAACAGGGTGGCGGCGTGGAGCTAGCGGCTGTGGTGGACCATGACGCCGCGCAAGCCCAGGCCGTAGCCGCACAGTTCGGGTGCTTGGCGTTTACGACCGTCGAAGAATTGTTTGGGCGCGTTGAAGCCGCATCGGTCGCGGTGCCCACCATTCATCATCGGTCTGTAGCTGCGGCATTGATGGCTGCCGGCATTGATGTGCTGATTGAAAAGCCGCTGGCCTCATCGTTGGAAGAAGCCGACGAACTTATCAGCCTGGCCAATGCCAATCATCGCATTGTGCAGGTAGGCCATCTGGAAAGATTCAATCCCGCGGTAAGAGCTACGCTCCCGTTGATTACGCAGCCTATGTTTTTTGAGGTGCATCGGCTCAGCGTATTCAGTCCGCGCAGTCTTGACGTTGACGTGGTGCTGGACCTGATGATCCACGATATTGATGTAGTTCTTTCATTCGTAAAATCGCCATTGAAGGAATTGCGCGCCGTGGGGCTGCCGGTGGTTTCAGAAAAAGTAGATATAGCGAATGTGCGCATGGAATTTGAATCCGGCTGCGTGGCGAACCTTACGGCCAGCCGCATCAGCACAGAGCGCGTGCGCAAGATGCGTTTCTTTCAGCCCAAGGAATATATTTCCATCGACTATGGACGGCAGGACGTTTTTCAAATTCGCGTTACGCAGGAAGAGAAATTTTCACTGAATAGTTTGATGGCGTTTGCTGAGACGCCTTCTACTTTACCAATCCCGGGCGTGACCTTGAACAAGCCAAACATTGAAGCCGAAGAACCGCTGCGAGCGGAGTTGAAATCGTTTTTGCATGCGGTGCGCCATCGCACGCGGCCAGTGATTGCCCTGGAAGATGGCCGGCGGGCGCTGGAGGCAGCATTGAGCATTCTTTCTGCCATTGAAGACCACACGCGCCGGGCCAAGCTGCACTCGCTGTAAAATTCTTGTAAAAAGGGTTAAGGGACCAAGCTACTCCCCTTAGTAATGAGTCATTTGCACTAGAATTCGCGCTTTTTTTAGCGTCAGCATCCGCAAGAGCAGCTCGCAAGCGCCGTTCTAATGAGAGAATAGTTACTAAGAACGCAATAGCGCCTGTGTAAGGCTGGGTGGTGGTTTATTCCGGTAATGGAAGATAAAGGTCGTCCAGCAGAAAGCCAGCGAGGAGCAGAAAAGCCTCCGGTGAAAATCACCGAGGCAGACTTGCATCTGCTCATTGCCGATTTGCAGGACGATGTAACTTCCTATC
>DASXZE010000431.1:0-18229 GCA_036502105.1 Candidatus Angelobacter sp. | reverse complement strand
CGAGGTATGCCAGACCATTGCGGATTGGTTCAGCAGGCTACGAAGGATACGCTCGCTACGATCGAGTTCAATACGAGCACAGACGCAGGGAGCCAAAGGAATGGAGGGACGGTGTCCCAAAAGGCGAGGACTTATGATTTTGTCACCGGCTTTGTGATAACTGACGCAAGACCGTCATGAGAGAGAGTGGTCTGCAACACAAACGGAACGGGAGATACTCGGCGTCGGGAATAACCATACAGCCGCTAAAAGGCTTGAGGGTGGCCCTGCAACCGCCATTTACTCGATATCCATTGCCCAGATGATCGCGAAACAAACCAGAAGAGTCGTCCTCGGATATAAAATAGGAACATACTTTAGCCTAAAAAGCAGTACCGAAGCGAGGAGCTATGATTTTAGGGGTGAGCCGCGTCCGGTACCACAAGTTCTACCACTTTATCTAATACCGGAAGGGGCTCATCCTAAACCCTTGCCAACACCCTAAGTTTCCGGTGATTTCAGGAGGATGATTTATGAAGTGTGCGATCATTTTAGGGCGTCTATTGAACATTTCAATGGCGGTTGCGCTGGTTGCAATCCCCACGTCAGCGCAAACCTCAGAGAAATCCGAAGAGTGTCAGCCAAAGGAATTCATTGAGCGGCTGTGGCGCAGTGCGACAAAAGGCGATCTTCTAACTGCGGACGGTTGGCAGCGGGCCTCAGGCTTCTTCTTCCATCCCAATCCTTGGCCTCAGGATAATGTAGTTACCTTGGCGGCCAATAATTGGACGATAACTGGCTGTACGATTACAGGAAGCAGAGCTGAAGTCACTATGGCGTTCCAGAGTGCGGGACGAATAGATTCCAACTTACGCTATTTGCCATTGGAGGCTGGATTGGTTGAGTCAACGAAGCGATATCACTTTGTCCTAGCTCCCACGCACTGGAACACCTACAAGCCGGACGGAAGTACAGACAGAGAAATCACGGGAGCGGCGGGTTGGCAGATCGAAGATCCTCCCGATTCGCCGTGGACAACAGTGAATACGGCCATCCGATATGTTTTGGCAAAACGAAATGATATGGCCAACCCCACTGTCAAAGCGAATGCGGATCAAACATTGTCACAACTGATGAAGATCGCGGGGCCAAACCAAACCACCTTTGACTCGACAACATCGCCGACTAAGGTTGTTGAGCAACTCTGGATTGACGCCACAAATGGAATACTTCTCACTCCTGAAGGGCGGAACAAGACCTCTCACCTATTCACACAGGCGGCTCCAACACTCAATGGCAAGACTGTGCATGTTATCGATAACGACTGGGCAATAAACGACTCTGCTATCAAGGGAGATACGGCAAAGATTATGGTGGGGTATGCCGATGCGGGGCAGATCGATACTGATCTGAGATATATTCCGGCAAAGCCTACAAAGTATTTTAAGACAGGGTTCGAGTACTGGCTCGTTGTGGCTCCGGAGCCATCTAAAGGCTCCAATGAGGAAAGAAACACCGTAGACAAGGAAAAGCTGGGGCCTCCAAGATGGCAGATTAAGGGTTCGCCAAATATATTTCTCGAAATGCCATGGACAACGGTGAATACGGCAATTCGATATGTGTTGGAGGTGCGGAGCAAAACCACAGATCCAGTCGTGAAAAAGAACGCCGACAATACTCTGACTGCGCTTTTGCGTTACCGCTAGCCGGGATCACTGTATCGCATGTGCGCTTTAGCGCTGCATAGCTTTAAGAAGTGAGCGGGCAAGTCAGCATGGGGCAAAAGGAAGGGTTGGTGCCGGCGATAGCAGGGCCGGGGGAGTCCGGAGGCGGACAGGCAGGAGTGCTCCCTTTGGCGAAATTTTTTGCCCTGGATGTGGTGGGACACGCCGCAGCAGTGACGCATGAGGTCAGAAGGCGGGCTAAAGATAAGAGACCATTGAGGCGCGGCGTGGGCCCAAAGGCACAGCAGGCCAGGGAGCGAGGGAAGGTGTAGGCAGTTCCACTGACGCGCTAAATCGCCATTAAATCGAAAGTTCTCAAATCGTCCGGCAGGGCCGACCAATATCTTCAATCACTTACATTCAATTTCTGGTCTGCCGCCCTCAGCGGTGTAGGTGAATTTTGTAGCTGCCAAAACCTCAGAGATCAACGACAAGGATTTCGACGTGGAAGTTTTGCTCCTATCTGCTCGTAGTAAAGAGGGGAATGGTCACCTCCTGCTGTTCAGGGAGCGCCGGAAGAATAGGAAGATCTTGTAGCCGTTGCTGAAGACGTCAGTCTCGAACGCCCACCTTCTCTTTGCCCTCGTTTCAGCACCGAAAGCTCTCGCTCGACGACCCTACCAACCGAGTACGATTCGTTCGCTCCGAAGATTTCCGCCGCCTTGCACGTGTTGTTCATTTCCACCGCTGAGAAATACAGCCTCCTGAAAGCGTGTGAGGTGATGGTGTAGTGAATCCGGTAATCATCATCCTCCATAGGATGGATTCGCAAATGCCGCGGTCGCACGACGCCCGCGCGGGCGCCGCTCACCATAACAGGGTTGAGAGACTGAGGGTCAAGTTCACCATAGGCGCAGCAGATTCCTCGCTGCGCCCGGAATGACAATCACTAGCTGGAGCAGAAGCAACTTAACGTGGTCCGATCTCACACGGAAAACTTTGGATCACCTTCCACGACTTTGGTATCCAGCTTTGGTGTCTCGCCTTTACGCCATAGTGGTGCACGGAATTTGACCCGATAATTCAGGGGGCCGCCGTCCGGTTGATCGTGTCGATTGACGGGGCGCTCGATGCAGACAAATTCCGTTTCCATGTCATCTTTGCTGACGCGCACCACCGCATACCCGTGCCCGCCCGTATCGACAAAAGCAAGATGGGGAGACATTTGCGGATTGGATTGCTCTCTCGCCTTATTGATGTCGCCGGACTTGACGTATTCCAGGCACGACCGCACGCCATGCCGCAGAAGCATGTTGATCATCGGCTGCGGGGCCTGATCCTGGGGTCCTTGTCCAACCCAAAGGGGGCGAAGCGGCTCATCCTTTGGGAAGCTATATTGATCGGCTTCCCATCCTCCCGGGGCTGAAATGGAGCCGGTGACAAAAGCCAGGCCTACCGGTTCAAACTTCTTGGGTGGCAGAGACTTGGCAGAACGGCCGGCCCAAAAAGAATGGAGGTCGCCTGCCACGGTGGCAAAGCCTGTAATTCCGTGCTCCCGGATGAAATCATAAATCTCGCCTTTTTCCAGGAAGGCAGTTGAAACATCGCCGGCCAACGTGAGTGCGTAGCCCTCTCCCGGCCACTTTTTGGCCGCCAGTCCGTCGGGCAGGTTCTGGGGATCAACCCGCTCCTCCAGGGTTGCCATCGTGCTTCCCCAGATTTTCCACGTTGCCTTTGAGTTTTTGAGTTGTTCCAGGAACCAGGCTTTTTGCTCAGCGCCCAGGATGCTTTGTGGAGGCTCGTCTTTGCGGAAATTGGGAATCTCCTTATCTCCCACGCGGATGGTTTGGGGAGGGTTTCCGTTGTTGTAATCCCGGCCGCCATCCAGAATCTCGATCACTTCCTGTGCGGTGAAAAGGCTGAAGTCGTTGTCGTCCAGGCCGTCCGTCTCGTGACGAGAGAACGGCTCTTCCGATCGATAGCTGCGCTCGTCAGTAATGATCAGGTCGAGATGTCGTCCCCACCGCAAATTGCGATGGCCCCTTAAACTTCCGATTGCCGCCAGATTGTTCGGCTCCTGGCCCAGACCGTGCTCGTCGAATTTAGTGATCGGCGCATTCTCCACTTTGGGCGCCCCGAAAGTGGCCAGTGAAGGCCCGCTGGACTTGACCATCCGCGCCGGCTGATACTCAAAGAACGCCTGCATGGCTGCCACTTTTCGCGTCTGGGCTGGAAAAGTTTTCGGTCCAAACTTTTGGAAACTCTGCCATCCCTGCCAGCTGAACTCATGGTTGTCCCACATGGGCACAAATGGAAAATGTGCACGCGCGTCTTGCAGCTCAGGGTCGTGAAGATACGCCTTATAGATGGCACGATAATCTTCCACCGTGGTGGGGATGTGAAAGTCAGATATTTTTTCGCCGTTCGGATAACGGACTATATCCCGTACTTGACGGGCGTAGTATGTCTTGCGGTCTTCGGGATACCAAACCAGTTCGTAAATGAAGTCGCCTAGATGCAGGACAAACCCCAGCTTTTCCGCCTCAGGAGCGCGTTCGTCCTCATAAATCATTCTTCGGTACGCGTTTTGCGCACCGAGGTTTGCGTTTTGACAGCTTACAAACGCAAAACGAACTGGCCGCGGATCATGATCGTCCGGGGCAGTGCGTGTCCTGCCAATTCGACTGCCATTTCCATCACTGTCTGTAAAACGATACCAATAGACACGAGCAGGCTTTAACCCTCCCACCAGGACCCGGCAGGTCCAATCGGCCTCCGCTGAGATTGGGACGCTCTGCGTCGCCACTACCCGGTGAAAATCCTGGTCTTCCGCCACCTCCAGCATCAGGTGCGATGGTTGTGGTTGGCCCTCGGGTGCCCTGCGCGTCCACAATAGGACGCTATTGCTGTTTGGATCTCCCGACGCGACTCCCTCCGGAAAGAGGTCTCGCCGTTCATGCCATGACAGGGTCGATGCTATTGGGAAGTGCTTTGCCCAGACAGCCGAAGCACTGACAAGCATGGCGGTTTTCAAAAATTGTCGTCTCGTAATAGGAGCCATCTGCAAAGGCCTCAAATCAAGATTTTCTCTTTGAAGTAAAAAGAGAGGTTTTTTCACTTTGGCGCGCGGCGCATGCCTCAATGAGGTGAAAAGCCCGCACCGCCTTCTTCTCTGACGAACTTCAAATCAATTGGTTATCGAGAAGCCGGGGGTTTCCAGTTCGAGAGGGCCATCATTTCGGCGTCTCACTGAACCCGCTCAGGGCCATTGGCGCGCTAACCCCATCTTCAATTATCCGAAACTTGGGGATTGCGGGGCGTGACTGAGCAAGAATTAGACGGTTAGAGCACCACTCAGATCATTGAGTAGCAAGTAAATTGGTTCCGGCCTTCCTGGTTCGGGACCATGGGGTCGGAGATTCAAATCCTCTCTTCCGACCAATTTAATTATGCTGATGCCGTCCACGCTGAAGTCTCCTCTCAAGATCGCAAAAAAATCTTAGATCATCTTCCCGTATGCATCTTTTCCGAAATCAAATCCCGGAGCAGATATTCTTCGTTTTGATTTCGCCCGAAAGCCCGGGTTATACTCGCTGAATGTCTTCCATTGCCGAAGCAATAGCGGCGCTGCATCGCTATTGGGGTTACGATTCCTTCCGTCCGCTGCAGGAAAGAATTGTTGCCAGCCTGCTTGGCGGCCATGATGCGTGCGTGGTAATGCCCACCGGCGGCGGAAAGTCACTCTGCTATCAGCTACCCGCCGCATTGCAGCCGGGCAAAACTGTGATTGTGGTTTCACCGCTCATCGCCCTGATGCATGATCAGATGACGCAACTTGGGCAGATGGGCATTGCAGCGGGCGGGTTGAACAGTTCTCTTACCGGCAGCGATCAATTCAAAATCGTGCGCCAGGCGGAGGAAGGCCGCTTTCGGTTGTTGTATCTTTCACCTGAGCGGCTGGCGCGGCCGGATACCATTCCGTGGCTCAAGCGCGTGCCTGTTTCGCTCTTTGCGATTGATGAAGCGCATTGCATTTCAGAGTGGGGACACGAGTTCCGGCCTGATTACCGCCAGCTCAGCTCCTTGCGCGCACATTTTCCTGGACTTCCCATCGCAGCGTTTACCGCCAGCGCCACGCGCCGCGTACGGCATGACATTATTGATCAGCTCCGCCTGCGCAATCCGCATAAGTATATTGCCAGCTTTCACCGCTCCAATCTGCGATACGTGATCCGAGAGTGCGATACGCGCACGCAGCCCGCTCTTCTGGTCAGCGCCCTGCGCCATTATGCCGGCAGCCATGTGATTGTTTATGCGCCTACCATTAATAAAGTGGAGCAGACGGTCGATTTCCTGGAAGAGCAGGGCATTGCCGCGGTCCCATATCACGGGAAGATGGAAAGCAGCCTGCGCACACGCAACCAGGAGCGCTGGATGTCCGACGAGGTGCCGGTGCTGGTGGGCACGCTGGCCTTTGGGCTGGGCATCAACAAAGCTTCTGTGCGCGCGGTGATTCATCTATCGCTGCCGAAATCGGTGGAGCAGTATTATCAAGAGGCCGGCCGCGCCGGCCGCGATGGGCAGCCCTCAGACTGCGTTCTACTGTGGCAGAAACGCGATGTCGGTTTGCTGGCTTATTTCATTGATCAGATCACTGATGCGGGAGAGAAGCAGCGTGCCTGGCAGCGTTATCATGAAATATGCAGCTTCGCTCAGTCAGGGACCTGCCGGCATCGGCAAATTTGCCTGCATTTTGGTGAAACACCCAAGTGGGATTCCTGTGGCGCATGTGACGTATGCGCGTCCGTGCCGGATTGGCTCTCACAAAGCAGCACGATCTCGCGGCATGCAGAGCAAAAAACTTCATCGCCTGCGGCTGGACGCCCACGCGAGCCGCGTCCGGCGGCACAATCGGCCCATATGACGATAATGGCGCAAGAAGGCAACAGCGAGTTGCGCGACTATCTCCGCATGTGGCGGCGGGATGTGGCAAAAAAACAGGGCATTCCTGCTTTCACAGTGATGCACGATGCTTCCCTGGAAGAACTGTGTCGTGTGATGCCGCAGTCGCTGAACGCCATCCGTGGGATTCACGGCTTTGGAGAGCGTAAGACCGTGGCGTATGGACCTGACATTCTGGACGCGATCAACCAATTCCGGCAGGGCGTCCGTGCTGACAAAGCAACGGAGAAAAAGCTGCCGGCCCGCCAGGAAATCTTTAAGCTCGTGATTGAGGGCAAGACGCTGGAAGAGATTGCGCAGCTACGCGGACGCCAACTCAGCAGCGTTGTTGAATTAGTAGCCTCCATGGTGGAAGGCGGAGAGATGGCTTTCCACTCAGGCTGGGTCGAAGCCGAAAAATATGCTGAGATTGCAAAAGCCTGCGCCCAGCACGGCATGGATCGCCTTAAGCCACTTAAAGATTCCTTGCCGCCTGAGATAACGTTTGAACAGATCAAGCTTGTAGTGGCGCAACTACGCTATGAACAAATAAAGCAGGCCAACGCCGCTGCGCGTTAGCCTGCTTCGGATTAGCCTGATGAATGCTCAATACGCTCCCAAGTTATCAATCTCTAGAATGACTCTCCCACCAGTTCCTCGCTCTTCTTCCACAGTGCTTCAGCATTGTTGGGATCAAGCGCGTAGCCGCGAACTCCTTCGCTGATAGCGCTGATGGTTGCATCGGCGGGCACGATGCGGCCTACGTGGCAGTTTTCGCAGTATTGGCCGCCAATCTCATTAGCAGGAGCCACGAAGCCAGCCCATACTGAAGTCGCGGCCCCCTGCGGAATCGTCTTCCACTGGAACGGTCCTTTTCCTTCTGCTGCCAGCTGCTGGTTTAACTGGTCAACCATTTTTTGGATTTGGCTCGAATCAATATGCCGCCCCAATTCAGTCTGTATGCCGCCGGGATGCACAGCTGCAGCGCGCACTCCACGTCCACGATGGCGCTTGTCGAAAGCAACGGCAAAAAGAATGTTCGCGGTTTTGGACCGGCCATAGGCGACGAAGGGTTCATAGGTCGTATGTTCAAAGTTGGGATCTGCAAGATCAACATTGGAGAAGCGATGCCCCGAAGAAGACAGGTTGATCAGCCGCCCGCCATCGCGAATGAGAGATGCAATACGGTTGACGAAGACGAAGTGGCCCAGATGATTGGTGCCGAACTGCGTTTCAAATCCATCCGCCGTGTGGCCAAAGGGCGTGGCCATGACTCCGGCATTGGCTATGACGACATCAAGCGATTCGCCTTTGGCCAATAGTCGATCGGCGCTGGCGCGTACGCTTTTTAGGCTGGCAAGATCAAGCTCAATAAGCTCTAAGCCGCCGCTGTTGGCTGCGGCATCTTTGCGTACCTGGGCCGTCGCAGTTTCGGTCTTCGCCAAATCTCGTGCTGCGCCCACAACATGCGCTCCGTGTGCCGCGAGCGCGCGGGCAGTTTCAACTCCAATTCCGGCTGAAACGCCGGTAACAAGAATCCGCTTGCCGCGCAGATTGATGCCGGAAAGAACTTCTTCTGTAGTTGAGGTTGCGCCAAATTCTCTGATTGCTGTTGCTCCTGAATTATTTGCCATAATTTTTACTCCTTGCTGGTTTTCACAGTGCTCGTGAATGATTCGTATCAAACGGAGAATGTCTCTTCAATTAGGAGATCATCTATTAGGAGATCATCGGAGAACTTCTCCGGGTGCATTTATTTTTAGCGTAAGCGCTAAAAGCGCCCGCGTTGCGGAAGTCGCATTAAGCTGCTGAACCTTCTTTAACCACTTCAAAATAGCTCCCGCCATCAAGGTCAGCGATGAGCGAAGCATGCGTGGGCTTCCATCCCAGTTGTTTCGGCGTTTGCACGCTTGAAGCAGGACTATCAATGGCGAGGAAATGCGCCATCCAGCCAAAATGTCCGGCTGCTTCCTCTGGAGATTTGGCAACCACCGGCAAGCTCAGCTGCCTGCCGATTACCTCAGCGATGTCGCGAATCGGCACGCCTTCATCGGCGATGGCGTGATAGCAGGCTCCCGCGGAACCTTTTTCCAGCGCGAGCCGGTAGAGATGCGCCGCATCCAACCTGTGCACAGCGGGCCAATGATTCAGACCGTCACCAATATATGCCGAGGCGCCTTTCTGGCGTGCGATGTTGATCAGTGCCGGAACAAAGCCGTGGTCGCCGTCTCCATGTACCGAGGGAGGCAGGCGCAGCACGATGCTGTGAACACCTTTAGCCACCATCGCAAGCGCGTCTTCTGACTTGCGCGGAAAATCAGATTTGGCCTGGTCTTCTTCTATTACGAGCGGACCGCGACGCTGCAGAAGCAGCGTGCCGGAAGTGACAACCAACGGACGCTTAGAGCCTGCGAGTTCGGCACCAAGCGTCTCAATGGCGCGCCGGTCTGCTTCGGCGGCAGGGCCGTAGTTATTGAAGTCGTGAATAAAAGCCGTATGAATCACGCCGTCGGCAGCGGCTGCTCCGCTGCGCAGGCTTTCCAAATCCTCCAGCGATCCGCGATGCACCTGGGCGCCGGCAGCGGTAAGAGATCTAGCTCCCGCATCTGAGCGAGCAAGGCCGAGCACCTGATGACCCGCGTCTATGAGCTCGCGAACAATAGCAGAACCAATAAAACCTGTAGCGCCTGTAAGGAAAACGCGCATTTCTTACCTCCTATGATTGTGAATAATTATGATTGCGAGTACTTATGAACAGATGGATGCCAGCGAATGGCATGGGGAATTAGTTGTGAATAAAGCGCTCACCCGCGCGGCGAGCCGAGCAGAAGCCTTGAGCGTGATGCCGCGCCATTCACGTATTGAAGAGGGCAAAGCTTCAGTGGCCGTCAATTCGTTGAGCCAGTCGTCGGCCGATAGCTCCGCCTGTTCTGGCCCAAACAAATTCATCACTGCCTTGAAGAACGCAGTCAGTTCCTGCTCCGCCGTAGTCGCTTCTTCGGTGCAGCCGAATGTATGATTTTTTGGTGGTTGATTGCTTGCAAGTTGATTCATATGTCCTCCCACATTAAGGCCCGGGAAAATCAGAGCTGTTGACAGCCAGCCCTGTTCAAGATAAAACGGAGAGTGTCTCCGTATAGATATGATAAGCGGAGACAGTCTCCGGTTGCAAATATTTTTTAAATGGCCGTAAAAACTCCAACTCGAAAGCCGCGCGCTGATGCCCAGCAGAATCGTGAGCGCATTTTGGAAGTAGCGAAGAAGGAGTTCACCCGGTCTGGCCCAAACGCCAGCCTGGATGACATTGCCCGGGAGGCAGATGTAGGCGCGGGAACGCTCTATCGCCATTTTCCTACTCGCGATGCACTGATTGAAGCCGTCTATCGGACTGAAGTAGAAAAGCTGGCCGCAGCACAGAAGAAATTCTCTGAAACTATGTGTCCCATCGACTCGTTGCGCGCGTGGATGCTGTTGTTTGTGGATTACATTGCCGCAAAGCAGATCATCGCTCCGGCGCTGAATTCGCTGGTTGGCGGTCCCACAAAACTCTATGAAGGTTCCCGCGGCCAGATCCAGGGAGCCATTGATGCCCTGGTGCATCGCGCCATCAAGAGCGGCGACCTGCGCAAAGATCTTGAGCCATTCGATTTGCTGCGGGCGCTTATCGGCGTCTCTTACGTGGCGTCCAGCCCGGACTGGCGGCAAAGCGCCAAAAGACTGGTGGATATTCTCATCACAGGTTCGCGGACAGCGAAATAAAAGCATTGGCTCCCGAAAATTTGTTCGCAAGCCGAAAGACACTTATTTACGCTGACTGGTCAAGCGCTGCAAAGACGAAAGCAGGATAGGACCGATCTCTTGTAACTCTGCCCGGGATGCACTCGCTTGTTCTTCCATCATTCGTTTCCCCTTCAGCGTGGGTAACAATGTCACCACGCGGCGGTCGCGGCCCGTTCGCGCACGGTCGAGCAAGCCTCCTTTTTCACAACGGTCCACTAACTCGACGGCACTGTTGTGGTTCAATTGCATCCGCTCGGCGATGGTTTTGATAGTTGGCATTTGCCCTTCGGGCAAGCCTTCAATGGCAAGAAGTAGCTGATACTGCTGCGGGTTGTAACCTCTGGCTCTGGCTTTTTCCTCCATGTAGCGCAGATAACGGCGTACTTGATAACGAAACTCTGCCAGCGCTTTATACTCTGACCGGGTTAGACCTTGGCTTTTAACTTTTCTGGGAATCTGGCTTCGTTTATGCATGAAACTTTAAATCTCTCCTTGGTATTTCCATCGCTTTCTGTTGTCAGCAATGTTTCTTTACAAACGATTTTATCTTGATCGGAAGAAAAGAGAGCTGTCGGCGGCAGTGCAATTATTAAATTTTCTAATAAACGTTGACTTCCGATAAGTTGCGCGGTAACGTGATTTCAAATATATCGCTTCACGATATACAACTATCGCAAGACGATATATAGGGCCAAGCATTATAGGTTGTTCAATTTATTAATTTCATTGCAAGACTTATTAGGAGCCACAGAAATGAGCCACATCTATCTACCGAAGGACGCCTCCAGAGCGCGCCGGAAAGAAGCTGAAAATGCGCGCAAAAACCGTGCCGAGATTCTAAAGGCACACTCTCAGGGCAAGGTCTCACGCCGCGACCTTGTCAAATGGGGAATTATCGGCACGGGCGGACTTCTCGCCCCGATTCAGGGTTTGAATCCCTTTGTACAAAGCGCCTACGCCGATGGCGGAAGCAGTATTCCAACAGGTGCGCCTCGGAGCCCGCTATTCGGTGTCCAGGCCTTCACCCAACCCATGTTACGTTTTGATGTGCTGCCACGGCTGCCAATTCCAGCCGTTGTCGATGCCACACATCCGCATCCGCTCAGTCCTGTCCCAACCGCGGACTGCAATGAAACCTTGCAAGCAGTTGATCCGGCTTTGGGCGGAGGCTTCGGGCCGATTGAAGGCCGTCCTCCCGGGGCAGTCTGGTCGCACCAGCAATTCAATATCTTGCCGCCAAATGTTGCGGTTGAAGGGTCAGTGGAGGGTGCGAAGGCCAATGGTGGTTACAACCCGGGAATTCCATCGTCTCTCAATTCTGGCGTCAATCCAGCAACTTCCGTGAGCCCACGCTTCCACCCGAACCTTCCGGATCAAGGGCCTCTGGTGCTCTGGACCTACAACGGAACATTCCCCCCTAAGTTGATGCAGGTGCGCTACGGCGATCCAGTGCTCTTCCGTCTCCACAATAAGCTTCCCGCAAACATCGCACAAAACGGCGGATTCGGCCGGCATACTATTTCCACCCACGAGCACAACGGGCACCACGGCGCTGAAAACGACGGATTCACTGGCGCCTATTTTTTCCCCAACCAGTTCTACGACTATCACTATCCGATCGTGTTGGCAGGACGTAACAGCATCAACACCGATGCGACTGATCCAAGAGCTGGCGGCCCCGCAGACAATGGCGGCATCAATAAGGTCCCAGGTGACTGGCATGAAACCATGAGTACGCACTGGTTCCATGACCACATGTTCAGCTTCACGTCGCAGAATGTGTACAAGGGCATTGCAGCGATGTTTAACATCTACAGCGCGCTTGACCGAGGCAACGAAACGCTCAATGACGGCGTGAATTTACGCCTGCCGTCTGGCAGCACCAACTCGTGGGGCAACCTGGATTATGACGTCAACCTGATGCTTGCGGATAAAGCATGGGATGAAGATGGACAGCTGTATTTCGACATCTTCGATTTTGACGGATTTTTGGGCGATGCCATGACCGTCAACCTCCTCTATAAACCATTTTTCGAGGTTGAACGGAGAAAATATCGCTTCCGCATCCTTAACGCCGCCGTTTCGCGCTTCTTCAAGGTGGCATTGAGTGATGGATCGTCGATGATTCAGATTGCGAATGACGGCAACCTCTTTCCAACCCCCGTGGTTCTTTCACAGCTTGATGAGCAAGGTATTGCGGAACGTTATGACATTGTCATTGACTTCTCGCGCTACAGCCTCGGAGACAAAGTCTGGATGGTGAACTTGTGCGAGCATCAGGACGGAAAAAAGCCGAGCAAAGACCTTAGCCTGGCCGACGCTCTCTCAGGAAAGTCTGCCGATCCTTGTGTCGGGAAATTCCTGGAGTTTCGCATCGTGCGGAACCCTGCTACCCCGGACCAGAGTCAGGTTCCCGCGACTATGATTCCGAATCCGGACTTGTCTAACATTCCGGTTACACGTGAACGAGTGTTTGAGTTTGGCAGTGGTGGAAACCAGGACACCAATGATCCGGTCAGCACCTTCTTTGGCCCGTGGGGCATCAAGACAGACAACCAGGGCCGCACACTCAATGCCGATTTTGGCCGCATTTCTGCGGCGCCAAAATTCGGCACCAGGGAAATCTGGACTTTGCAGAACGGTGGAGGCGGATGGGACCACCCAATCCACATCCATTTTGAAGAAGGCCAGATTTTGGCACGCAACGGCAGTGCCGCGAACGTGCCGGCGTGGGAGAAGGGTAGAAAAGACGTTTACCGGCTGCGCCCCGGCGGAAGCGTAACCCTCACCATGCAGTTCCGCGATTTTGGCGGCATGTTTATGGAACATTGCCATAACACGGT
This sequence comes from Candidatus Angelobacter sp., assembly GCA_036502105.1. Lineage (GTDB taxonomy): Bacteria > Acidobacteriota > Terriglobia > Terriglobales > Acidobacteriaceae > Angelobacter. The sequence goes on along the minus strand of DASXZE010000431.1, from coordinate 5,022 downwards.
TCACGAGGACAACGCCATGCTTTTGCGGTGGGAAATTGACAATGCTGGTGGAGCGTTCCTGGGAGCGCTTCCAACACCGATACCCACTCCGCAAGGTGTGACGTTCGAGAACCCGGACGACGTTCTTCCGACTGCTTTTTAAAGTTGGCTGCGCCGAAGACGGTCAGATCGGCAGAGCCAGATCCATGGCTCTGCCGGTTCTGACTGAATATTCGAACGTAAGTGAAGAAAGGAGCTATTTTATGCGTCGCAGTTGTGTATTCGCCGTCGGGACATTTACGTCATTGATAATCGTGATTTGGGGTCTTTTTCTCGTCCAGGCTGCATCGGCCAGCAGTCGCTGGGGAGCCAACTATTTTCCCAACGTATCGCTCACCACCCAGGACGGCAAAACGGTTCATCTATATGACGACCTGCTCAAAGGCAAGACGGTGGTAGTCAATCTTATCTATACCCATTGCCAGGACTCATGCCCTCTTGAGACTGCGCGTCTGGCCCAAGTACAGCATATGTTGGGCGATCGTGTGGGAAAAGATATTTTCTTTTATTCCATCAGCATTGATCCGGAAAATGACACTCCAGAGGTGCTCAAAAGTTACGCGGAGAAGTTTCATGCAGGACCGGGATGGCTTTTTCTTACCGGAAAAAAGGCAGACATCGATCTGGTTGGAAAAAAACTTGGCCTGTACTCTGATCCTGCGTTGAACCGTGACGGCCATACTACTGATCTTATGATCGGAAACGAGCCAAGCGGCCAGTGGACGCGAAACAATGCCACGGACAATCCGCGCTTTCTCTTTGTAACAATCAGTACTCTCCTGGATGGTTTTAACGGCGGAAAACAGCAGCAAGCCCCCAAAAGTTATGCGGAAGCTCCCCGGCTGAATGTTGCCGATAAAGGGCAGTATCTGTTCGCCACCCGTTGTGCCGCCTGTCACACGATCGGCCATGGCGACTTCATTGGGCCGGACTTGCTCGGTGTGACTAATTCTCTTGATCGCTCATGGCTTATGCGCTTCATTCAAAAGCCAGACCAAATGTTCGCAGACCAGGACCCTGTGGCAATGAAACTCTTCAAGCAATACAAAGAGATACGAATGCCGAATGTACGCCTTGGTCCTGACGATACGGAATTTCTGGTCAAATATTTGGAAGCTCAGACAGCCGCGGCTTCGAATCAGGTCGGATTAACGAAATCGCGTGCGAAGAGCGAGGATGGAACATTATCGACAAAGACAAACTAGAATTTCTTGAGATTCCAAATTTCAAATAAATCTGGTTCGGGAAGGTTGGGATCGAAGGTTCAAATCCTCTCTCCATTTTACTTATCGTTCGTTTTGCTCACGATTTCGCCTGACAGCTCAGGTCATACTCAGCACGGGCGCCTTGTCTGAAATAGTTGAAGTGCATGGCAACCATTCTTTTGTGTACGGTGCTTCTTCCGGCTTCAACCGCGAAGGAGCACCGCTTTCGCCAGCAATTTTGACGATCTTGCCGCGAAGGCTTCGGCCATGGTGGAAGTTGTCGATCGGATGGACGCCAATTTGCGGCAGCAAAGGGCTTGACGCTGCATCCGGACATCGCAGCCGCGGGAACAGTTTCGTGGCTGCCATGGAAAGTGCGTCGAACGCACTGGAGCGGTCGCCGTGCTGCCAGCGCCTGATCCGGCAGAGTTAGAGCTTGTGAGCAAGCGGCTTGATTCAGTAGATAGCAGAGCAAAGATTGCAGACGCGTATTTCGATGATTTGAAGAGGCGGATGGAAGCAACCGGGCGGGTTCTTCATCCCAATACGGTCTCAAACCATTTTGAGAATGCAAAGCAAGCTTGGATTCGGCGCACAACGCCTTTGAAAAAGGCAACCTGGCTGCTGCGAACGAGAATATTGATATTGCGAACGAGTTCGCGAAGCGAGTTATGAAGTAGCTACAGAACTTCTGATTATGGCACTACTACCATGCTTTGCGGATTCTCACTGATGGGCTGCGCGGTTTGTGAAACCCTGGTCAGGTTCCCGGTAACAGGATCGATGCTGAAGGTTGAGAGCTGAAAGTTTTCAGTGATGTAAGCAAACTTTCCTGATCCGTCCACCGTCACTGTAGTCGCATCATCGCTGACCACGGCGCCAGGAATTGCAGTGAAGGTACTCGCTACAGGATCAAAAGTGAATCCCTCGACTGCTTCTGGCGTGTTATCCGGCTCGAAGGCAATATAATTGTGTTTTCCATCAGGAGTAATCGACATGCCCGTTCCGCCCGGATCGGTTGCAAAAGGAGAGCCGATCACTGGAGTAAGCATCCCCGTGGGCCCAATGCCGAAAATGGCGACATTACCTTGATTTAAGACATACAAAAACTGTCCATCCGGACTGACGGTGAGCTGTCCTTCTATTCCAATCGCCGATCCCCCAGTGATTACCGGAGGCTGGACCAAAGCCAGGTTTCCACTTGCGTCAACGGAGAGCGTTTCCACCGTCTCATTGGAGGCGTTAAAAAGAAAGCGGCCGTCAGGACTCATGGTGCTGAAATTTCCAATGGAAGGAGCCGAGGTAATGCTGGTGGTTTTTGTGAGCAGGCCAGCGGTTTGATCGATTGCGTAAATATCAAAGGAGCCGCCGTCTGGCTGGTAAAGGAAATGGCCAGTTCCATCAATCGCCAGCATGCCAAGAAGTTCTGTATTGAACACAAGCGGGCTGCCGGCCACGCGCGTAAGAGCGCCGGTCTGCTGGTTGATCTGCATTTCCGCAATGCCCGGATCACCAACTGTCATTCCAACGGCAAAGGCCCCTAAATTCAGTGAATATAAAAACCGCCCCTGCGGATCGGTAATAAGCTGAATAACAATGTTCTCTCCCAGTCCTGAATCGTTAAAAGGTGCTCCCACCGAGGTCACAAGTCCAGTTGAGCTATTGATCTGTCCGCCGGCATAGCCGATATCTGACTCAAATGCCTGGATGCCATAAATAAAGGCGCTAGGATTGCTTGCCACTGGAGTTGGTGTTGGTGTGGGCGACGCAGAAGAAATTGGGGTGGGGGTTGGGCTGGCTGGTTGCGTGGTGCCAGAATTGCTTACGCTGCCACATCCGGAAAAAACGAATAATGTGATTGCGGTGCAGAGAATTAGGAACAACAACTTCGCTCTCATTAGGGCCCCACTGCTTGAATTGCGGTTTGCGTCCATCGCCCCGTCGGCGTTGGCAGGATCGTATTTGTTTGAGATGCCCAGAGTTGAAGCAGGGTCGTCTATCTAAGTAAATATGGCGCGAAATGGGCGAGCGATGCAGTGCGGCGCCTTGTCTTATGATCTAAGGCTGAGTGAAACTGACAAATTTTGGTAACCGTGGCAGGGAACAGCCTTAATCCGGCTTGGCTTTGGCCGCCGTCGGCAAGTCAGTTTGTGCTTGCGACGACTGCCCGACGTCTCCACTGCAATCTTGCCTTTGCTCCTCTCTACCATTATTGTTATGCACCTGAGAAATGCACCCCCACAGGAGATTCTTTTTTTGATGTCCAAGCCCACTCGCCTCATTGCTTTTGTTTATGTGTGCCGCGCTCACGATTGCGCAGGCCCAGTCCGCCGCCGATCCTGATATGAATAAGAAGATACGCGCGGAAGAGAATGACCACTCCCAGATCATGCACACTATGCATTTCCTGGCGGATGTCTATGGCCCGCGCCTCACCGGCTCACCCAATCACAAAGCCGCGGCCGATTGGGCACTGAAGCAAATGAAAGACTGGGGATTGGAAAACGCTCATCTGGAGCCATGGGATTTCGGCCATCCGGGCTGGGTGAATGAGCGGGCCAGCGGCTACATTGTCGCGCCAATTAAAGACCAACTTACTTTCAAAGTGCTGGCCTGGACTCCCGGCACCAAAGGCACCGTGACCGCTTCTGTCTTCCAACTGATTCCGCCAGAAAAGCCGAAGCAGGACGACCTGACCAAGTATCTGGATTCGATCAAGGGCGACGTCAAAGGCAAGATCGTTATGGTGGGCAAGGCGGAATTTGTTCCCGTGGTGATTGACGTTCCTGCGCGTCGCATGGAAGACAAAGCAGCCGCAGAGCGCTTTGATCCTAAGAATCCTAACGCCGGACAGTTTGGGCCGCGCAACGGTCAGCGTCCACCGGAAGATCCTCCGGGAACATTGACCGGCTTGCAAATCAACCAGCAGATAGATGAATTTCTTCTGACCAACGGCGCGCAAATGCGGGCCAACGACGCGCGCATGGGTAATGGACGCATACGCGCTTTCCAGAACCGCACCTATGACATTGCGAAAGTGGTGCCTACAGTTGTTCTCCGCAATGAAGATTACGGACGCATTGCGCGCATCCTGGCCGATGGAAGCAAAGTAGAGCTGGAGTTCAACATTCAGAATAAGACTTACCCTGAGGGCAAAACCTCTTACAACACAGTGGCAGAAATTCCCGGCACAGATAAGAAAGATGAAGTAGTGATGCTGGGCGGTCACCTTGATTCATGGCACTCCGCCACCGGCGCCACTGACAACGCGATTGGCTGTGCCATCATGATGGAGGCAGCCCGGATTTTAAAAACACTGGGCGTAAAGCCGCGCCGCACGATCCGCGTGGCGCTGTGGAGCGGCGAAGAAGAAGGGCTTCTGGGATCGCAGGCCTACGTGAAAGAGCATTTTGGCAGCTTTGAAGAGCCCAAGCCGGAATACAGCAAATTTGATGGCTACTTCAACGTTGACTCAGGCACCGGACGCATCCGCGGCGCCAGTATTTTTGGCCCGGCACAGGATGCTGATATTCTGCGTGAAATTCTTCAGCCCTTTGCTGATCTCGGCGTGGCCGGCGCAATCTCCAACAAGAACCGTCGCGCCGGCGGCACGGACTCAACCTCATTTTCGCAGGCTGGTCTTCCCGGCATTGGCTTAGGCCAGGACCCAATCGAATATTTCACTGACACGTGGCACACGAACATCGATACGTATGAACGCATTATTGAAGATGATGTAAAGAAGGATGCAATCATTGTCGCGGCCTCTGTTTATCAG
>DASXZE010000430.1:0-11934 GCA_036502105.1 Candidatus Angelobacter sp. | reverse complement strand
ACCAGTTTCCGCACAGCGCTGCATCAGCAAATCCATGCCGCTGGGGTGCGGAAACTTTGGTGACGAGCCAAACCCGCCATGTTCCGGATCAAACAGCTTCACCGCTGACTCCACCATGCTCTCAATCAACTCCGGCTTGAGCGATCCTGACTTGCCGGCGAAGCCCTCTGCCTGGCTGATCGCGGCCATCACGCTTTCGGCTGATTCCAGCACGTCGCCATGCTTCTCACGGTAAGCCTGCGCCAGCGTCAGCAGCACGCGGCGGAAACTCGGACGCCCTTGGTAATCCTGCGGCGGGAAATATGTTCCCGCATAAAACGGCTTTCCTTCCGGAGTAAGAAATGCCGTAAGCGGCCAGCCTCCCTGCCCGCTGATGGCCTGCACCGCAGTCTGGTAGCGGCTGTCCACATCCGGCCGCTCATCGCGATCAACCTTGATGGCGATGAAATGCTCATTCAGTATCGCGGCAATCTCCGGGCTCTCATAGGATTCACGGTCCATCACATGGCACCAGTGGCACCACACCGCGCCAATGTCCAGCAGTATCGGTTTGTTCTCGCGCTGTGCGGTGGCAAACGCCTCCGGCCCCCACTCATGCCAGTGGATCGGCTGATGCATGGCAGACCGCAGATAAGAAGAGGAGGCGTTGGCAAGTGAATTATTGGCGACTTCGGACATGGAATTAGTGTAATGCCTCGGGCATAAGATATGTTCCTGCGCGACAAACTGAAGTATCATAAAGTTGTTCGAGGGGGTCGCCTTTTGTGCCATGTCCAGTAAAATCATGTCCAGCACAACCTCAATTTCGGTAAGCGAATACCTCAATAGCAGCTATAGCCCGGATTGCGACTTTGTGGATGGGCGAGTTGAGGAGCGTAACGTGGGTGAACATGACCACGCAGCCGTGCAGGCTGCCCTGATTCTCTGGTTTGGCCAGCGGCAGAATGAGTGGAACATTGAAGTCCTTCCCGAACAGCGTATCCGTATCTCGCCCACAAAGTTTCGCGTGCCAGATGTTTGCCTGGTCTCTCTCAGCGCGCCGGTTGAGCAGATACTCACCAGGCCGCCGCTGGCCTGCATTGAAATTCTTTCGCCAGAAGACACGCTTCGTCGCATGCAGGATCGCATTGACGACTACCGTGAATTTGGGATAGCCAACATTTGGGTGCTGGATCCTACCAAGCAGAGAGGCTACGATTGCAACACTTCCGGCTTTCTTGAAGCCACCGAGTTTGCAATTTCCGGCACGCCCATCAAGCTGGTGCTCTCAGAACTTTTCGCTAAAATCAGAAGATAGGCAAACTGACACACTTTAAATTCATCATCCCGAACCCCGTAAAATGAGGGCGCGATTTTACCAGCGCCCGAAATAGGGGCCCCAAGCGCGCGCCTTTCGCGTGTTTGGGTGAAAATAGGGGTGAGGGACGTTGGGTTAGCTTTGGCAACAAAACTCAATCGGTCTTACCATATTCCATGCGCATCGCCATTATCTCTGACGTTCACGGAAACCTTGCCGCTCTCGACGCTGTGCTGGCCGACCTGCGGCAGCAAAAGCCAGACCTCATTCTCCACGGCGGCGACATCCCTTATGGCGGATGCAATCCGTGCGAGGTGATTGACTGTATCCAGCAGGAAGGCTGGCCCGGAGTTCTCGGCAATACCGATGAAATCCTCTGGAGTAGCGCAGCGCGTCCGGCGCTGGAAGCCGCAGCGCCCAGGTTGAAACCGCTGTTTCAAGTACTGTTTGAAACCTGCGCACCGGCCACAAGAAAGATGATCGGCGAATCGCGCCTCGCGTGGCTGCAGCAGTTGCCGGCAGAACTTCGCCATGAATACCAGCCGGATAAAAATCTGGTGCTTCTGCACGCCGGCCCCGGCAATATATGGCGCGCACCCATGGACACCGCGGACGGCACCACGCTCGAAAGCACATACAAAACTCTTAATGCCGAGATCGTAGTTTACTGCCACATTCATCGGCCCTTCGTGCGCCAGGTCGGCGACATGACGGTCTGCAACTCCGGCAGCGTGGGCTCGCCTTACGATGACGATCCACGCTCGTCTTATCTGCTGATTGATGATGGCAAACCGGCAATCCGCCGCGTGGAATATGACGTTGAAAAAGAAGTTGGGCGTTTGTTGGCGTCAGACTATCCGCTCAAAGAATGGTATGCAGAGATCCGGCGCAAGGGAGTTTATGTGCCACCGCCGGATATCTGAATCAGACTCCCGGGCTTGTACCGTGACATTTTAGTGAGGGTTAAATGGAGCTGAGTTATAATTCGCTTCCCCCTTTGGCGACTGCGTTATAGAAAGGACGGCGAGTTGTCAATGCCAAGACAAACCATATCAAATGATCCTCGTTCGGGATATATCAAGCGCCTCCATAGAGCATATTCACAAGGAAGACTCAACATATTCATTGGTGCTGGCATCTCGCAAGGGTCAGGCTTTGATGGTTGGGATGCGTTTAATAAAAAATTAATCCGGCGATACTTGGAAACCGCAATAGGGAACTCCACCCCGGCTGCGATGCTAGCATCAACAAATATCGAATCAACTGCCGAGGCTCTCTATGAGATTTTAGGGCGAGACGCAGCGGCGGATTTTGTGTCGCGTGCAACTAGTCGGCATTTCGCACACTTACTCGCAGACACTCTCTATAACAAAAGGAGGATTGAAGATCTTCCACTTAAATCAAGCCATAGGCAATTAGCAGCTTTAGCAGAGCGTGCTCGTCTTTTTACAACTAACTTTGACCCCTTGCTTGAATTGGCATTAGCTCAAAAGCTCCAAACCAGAGAATGGAAGGGCTTTCGAAGCCCTAATGAAAAGGGAGAGGTTCTCAAAAAGAAAAATAAGGTTGAACATTTGCATGGATGGATTGACCCTGACGGAAGAATTAGTAGCAATATTATTCTTACAGAATCGGACTACCTGGAATTAACTGCGAACTCAGTCGCCCATGCAAATAGATTTCTCAAAAAAATGCTCGCAAGCAACGATACAACTTTGATCGCCGGAATGAGTCTTGCCGATCCTAATTTTCGAAGAGTTTTATATTTCTTAAATAAGTCACAGCTTAGCTCACGTGAACGAATTTACGTAATAACTCGGAGAGATCGTCCTGCAATCGACCATTATGCAGAGGTGCATTGGGTCCGGCGCGGACTGCGGTTACTATTTGTCAAACATCATGACGATGCTCCCGGTCTTTTACGTGATGTGCAATGGGGTGAGTCAAGTGCAAAAGAGCTGCCAAAATGGATCTCGCCTGCAATTGAATGGCGCGAAAAGAATCTACCAACGTTTGCAGTTTTCTCCGATGCTTGGCAGAGAATTGCATATGATTCGCTTAATGCATTGACTGAAGAGATCCGGAATCTTTTTGCTGTGCCTGACAATGAAAAAATCAGTGCTGGCCTTTTCCTGCCATTTTGGGATTCTCGTTCCACTGCGATGCTCAGGTTGGTCGCTTCGTCAAGAAAATTTGTTGATGGTAAAAAAGCAATATTTAGAGCGACCAGACGCGCATTGTCTATTAAAAAAGGGGAAGAGCAAGGAATTGCTGGCGTGTGTTACGCCACGGGCACAAACCGTTCAGTTGAATTTGGTTCAGGTCAGGTAGATATTAACTTTACTCCCGAGATGGTACAAAATTGGATGTCGCAGGTGGGATATAGAGATTGGAGATCTATTGTTGCAGTGCCAGTCATTGATACAAAATATTGGATTCCAGTGGCGGTTATTACTTTAACATCCAATATGCCTAGCCCATTTTGGTCGAATTTTGAGTCGAAGGCGTATTTGCTTGAGCCTGAGTTATATACCGTGATGCGCCGAACAGCACATTTTTGTATGGTGGATTTTGCTTCCAACGGCAAATAACTATTTCGAAAATATATTCGAAATTAAAGCGAAACTATGTTTTAATAAGGACAGGTAGGTTTTATGGCTAAATCATCAAAGCTGCTTACATTCGCGGACGACTCTCTTCCTGAATGGGGCGTAAGTCCCGGAATCAGCACTGCCGTTCCTATTACTGTTTCAGGCACAGAAATTAAGTCAACTCGCGATGTAAGTGAAGCCATGCACAATTTGTTGTTGTCCCGTCGCGATGTGGCTGCTGTTAATCAGGTGAGAAGGGTAATTTCCGACTCCAGATCCCGGAACATATTAGATGCTACAGTTTTTCAATTAAATGGTCGCAAGAATAAAGCAAAAGTATCAGCCAAAGCGAAGAAGCGTCGTTAATCTTGCTTTTAACGAATAAATGAATCTATTCCGCTCTTAGCTCCGCCGCTTCCTTCTTCAACCTTGCCAGCTTGCTCATCAGGAAGAGCAGATAGCCCAGATAAATCCCCCAGGCTGCCAGGTATCCGCCCCACATGTAAGCGTGCGGATTCACATGAGTCGTTGGTGCAGCCAGGAACATGGCCGGCAAAATCATCATTCCGGCAACGCCACCGGTGGCCCGCTGAATGTGTGCCATGTCAATCTTTTGCGCGGTACGTTCCATCTCATAGCGGAACCAGCAGATCAGAATTCCAAAGCAGAGAAAAGCCAGCATATTGATGAATAAAATGTTTTGCATACGGTGATCAAGGTTCGGCGTGCCAATCATGGGCGCGGGATGATGCGTGCGAAACCAGCGATTGGCCATGTAAACAATCGGCACATCGAGAAAAGCAAAAACCGCCAGCGCAGAGGCCAGCATAGAAGTTGAGCCCGCAGTCGAAGATTTACGCAGAATCAGGTAGCTGACATATAGCAGCCAGAGCATGAGCGTGGTGTTCAGGCGCATGTCCCAGGGTGACCACCAGACGCCCCAGGCATAGCGCGCCCAGATGGGGCCGGTAATCAAAACGACGGAACAGAAAACCACGCCCACTTCAGCCGACGCAGCAGCCAGAGCGTCCGCCTTGGGACTGCGTTTCCACAGATAAAAGATCGAAGCCAGAAAGTTGACGAAGAAAAGCGTGAAGCCAACCGTGGCCGCGGGCACGTGGACATAAAAAATCCGCTGCACGTCGCCCATGGTTTCTTCCGTGGGCGCAACCACCAGGGCCTGATACGTTCCGTAAGCCAGGAACAGGCAGCAAAAGGCAGCGTAGGCGAAAAATAATTTAGTTTTCATTCTGCGTTTAACACCGTCTCAAACAGCAGGAAGCACGCGATGGTAAAGATCACGCAAAAGCCTGCCAGAAATTTTAACTGTACATTGGGTGCGCCTTCACCGCTCAGCACCTGTGCCGTGGCGGTGACCATGCTGAGAACTGCCGGAATGGAGATGGGCAGTAAAAGTAATGGCAGCATGAGTTCGCGGTTGCGCGTCCGTATGGACATGGCGGCAAAAAAAGTTCCATTCACCACCAGCGCCCACGTGCCCAGCATGGCAATCAGCACCAGCTGCCAGAGCGGCCCAACCGAACTTACATTGTAGAAGATGACAAACAGCGGGGCCATCAGGCATTCCAGCAAAGTGATGAGAATAAAGTTACCGATGCACTTGCCCAGAAAGAGCGCCTCGGCCGGCGCAGGTGACACGCGATACGCGTCCAGCACGCCGTTGCGCAGCTCGCGCGCCCACGATTGGTTCAGCGCCATGGTGGTGGAAAAAAGAAACGCAATCCAGATCAGCCCGCCCATGACCGGCTTGGAATCTTCGCGCTCAAAAGCAAAGCTAAAGACCACCACCACGACCAGGGCAAAAAACATCATGGAGTTAAACACATCGCGCGAACGCCACTCCAGCCGCAGGTCTTTGGCCACGTTGATCCACGCCAGCTTGGTGAATGACGTGTTCGCGTTCGATGGCTCCGCCGCAGCGGTCTTCATGGTTTCTGCTTTGACTTCGGCGTCAATCATCACGACTGCACCTCAGTCAATTGAGCATCAGACATTTTGCACCTCGGCCATGGCCCCGCGCGACACCAACTGGCCGTGCGAGAGCAAAATGTATTCATCAGCCAGCTTGGCCAGCAGGCCTATCTGGTGTGTGACCAGCAAAATGGTAGTGCCATCAGAGCGCATTGTCGCCAGCAATTGGGCAATCTGCAAAGCGGAATCAGGATCGACGTTAGAAAATGGTTCGTCCAGCAGCAACAGTTTCGGTTCGTGAAAGATGGCGCGCGCCAGTGAAAGCCGCTGCCGCATGCCCTGCGAATATTGCCCCACGCGTCGCTCCAGTTTCGGATCAAGCCCCACGCGCTCCATGGCTTTGGCCAGAGGCGCGTCAGAGCTTATGCCATAAAGCTCAGCGAAGAAGCGCAGGTTCTCCATGCCGGAAAGTTCGTCATAGAGCAGCGGAGCGTGGGCCATGTATCCCATGTGGTTAAGCGCTTTTCTATTAGGAATGCCGTAGATAAGAATGCTGCCTTCGGTGGGCTCATTCAGTCCGGCGATCATGCGCAGCAGCGTGGACTTGCCCGCGCCGTTCTCACCGCGCAACACGTAGAAACGCCCGGGCTCAAGCTCCAGCGAAATTCTTCTTACGGCAGCCGTGCGGCCATAAATCTTGGAGACGTTTTCTGTCCGGACAGGAGAGGCGCCAGAGTTCGTCAGCGGCGGACCTCAGTATCCTTTTGCCTGGGGCTGAGAGGGCTGTTGAGCAGGCGCTGCACCCGGTGCTCCCGGCTGCTGTTGTTTCGGATCGTAATGCGACGCGCATTTCGTCTGCAGTTCAGTGGCGTAAAAAACGCCGTCCCGTTTAAATCCGCCAACGGCCAGGGCCTGCGAATCGTCTTTAAAAGTGTCTGGCGGCGGTTCGCTACCTTTGTAAACCACGGGTAGAGTTTCACCGTTTTCTATCAGAACGAAATCAGCGTGAGAGCCGTTCATCTTAATGGTGCCAGGTTTTACGAACCCGGCCACTCGCAGGTTCCGGCTATACACCACGTCGCCCATCGCGTGCAGTTCCTTGATCGTAACGTAATAGCTTTTGCTCTCTTGTGCGCCTAAAAAGGCCAGGTAAGCCAGGACCAGCACGATTACAGAAATCGCGGCCCCAAACTTGAAGTATTTTTTAGTTGCGTTTGACATGGCTTATCAAAGGGTATCCCCGCTTGCAGCGCGGGTCAAGAGTCTTAATGTTCCCTGATTACGCAGGTAATGCGCGGCTTTCCGGGGCGGGTATAATAAAGGGTTCCTGATCATAAGGTGGACCCGATGAGCACAACCCACAGCACCCCGCAAACCGACGCCAAAACGCACACAAACACCCGCGAAGAGTGGATCACACGCCGCCGTGAGCACGCTGCCCGCACCGGAGACAGCAATGTCTCCCAGATGCACTTTGCCCGCAAAGGCTTGATTACAGAGGAGATGCTGTACGTGGCGGGCAAGGAAAAGATCCGTCCCGAGCTGGTGCGCGATGAAATTGCCGCCGGACGCATGATTATTCCGGCCAATATCAACCATCCTGAGGTTGAGCCCATGGCGATTGGCGTGGAATCACTGTGCAAAATCAACGCCAATATCGGAAATTCCGCCATCACTTCTAATGTTGACGAAGAGTTAAAAAAGCTGCACACGGCCGTCCACTTTGGCGCCGACACGGTCATGGACCTTTCCACCGGCGGCGACATTCACCAGATTCGCGAAGCCATTCTGCGGCATTCTCCGGTGCCCATTGGCACCGTGCCGATTTACGAAGCTGTCTCGCGCGTGAAGCGCATTGAAGATTTGAACGCCGCGCTCATGCTGGAAGTGATTGAAGAGCAGGCGCAGCAAGGCGTGGATTACATGACGATCCATGCTGGCGTGCTGGTGCAGTATCTGCCGCTGATTTCCAAGCGCATTACCGGAATCGTAAGCCGCGGCGGCGCAATTCTGGCGCAGTGGATGGCCCATCACCACAAGCAGAATTTCCTCTACGAATGTTTTGACGACATCACGAAGATTCTCAAAAAGTACGACGTTTCGTATTCACTCGGTGACGGCCTGCGTCCCGGCTGCATTGCCGACGCCAGTGACGAAGCCCAGTTCTCCGAACTGCGCACTCTGGGCGAGCTGACCAAGAAAGCCTGGGAGCACGATGTGCAGGTGATGATCGAAGGTCCGGGCCACGTTCCGCTCGACAAGATCAAAGAGCAGGTGGATAAAGAAGTTGAATTCTGCCACGCCGCTCCGTTCTACGTGCTGGGACCACTCGTCACCGACATTGCTCCGGGCTATGACCACATCACGTCAGCCATTGGCGCGGCGATGATCGGCTGGCACGGCGCAGCCATGCTCTGCTACGTCACACCCAAAGAACATCTTGGCCTGCCCAATGAGAAAGACGTGAAAGACGGAATCATCGCTTACAAAATTGCAGCGCACGCAGCGGACATCGCACGGCATCGCCCCGGCGCGCAGGACCGCGACAACGCTCTCAGCTACGCGCGCTACACCTTCGATTGGGAAAAACAGTTTGCTCTCTCGCTCGATCCTGATACCGCGCGATCCATGCATGACGAAACCCTGGCCGACGACTATTACAAAGACGCCAAGTTCTGCTCCATGTGCGGACCAAAATTCTGCTCCATGAATTACTCGCAGAAAGTGGACGAGTTCAATAAGAAGGTTTACGGCATCGAGAAAACTGACTACTCGCAGCTGGTAGAGAAGCTGGCTGGAGTGAAATAACTTCAGCCGCGAAAAAGCAGTGGATCGCAAAAGATAGTCGCAAAGCAAAAGGCCTCACGGAAAGGTGAGGGCTTTTCGTTTCCCGATAGTGATCTGGGTTCTTTGTGAACTTTTTCTGGAGAAGCTCCTAATTATCCAGATCAGAAAAATGTTTCAAGCCGGCCTGCTGCCCTGCCTGTTTGGGCTGCTGCGTCGGCACCGGACGCGAGAAGCGGCGGATCACCACATCATCACCAATATTAGTTTCAGCCTGTTGCGATACCAGCTGCGCCGCGCGCTGAACCCGCGGTGAAGGCTTGGCCGGTGATTGCGCTTTGGCCTCAGTCGTTACAGCTGGAGCGTCCGTTCCGGGCTGTGGCTTAGCGGAAGCGGCTTGTGCTGTTTCGCTAGGCTGAGCTGTAGCTCCTGCGCTTGGCGCGGCAGCGCCGTTCGCAGCAGAAGCATGGTTCGCCGGACTCGCCAGCGGATCATGTGAATGAAACACTCCCAGCGCAATGCCCATAATAAAGAGCGCGCTCACGGCAGCGGCTCCGGTAAGCACAGCACGGAATGGCGGAGTGACTTTGCTCCACAGCGCCGCAGGCGTGGTCTTGATCGTGGCGCTGGCCGATTTCGATTTCGCAGCCGGCGGCACAGGCGGCGCTGGCTTTGTGGAACCTGCCACGGTCGCAGCTTCACGTCTGGTCTCTTCTTTAGATTTAGGAACGCTGTGCGCGTACGTGCTGGACTGCCAGAGTCCGTGCTCCAGTTGATTTTGATCACGCAAACTTTGCTCGCGCTGGCTTTGCTCCTGTAATCCGGGAGCGCGCTGCTGCAGCAATTCTGTCAACCGCACTGACGCTGCTATCCTCGCCTCTTCCAACTCTTGCGCTCTTTGCTGCGCCTCAGCCCGGCGCTGTTCCAGGTCAAGCATCTTGGCTGCCTGTGCCGCCCGCTGCTCTGCCGACCGTACCTGCGCACGCTTCTTGTACACGCGGAATTGGTCGCGGACCGTGTCCGCCGTGGAAGAGGACAATGCCAATGCGCCAGCCCACGTTTTGGCTGCGATCTTGGCGCCATCCTGCAAAACTTGTTTGCCGAGTTCAGCCGCTTGTGCCGCTTTTTCTGACCGGCGAACTGCGGCTTGGCGAATTGCTGATTGACGTGCTTCCGCTTGCCGCGTCGCAGAGCCAGATTGCGCTTGTTCCTGTCGCGCCGCCGGTGAACTGAACGGCGTCAACTGGGCCAGATACGGCATGGGATCAGCCGACTGCGCCTGCTCCTGCATCGGTGCGGATAAAACTGGTTTTACTAAAGTTGGTTCAACGGGAATCGCCTCAACAGAGCTCTCAGAAAGATGAACCGGCACGGCCACGATCGGCCTATCTTTGCTTGGATTATCTTTAATGCGTACAGGTTCCATCGTCGTCGCCGCGTCTTCCGCAAAAGCCACCGGAGGCATGGGCGCATGCTCCATCACCGGAATCTCAATGACCTCAGCCTGCATCGGTGCAGGTATTGCAGCGTTGGAAGAAAACGCAGCTTCAAATTCGCGCTCAAGATCAGTCTTTTGCTCTGCTAACTTCGGCAACTCTGTCGGCTTCAACTCTGTCGGCTTCAACTCTGCCGGCTTCAACTCTGCCGGCTTCATCTCAACCGGACTCAGATGAACACCCTGAGCTGCTGCCTGCGCACTAAGTGGGATAATCGGCTCTGGCACGGCCTGCAGGATTCCCGGCGCAACGGCCACATCGGCCTCAAGTTCTGTTGCCAGGTCGGCGGCGCGCTCCAGCACGTCTGCCCGTTCACAAATTTCAAATTCTATTTCCAGGTCGGCGGGAGCAAGATGCTTCTGGTCGGGGCTTACCACTTCAATCTTATAGCCCTGTTGCTGCAGTTGACTGGAAAGATCAGCCGTTCTTTCAGGATTGCGCGTAAATATGCGAGCCAGTGGCATGGGGAAGCCACCTCCCAGGGATTTGTGACCTTTGCGCCCGGAACCACAGCAGTCCTCCGGACACACAAGTCCATAGTACAGCAGTGGCGTGAGAATTTAGACGCAAATTGCGCGCTGAGGGGTGCCTGTTCAGTGACTACTAATTTACTTCGGCAAAATCCATGCCGTCAGCAAATTGCAGGCCCGTAATCTGCCGGGCATGGTGCTGCACTTCCAGGTACGCCGTCATAATCGCAATGTGAATCGACTCCCGTTGCGCCGGGCTGGTGCATTCGGTACGAATGCGGTCAAGTTCCAGATACCGGTCATGAGCTTGCACGAATTTGTTTACGACTCTGTTCATAGCCTCTCTATTGTTCAAGCTGAGAGGCAATCCGCGAATCACTCAAAGACCTTAGAACAGTATTTAGTATCCCGTAGAGCAGTAACGTTACTTGCATAACGTTACCTGCTGGATTACGTGAGCACTTTGCGCATACACCGCGCGAAAATTGCATGAGAAAAACCCAATGAATTAGCGACCATCACAGCGTTGCAGAGAAACAGATAAAATCTGAAACACTCGAACGTTGAAGCTTGAACCTTGCGAGCCGCCATTTTTCCGAAGCGGAAACTTTCACTTCGCCAGATTCGGGCGGAACAAAACTTTCATTTTGCCAGATTCGGATTGAGCCAGAAATAATCTTGCCACATGGCTTTAGCCTCTGAAGGTATCAGGGCACGACTTCAGTCGTGCCGAAAGCTGTCCTATGGATTGGGCTTTAGCCCTGCGCCTATGCTGATGTTTGAAGTATCCCAAAGCGATTAATTTGCCGACCTCACAGCGCCGTCTCCGCATACACCATCTCTTCCGCTACATCCGTGGGACTCTCAAAGTCCAGCTTGTAACCGTCAGGATCTTCCACCACCGTCACCCACATCGCGTTCCCGACAAAAGGCGTCTTCGCCTGAACCCCACGTGACTTGAACTCCCGATACAGCGCCAGAGCATCCACACATTGAAAACAGAGAGAAACACCCACGCCCAGCTTGCCCTCCGGCCTGCCTGAATTTGGATGGTGGTCTTTCTTGAACTCCTGCAGCATCAAGGCAGCATTGCCAATCTCCAGCCAGCACCAGCGGACTTTGTCCGGACCATCCGGCGTCCACTTTTTGGTCATCACAAAGCCCAGTCCATCCACATAAAAGCGTAGCGAAGCTTCCATGCTAGTCACGCCCAAAAACGGTACTGCTTGCCGGACGTTCGCTTCGATTTTTGTTGCTTCGCTTTTTGTCACTTCAGCTTTTGTCTGCGTTGCCATATCAAATTCACTCAGGTAAGAACCAGGTTTGCAGATCACGAATGTGGCGCCGGCACTCCTGCCGGTGGC
>DASXZE010000429.1:0-4797 GCA_036502105.1 Candidatus Angelobacter sp. | reverse complement strand
GACATGGAAGCAGCCGTGAACCAGGCGGTGAACACGGCGCGTCCGGGCGATGTAACCGAGTTTGATACAGCCTCGCTGCTGCTGCAGGCCAGCCGCAACTTTGCCGGCGCCGCAGAAATGTTGCGCCGCTATGTGTCCCGGGAAGAAACGTCAGAAGACGGGCCAGCGTTTCAGGCGCATTACTATCTGGGCGTGCTTCTGGAAAAACAAGGCAAGAGGAAAGAAGCAGCCGCTGAATTCCAAACGGCTCTGAACATGGCCTCACAGTACAGGTCGGCGCGGGATGCGCTGGCGCGCGTTTCCCGATAAAATCACGTTTTTCCTCCATACCGAAATCGCGCAGGTGAAAAATGAAATTGTATGCCCGTGTCACTCCACCTCATCATGCGAAAACCGCGCGTGCTGGTGGCCCCGGTGTCATCCTGATTGCAGCCTGGATCGTGGCGCTTCCCGCAATGCTGCTCGCGCAAGAGGCTTCTTACAGCAAAGACAAGCCGCTGGCATTCCGGACCGCTATTGAACTGGCGGTGAAGAACAGCGCCACGAGCGGCATAGCCCTGGCTGATCTGGAGCACGCGCGCGCCTCAGTGAGCCAGACGCGCGACGTGTTTTTGCCACAGGCGGTCATGGGCTCCGGCCTGGGCGGTTCGTATGGATTCCCGTTGAGCCTGGAAGGCGCTGCGCCTTCCATTTTCAACGTGAACTTTCAAGGCGCGCTCATCAACGCCGCTGACCGCAGTTACATCAAGGCGGCCAAGAGTGAAATGGCAGCCACCACGGCGCAGAACGCCGACCGCCGCAATGACGTGATTATGGAAACGGCAGTGGACTACGTGCAGCTTGATCTGCTGGAGTCGTCGCTTACCATCCAGCGCGAGCAGCAGCAGGGCGCGCAGAAATTTCAAGACATTGTCACCCAGCGCGTCCAGGCGGGATTGGATAGCAACGTGGACGCTACACGCGCCAAGCTGGTTGGCGCGAGAACACGGCTGGACATTGCACAAACGCAGTCGGCGGCAGACCAGTTGCGGCTACGGTTGTCACAACTCACAGGATTGCCGGTTGCGTCGATAGTGACTTCCACTGAATCTATCCCCGAGATGCCGGCGGTTGCGCAGGACCAGGACCTGGCTGCGGAAGCGCTGAAGAATAATCCAGTAGTGAAAGTGGCGGACGCCACTGCGGCGGCAAAAGAATTTCGGGCCAGCGCGGAGCACAAACAGTTATATCCAGCCATCGACTTCGTGGGCCAGTATGCCGTGCTGGCGCGCTTTAACAACTACGACCAGTTCTTCCAGAAATTTCAGCGTAACAACGTGACTGCCGGCGTGGCCATCCGCTTTCCTTTTTTTAATCCTATACAGCGCGCCGTGGCTGAAGCAGCAAAAGCGGACGCCAATAAGTCACGCAAAGAAGCGCAGAGCGTTAAGGAACAAGTAAGCGCGAACACGCTGCGGCTGCAGCGGTCTGTGCAGCAACTGGCAGCAGCACGGGAAGTGGCGCAACTGGAGCATCAGCTGGCGCAGTCTGACATTGAAGCGACACACGCAAAAATTGAGAGCGGGGGCGCCAGCATAAAAGATGAAGAAAATGCGCGCGTGGTGGAACACGAGCGCTACACCGCCTATCTGAACTCCAGCTTTGAGATGGACCGCGCGCAGATTCAGCTTATGCGCCAGATTGGCGAGCTGGAAACCTGGGCCATGGGGGCGGCAAAACGGTAAACACGGCCCGCACGGCCTTTATGTTGGTGGTGCTAGAAGTGTGTGACCATCCAGAAATCCCGTGGGTAGATTTTGTAGAGCTGCGTGTCAGTACCAATAGCAGTTTGCAGATAATTCTGATAAAGCTCCAGCTGCCGCGGCGATCCAATTACAAGATAAGTACTGCCCGCCACAGGCGCGGTCTGGGATGAGAAACCAGGCAGGATGGCGGCGTAAACTTCCGGCACCCTCTTAAACAGTTCATCGGAAAGTTTCGGGGTTTTTCTTAAATCTAGAATTGCCTGAAAGAAGCGCCTGGTCATTTCCGTAGTCACGCCGTCAGCAAAGTCGTCAGCCATGGCGGCGGCGCGTGACTCATAAGCGCCGGCCGGGCGTTCGTTATTAAATACGGTTGCAATAGCTGATTCCACCAATGTGGGGTCGGGTTCAGCATGCTTGACCAGATCGATCACAAATTTCAACGTTTGCGGCAGTTCCGGCACACGCTCAGCATAGTAGCGAAACACCCCTGACTGAGGGGAGGCGCTGACTCCATTGCTATAAGCAAGGCCAGCAGCGATGGTCCGGGAAAAAATACTTTGCGCGCCGCCGCCAGAATAAAGCTTTGCGGCCAGGTATCGCAGCAAAATCTCGCGGTCAGTATCAGCAAAAGTGGCGGTGGGTACGGTGTTAATGAACACGCCTTTCTGCATGGTAGGACTCACCAGCCCCACATAAACTGGATTCTGCGCGCCGGGCATGCGGCCCTGCAGCCTGGAGCTAATGAAACGCTGTTTCGTCCTGCCGGCTGGTGAAGGCTTGTCCGGGGAAAGTCCGGCGATCAGGTCAGCGACGCCTTCCTTGAGCTGCTGCTGACTGGCCTGCGAACCAACCATATACATCCGCGCATTGCCGGTCTTCAACAGGCGCTGGCGAACTGCATTCAAGCGAGTCAAGGCCATGCTTGGAGTTATTTCCATGTCATGACGAATTTCACGTATGACATACGCCCAGTCACTGGCCAGAGAATCATCCGGCACTTCATTCAGAGTCTGGTCCAGGTCCTTGGCAACTTCCACCGCAATATGTCTGGCCCTGGCGGAAAGCAGAGAGAATCTGTCAAAGATAGGCTTTAAGCCGGCCGGCAAATCGTTGGCTGGCTGTTCTTTTACGGACTGGCCGTTGGCGCCATCTTTTACAGAGTGGTCTTTTGCAGATTTTTCTTTGGCTGCGGGATCTATCGCCGAAGCCTCCTGCTTCTGCAGGGCTGCCTGCAATGCTTTCAAGCCGGTGCGGTTCGCGTTGCTGCCAGCGCCGGCAAGCTCATTGAGAAATGCGGCAACTTCTGTCCGCACCTCTGGAGTGCCGCTATCCATGAACATCCAGCGCAAGCGCTGGTAGTTATGTTCAGAGGTGAAAAATGAACTGGTCGCCAGCAATGTCCCATTATTCTGGCGGCTATAAACGTCGTGCACGTTTGAAACCCAGGTTTCTTCCGACTGCTGCATCACGGTGCGGAGTTCGGCCAGTGACTGATCAATCACATCGCGAATGCGCGGCAGGTTATCCGGCGTCCAATTTGGACTGAACAAGGCCAGCTTCATCCAGGCAAGAGCTTTTCGCGATTCCTCAATATTATTTCCCGCGCCGGCAATGACCAATTCATTGCGCTCGGTACGAAAGTCGACAGAAAAATTCACGCTCAGGGCAAGAATCTCCCGCCGCAGCCGGCCGCTCATCTCCTCATTGCTCACGGGATGGCCGTCAATTATCACGCCGGTATTGCGCATGAGATCGGGCAGGGCGGAGAGATAAACCAGCTCATCGTCAGGCACTTCATCCAGGCGCAGGGCCAGTCCCACGGTGGCGCTGGTCATATTGTCAAAGGTTGAAGTGACCATGGGAATGCCGCCGGGCAGCGTGTCCCGATGAAAATCCAAAGTGCTGTCCAGGCTGAGCGGCGGATCATCCATGAAGTGGAAGCCGGAATGCTTCGCCGCCAGAGTATCGAGATGCGCACTCACAGCGTCATAGTCAGCCTGATATTTTTTGATGGTCGCCTGGGCATCAGTAATTCCATACTGTTTTTCCAGGCGACTGACTTCCGCATTGCCGCGGGCCAGCGCTTCCTCAGCCTGCCGGCGCGCAAGAGCCGCACTAGGACGCGCACCCACCGCGTAAGGCACGGTGGAAGCAATCTTCCATTGCGCGATGCGCTCACGCCATATATTTTGTTTTCCATCCAGCAGGCGCTCGATTTCCGCAAGCTCAGGTTTCAAGGTCACAGATTTTTTGAAGCCAGTCGTCTTCGATATTTCGTCCAATTGATCAAGCCAGCTACTGTAGGTATCGCGAAACCCAAAGCGTGGCGGTGAGTTAACAAACTTTGCCAGGCCGCGGCGCTGCTCCATGATCCGATCGCGAATGCGGGCGTTGAATTCCATGAGCTCCGGGGAGCCGTCTTTCCAGGAGGCAATCCGGGCAATCTCAGTGGTAATCCGCGCACGCAAATCCTTGATGGTTGTTTCCGTAATGTTGGCTGGCGGGACTTCCGCCACCCAGAGAACAACCGGCTGGCCCTCGCTGAAGGGAGCGCCGCTAAATAAGGCTTGTGCGCCTATATCCACTTCCCGCGTTTTGGTATCAATCAGCTTTTTATAGAGGTTGGTGGTGGCGTCGCCCGCCAGATTGTTCACAAAAAGATTGAGCAGGGTAAATTCCTGCGGGTTGAGGTTGAGCTGTGCGGGCCAGCCAAAAGCAATGGGGCTGGGCTGTTGTTCATTCTCGCTGGGATAAGCGACTACATCCACCGTTCCCGCGGCCGCGGCCTGCGGCGCGGGCAGTTCATCCTGCGTCTTGAAATGCCGCTTAGGCGGGGCAGGCTCAAGCCGGAGCAACATGGCATCTGTTTTTGTAAGGACCGTTTCCAGCTGCATCTCCCGAGGATGAGACACGATCACCGTCATGTTGGGGAGATGGTAGTTTTGTTCGTGGAACTGCTGAATGTGCTCGGGCTTGAGTACGCGGATACCTTCCGGCGAACCGCCAGCCACAAAACCTAAAGGATGATTGGGCCCATAGGTCAGCCTGCTCA
>DASXZE010000428.1:0-5396 GCA_036502105.1 Candidatus Angelobacter sp. | reverse complement strand
GTACTTCTAAAACTCACGCGAGAAAGAAAATTGCAGTGCTGGGCTGCGGCAAGATGGGCACCATTCTGCTGGAATCATTTCTGGAGCGGAAACTGGTCGCGTCTCAGGAAGCCATTGCCACAGTGCAGCACGGCGAGCGTGCAGAAGAATTGTCGAAAGAACTTGGCGGAGTTCCCGTGATCACAGACAATCGTGAAGCGGTCTCCGGCGCTGCCATTGTGTTGCTGTGTGTAAAGCCACAAACGCTGGGCCAGCTTCTTGATGAGATCGCCCCCAACCTTACTCCGGAGACGCTGGTGATTTCTATTGCTGCTTCCACCACAACAAGTTTCATCCAGCAAAAGGTTGGCAAGAGCGTTCCCGTGGTCCGGGCCATGCCCAACACCCCGGCCATGGTAGGCGCCGCGATGACGGCCATTTGCGCCAGCCCTTCCGCCAAGCCAGAGCACCTGGAAACAACCAAGCATCTATTTGAAAGCGTGGGTCGAGCGCTGATTGTCGATGAAAAGCACATGGACGCGATCACGGCGCTTTCCGCCAGCGGTCCGGCATTTGTGTTTGTGATCCTGGAGTCGCTGGCCGAAGCCGGCGTAAAAGTCGGCTTGCCGCGCGAAATGGCCACAACGCTGGCAGCGCAAACTCTTTTCGGTTCGGCGCAGTTGGCACTTGAGACCGGGCATCATCCCGCGCTGCTCAAAGATGCCGTGACCACGCCAGCCGGCTGCACCATCGAAGGCTTGATGGAACTGGAAAAAGGCGGACTTCGAGTGACCCTGATGAATGCGATTATCAAAACGACGATCAGAGCCAGAGAGTTGATGACAAGTTAAAGGCGGTACTTAGTAGTTGGTATTTAGCTAATTACCAAATACTAAATACCAAGTACTTTGCTCGAATATAAGAACCTAAATGCGTGATTGATTCTGCCGCCATCAATGTGTAAACTTTAACCCAATGTTACTTTCTGTCTCCAACATGGCCATGTGCTGTCACACCATGGTTATGCGTGTGTTTACACTGAGGCAGACAGGTTCATAATCAAGATTTAATTCAGCAATCATGAACCCGCTGCCTCAGGGCAGCGGGTTTTTAGTTTTAAGGGATTTGAGCGGAGCACCAAAGATCGATTTAGCCGAGCACAACAGACCAAGGAGACAAACAATGAGCGCCAGCCTGCGTTATGAATTGCGATGTCGCGAGTGCAAGACCACTTGGGGCAACCAGCCGATTTCATTTTGCCAGAATTGCTTTGCCCCGCTGGAAGTGGCCTATGACATGGACCGCATTCGCAAGGAAGTCAGCAAGGACGGGATCGCGCATCGTCCCACGAATCTGTGGCGCTATAAAGAACTTCTGCCTCTGCCGGAAACGTATGATGCATCAACTCCCGCAGGATTTACGCCGCTGGTCCGCGCTACCAAGCTGGGTGAAAAGCTCCGCAGCCGGTCGCTCTATATAAAAAATGACGCGGTTTGTTTCCCCACGCTGAGCTTTAAAGATCGTGTGGTGGCGGTGGCGCTTACGCAAGCCAAGAATTTTGGCTTTGAAGTGGTGAGCTGTTCTTCCACCGGCAACCTGGCCAATGCTGTTGCCGCGCAGGCGGCGCGCCTGGGCTTCCGCGCCTGCATCTTTATTCCCGCCGATCTTGAGGCCGCCAAAGTGCTGAACACGCAGGTTTACGGTGCGCAGATCGTGCGCATTGACGGCAATTATGACCACGTAAACCGCCTCTGTTCGCAAATTGCCGACAAACATCGCTGGGGCTTTGTGAATGTGAATCTACGGCCTTATTACGCGGAGGGCTCGAAGACCGTGGGCTATGAGATTGCGGAGCAGCTTGGCTGGCGCCTGCCGGACAATGTTGTGGTGCCGATGGCTGGCGGATCACTCATCACAAAAATCTATAAAGCCTTTAAGGAACTGGTTGAGCTTGGCCTGGTGGAAGAGAAGCAGGTCAAATTCTTTGGCGCGCAGGCCACGGGTTGCAGCCCGATCAGCGTGGCTGTAAAAGCCGGACGCAATGAGATTGATCCGCAGAAGCCCTCCACCATTGCGCGTTCACTCGCCATTGGAAATCCAGCGGATGGATTCTACGCGGCAAAAACTATTTTGGGCAGCGGTGGATGGGCGGAAGACGCTAGCGATCCTGAGATCGTCGATGGCATGACCCTGCTGGCCGAAACGGAAGGCATTTTCACCGAGACCGCCGGAGGCGTGACGGTAGCCAGCGCACGGAAACTTTTTGCGCAGGGCCGCATACGTCCGGATGAAACCACAGTGCTCTGCATTACTGGCAACGGACTTAAAACCACTGACGCGCTTACCGGTAAATTCGAAGTAGCCGAGCCTATTCCGCCCAAGCTGGCGGCATTTGAGCAGTACCTGGAAAATGAATTCGCCGGCCCACAAGCCACAAGCAAAGGAGCCGCTTAAATGAGCGTGAAGGTTTCCATTCCCAGCGCATTCCGCCGTCATACGGAAAATCAGGACCACTTTGATTGCACTGCGACTGATCTGAACAGTCTTCTGGATTCTTTAGGCAGTCGCTTTCCAGAACTCAAGCCTCACCTGCGCGACGAACAAGGCAATGTGCGCCGCTTCCTGAATATTTACGTCAATGATGAGGACATCCGATTTTTGGGCAAAGATTACAAATTCAAAGAGGGCGATGAGGTCACGCTGGTGCCATCGATTGCGGGAGGCTAATAAACTTATCAATTCTTAACACACATTTTAACCTCTGTGTAGCACACTTTCTTGGCAATTTTCCAAAACAGGTGTTTCAGATTTTTATCGACCACCGAATCAGAGGATTCACGCCTTGCGCAATAGCGTTCAAAGAAATCCAGAGCTGAATTCAGGTTTGTAACAGGAACCCCCGCTAAGATAAGTCACCCCCTTCTGTCGATAAGGTCGCAGCGAATTAAAAGGTAGCCAATTTTCCAGGCAGACTTTTCTCAGCTTCAGTTTGTGCCGAACTCGTGTGCTTATACGATAAAGATTTTTAGTTCCGGAGGAGCCATGCGGTTAAAGCAAGATTCCAAAACGTTGTTGACGTTCCTGTCACTGGTGTTTTTTGTAACCACGCTATCCATAGGAATGTCGGCAGACGACAAGCACAAACCTTCTGCACCAAGTAAGCCTGCTCCTCAAGCACATCAATCCGGCGGATCCGGACAGGCCCATGGAAATTCCGGGAAGTCATCATCCACCGGCAGGCCTGGCAATGGGACCAGCAAGGGCAGGCCAGGTGGCAACTCAAGTAATGGTAGACCGGGTGGCTCGGGTAATTCATCTGGTCGGCCGGGTGGCAACAACAACAGTGGATCAAGCGCCTCTCGCGGAACTGGCGCGGGACGAACGGGATCTACAGGCGGCGCAAGTGGAAAAAGCAATAGTGGCCCAGGAAACAGCAATGGGCGCTCTGGATCCGGTAATAGTGCAAATAATCGAAGTGGCAACAATAACGGCCGCGGGGGAAGCGCAGAGAATGGCCGCAACAACGATAGAAATAATAATTCCAACCGCAATGACCATGCAGGCAAAGATAGAGGCCCAAACAACGGACGCACGGCAGGGCGCCGGGAGCCTGTCCGGAATGTTCATGAAGTAGGCGGCCGTCGCGTCGCCACCGATGGACGTGGCAGAGTTCGCGAAATCAGCGGACGCGATAGTCGAGGACGCGAACTGGCAGTACGCCATGATTTCCGGGGTGGGACCAGATTTGAAACCAGAGGGGCCGGAGGCCGCAGAATTGTCGGCTATGGACATGGCAGAGGCTTCACCGAACGCAGATTTGTCAATCGCGGCGGCCATGTGTACGTTCAGCGCACGTATGTTTACGGCGGACGCCGCTATGCCTATGCGTATCGCTCCTATTACTGGCACGGCAATCCTTATTACGGCTACGCGCCGGCCTTTTATTATCATCCCGCGTTTTATGGATGGGCCTATAGTCCCTGGGCTACTCCAGTTGTTTATGGCTGGGGATGGGCCGGCAATCCCTGGTATGGATACTATGGCTATTACTTCACACCCTACCCTGTTTATCCCAGCGCATCACTCTGGTTGACCGATTATCTGCTTGCAGAAAATCTGCGCGCCTCCTATGAAGCACGCGCCGAGGCCAATTCGGCAGCGATGCAGCAGGATGCGAATGACTCCGGCAACAACGGCGGCGGTGGCGGCCAGGTCGCGCTTTCTCCAGAGGTCAAGCAAATGATTGCGGATGAGGTGCAACGCCAGTTAGCACTCGAGCGCGCGGCTGCGGCACAGCCTGCTCCGGCAGCCGGCAATGCGCCCGCGCAGAATGCAAATAATCAGCCGGAAGAAACTCCCGCGGCGCTCGATCCTAACCAGCGGGTCTTTGTTGCCGCCGGAAATGTCGATTTAGTTGGCGACTCCGGCGAATGCGCCGTTACAGCGGGTGATGTTCTTGTCCGCAGTGGCGAGCCCAATGGGACCAAAATCGGTGTGAGCGTAGTCAGCAGTAAAAAAGGCGATTGCGCAATTGGCACAAATGCGGACGTGCAAATAAGCGATCTGCAGGAAATGCATAATCAGTTCCGGGAAAAAATGGATGCCGGACTGAAAACCATGGCGGACAACTCCGGCAAAAATGGATTACCGAAAGCTCCGGATACAGGCACTATAGGCGGCGAAGTACCCGCTCCGCAGCCGGATCCAGATGCCGACGGCGAATTGCAAAACCAGCAAAAAGATGCCGATGGCGCTGAACAGGCAGTTCAAAAGAGCGCCGGCTCGCCGGGAGGAAAGTAAATAACGAGCAGCAATGCTTAAAATGAGGAACCTGGATCATGACAAAGCGCTTATTCGTCTGCATTGCTTTAACCGTGCTCGTGGCCGCACCTACGACTACGCTTAATTCACAGAGCACACCTTCTTCGCCTTCAGCCTACCCCTCCGTGCTGGAACAGTTGGAGGCGCAATACCCCCTGGCCAAGATGACCGCCAAAGGCGGATGTACGGTCACTAATCCTGAAACTGCGTTGGCGCTTCAGAAAGCCGGCCCTGCTGCATTGCCGCAAAAAGGATCGTCAACCATGTGTGCTTCCCATTACAGAAATGGAAGCTTCACCAAACCCGGCTTCAAGTGTACTTACTACCTGAATATGACCAAGCAGACGGTGGTCACTCTTGAAAAGGGAGATAAGGTATTCCCCACAAAACTTGACGTCGATAAAGACGATGTGAAAGTTTCTTTTGGATACTGCTCCGGCGATCCCGGCCAGGCGGTTGCTTACACTGGAGAGGTAATCATTGAATTTCCCAGGGATTCACTAAAGGCAGCAAGCGTTACCCAGGTAGAAGACAAAATCGCTGAAGTCTTTGGCGCAGATAGCGGCGACCAACAGGCTCAGAGCGGCGGGCAAGAT
>DASXZE010000427.1:0-4931 GCA_036502105.1 Candidatus Angelobacter sp. | reverse complement strand
CCATCAAACAGCAGGCTGTCATTGCCGCCCACCTGGTTCACGAACAAGACAGGCACTTTGTTATCGCGCGCAATGGTCTCCAGCATCTGGCGGCGCAGTTCGCGTTTTCCCAGATGAAACGGAGAAGCGGAAATATTGATGACAAAGTTGCCACCCGCGTGCAGAAGTTCATCCACAGGATCCACGCTGTACAAACGGCGATGCCAGAAGTGCTTGTCATTCCAGGCGTCTTCGCAGATGGTTAAGGCAAATTGCTTGCCGCCGACGGGAAGCAGCTTTTGCGACCTGGCGGGATCAAAGTAGCGACTTTCGTCAAACACGTCATAGGTAGGCAGCAGCATTTTGGATTGCACAAATTGCACCACGCCATCGCGCAGTACTGCCGCTGAGTTCATGACGGATTTGCCGGTCTCAACTTTGGCCGGCGAAACGAAGCCACAGATGATGGTGATCCCCGGAACTGCCTGTGCAATCTCATCGATCACTTGCTGATTGCGGGCGACAAAATCTGGTTTTTCCAGAAGGTCACGTGGAGGATAGCCGCAGACCGCAAGCTCGGGGAAAAGAACCATCTCCGCACCCAGGGTAAGTGCCTGGCGCGCAGATTCTATGATCTTTTTTTTATTGCCGGTGAAATCCCCAATGGTGGGGTTGATCTGCCCAAGCGCAATCTTCACTTCTTTATTTTAAAACATCCTGGGATTAAAACATCCTGGGGGTAAAACATCTGGGTTAAAACATCTTGCTTTAAACCGCGGATGCACCCGTCCTCATTAATAAGACGGGCGGCGCTTATGGTTGCGGTGGCTTTTGCTGGCCATCAGCGGGTTTCTGCTTGGTATCTGTGGGTTGCCCGTCAGCAGGCGGTTGCTTGCCATCTGTGCCCCATTGCGGCTCATCCTGGTCTGAGGTGGACTGGCTTGAGCTGGGCTTCTGCACCATTGGATCTGGTTGCTCATCCGGGCGCTTGAGCGTTGGCTTATGTTTAGGTTGGTCCTGCTGTGGCGTGGGGGCGGTTACGTCCTGCGGTGTCTCGCTGGCCTTCAAGGCCGCGAGCGTGGGAACGCCGTCTCTTACTTCAATTTCTTTTTGCGTCTTCACGGTCATCTGCCCGCCGACTTTGGCAATTTTCACCTGCACTACTTCGTCGCCATTAAAGCGAACAAATACCACGTCCTGCGGCGGCGTGCCGTAAATCCACTCTTCGTATTCCTTGCCTTTTTCGTCTTTCTCGCGCACTTTTTGCGGCGGACGGTCACGGGCCATCACCACCATGTCATGATTCATGCCCACCAGCACTTCATGGTTTTTTACCGCCGCCCTGATCTTGGGCGGAAGGGTGTCAATAAAAACCTCATTGGCGGTCTTCACGGAAAAATCCAATACAGGGCGCAGAAGCTGCTGCAGTTCATTGCCGGTCATCTCCGGCACATGTTTTTTAAATTCCAGCGTTACCGCTGCGCCGGTGGCCTGCCCTTGGTTAGGATCGGCGCCGCCGGTGCTGCCGCCCATACCGGAAATCTCAATGCGGTTATACCACTTGGTTTTTTTCTTGGGGCCACCATTGATCTCAATGTAAATCGATTTTTCGCGGAAGGTGATATTGGTAATCTGGACGCGGTCGCCTATCTTGGCCGCAGCACCGTAGGTTTGCGCCATCCGGTAGAGCTGGGCGTCCCCTGGTTTTACCAGACCGTCCGGCTCAATCACCATGCTCTTGTCGCCGACCGGAAAGTTTTTGCGCACGTGCACAAATTCCGCCTCGGTCAGGCGGATCAACTGCATTCTGGTAGCGTCTTCCAGGTTTTTCCGGCTGTCCAGGTCTGCAGGCTTAAGCTGCGGAGGGCCGCCGGGCTCCTGTACAGGCTCAGCCCTGGGGATGTGCGTATCCTCCGGGTTTCCCGGCCGCACAATGATGGGCGCGGACTGGCCCGCAGCCACGCTATAGACGGTCAAAGCAAAAAGAAAAAAGAATAGGGCACGGCGTAACATGGGGACACCTGTTGGCTGCTGCCTCTTTCATCATTCGCTAAAACAGGCCATTTTTCAACCTATTTAACAGCCGCTCTGTTAGATGCTTAAGCCGGGCCAGATGTGGGACGAGCTTCCCGCCCCGCTATTATTTCGCTTCATCACTTTCGGCCCTGATTTATTTTTGGGTATCTAAGTACTGATTTTTCAGCGACCCGTTATATTTCCGGGCTAGCTATTCTGCGCATGGCTATTCTGCGCATGGCTACTCTGCGCCTAACGACCGTCCGCTCACGGTAAGCCCATCGCGGGCGATGGTAGCCGGCAATACCACGCCGCCATAGCTGCGCAGCGCCGCTGAAACATGCTCTTTGTTTTCCGGTTCAGTAAGGAAAACAATGCAGCCGCCGCCGCCCGCGCCGCAAACCTTGGCCGCCACAGCGCCCTGACGCATGGCCACACCTATCAACTTTTCAATCACGGGCGTGCTGATCTTGGGAGCGTTGGTTTTACGCAGCTTCCATTCTTCGCGAATCAGCTTGGCTACCAGCTTCCAGTCCGCCATGGAAAGCGCATGGTGCATGTCGCGGGCAATCTCGCCGATGCGTTCAAAGTTGTGGAAGATTTTTTTGTCGCCGTCGATGTGCTTTTTGAATACCTCCCAATTATTAATGCCTGATTTGCGCGGCGCTCCGGTATAGACCAGCACAAAACGGCGATCCAAATCCTCTGGCGCCACGCGCACCGCGGTGTGATGAATTCCGTCTGGATCCAGATGGATGGCGCTTACTCCACCATAGAGTGCGGGATAATAATCCTGGCAGCCGGTCGGGACTTTGATGAGCTGGGCTTCAACGTTCTGCGCGATTACGCGAATCTGTTCGCGGTCAAGCTTCTTGCCGGTGTAGCGCGCCAGCGCCGCCGTGGTGGCGATCATGAGCGCAGAAGAGCCGGAAATTCCTGCGCCAGCCGGAGACTCAGAGTGCGTCTCCACTTCAAAGCCGCCTTCAGGCGCAAAGAAGCGCACCAGATGCCCAGCCAGCGGATGTTTAAATTTTCGTGCGGAGCACAGCTGCTCAAAGTCGGCAAACTCTTCTTCTACTTTGGTATCCAGTGATTTCAACCGGATAATTTTTTCAGTAAGCCGCGTGACCTTGCAGCGCGTAAGAACATTCACGGCAAAATTGAGAGTGACCGCGCCGGGATGGAAAAGATAAAGCGGCCAAAGGTCCATGGTGCCGCCTGCCAGGTCAACCCGGCAGGGCGCGTGCGCAACAATGGTTCCGGGAGGTGGCAAATGTTATTCCGTAAAAAACTGGGCCATGTTGCGGAACTTATCGTAGCGGCCGTCAAGGAGCTTCTGCACCGGATGCTGCTTCAGCTCGTTAAAGTGCTTGAAAAGGACTTCATCGACCATGGCCGCGGCGGCGTCATGGTCCAGGTGCGCGCCGCCGTCCGGCTCGGGAATAATCTCGTCGATGATGGCCATTTCCTTCAAGTCTGGAGGAGTAATACGCAACGCCTGGGCTGCAATCTCTTTCTTTGACGCGTCGCGCCACATAATGGAAGCGCAGCCTTCCGGCGAAATCACGGAATAGACTGAATTCTCCATCATAAAGACGCGATCAGCCACGGCAATCGCCAACGCGCCGCCGCTGCCGCCTTCGCCGGTAACAGTGGTGATAATGGGAACTTCAATGCGGGCCATCTCACGCAGGTTGCGGGCAATGGCTTCTGCCTGTCCGCGCTCCTCTGCGCCCAGCCCGGGATATGCGCCGGGAGTATCGACAAAAGTAAATATCGGACGGCCGAATTTTTCTGCCATCTTCATGCAGCGGAGCGCTTTGCGATAACCTTCAGGATTTGCCTGGCCAAAATTACGGGCCACGCGCTGCTTGGTGTCCCGGCCTTTCTGGTGACCGATGACCATTACATTCTCACCGTGATAGCGCGCCATGCCGCACAGGATGGCAGGATCGTCGCCAAAGTTGCGGTCGCCGTGGACCTCACTCCAGTCGGTGAAGATGCGCTCTACATAGTCCAGTGTGAAGGGCCGCTGCGAGTGCCGCGCCAGCTCCGTCTTTTGCCACGCATTGATATGCAGGCGGATTTGTTCACGCAAAAAACTGATCTGGTGCTGCAGGTGCTTGAGTTGCAGGCGCGCGTCCTGGTCAGCGCTGGCGCGCGTTTCAAGCAGGGCGACTTGCCCCTCAATGACCTCTAACTGGCGTTGCGCTTTTACGGCTGGATCCAACGATAACTCCTAAACTTTTTTCAGGGGCTAAAGCCCGCATTGAAGAACGCCCTTACGGCACGACTCAAATCGTGCGCTGACACTTGTGTTCACAAGCCCACTCGTTATCAGCAACCCATCAATCAATAATCTGGACCGCGCCTCGCCCGCACAGTTCTTCCACGCGGGTAATAAAACTGCGGTCTGCACAGATATTATATCTGTCCGCTTCCAAGACCACCATAAAGTCTCCGGTACGCTCCATCGCGAACATCACTTTTGCTTCGCCTTTGCGTTCATGGCAGATGGCGTGCAGCGCGTCCACAGTGTTTTCTGTGGCGGTATCCAGAGGCACGCGTATGCGGATGGAGCGCGGCAATTTTGGCTGCGCCTCTTCCAGCGGCGTGAGCTGGTTGATCATGATCTTGGGGCTGGCGCCTTCTTCCACACGAATGCTGGCTTTCACCAGCATGGGAATTTCCTGCTTCAAAATAACCTGCAGCTTTTTGTATGAGTCAGGAAAGATCACGGCTTCAATGGAGCCGCTCATATCTTCCATCCTGGCCTGGGCATATAAATCGCCCTTGCGCGACTTGAGAGTGCGGACGCCAGTGATGACCCCGGCGGTGGTGATGAATTCGTCGCGGCCTGTTCCGGTCGTCATAGCGCTGATAGTTTCGACCGACAAGGCACGGAAGGCTTCCAGCTTTTCCCTGTACTTCTCCAT
>DASXZE010000426.1:0-5826 GCA_036502105.1 Candidatus Angelobacter sp. | reverse complement strand
TTTTGATATTTTTCGCAACGCCAATTCTGATCAATTACCGGAAGCGCAACGCTACGACTTGAACCTGACGGACATTGCTGAGGTCTGGCGGCGCGGCAGCGTGGTTTCTTCCTGGCTGCTGGATCTTACAGCCATGGCGCTGGCGGAAAATCCAACGCTCTCTGAATACACGGGCTTCGTGCAGGATTCAGGCGAAGGCCGTTGGACGGTAAATGCCGCGCTGGAAGAGGCTGTCCCGGCTGACGTGCTGACCGCTGCGCTTTATACGCGGTTCCGTTCGCGGCAGGAGCATACCTTTGCGGAAAAGATTCTCAGCGCCATGCGGCAGAAGTTCGGCGGACACATTGAATTAAAACAAAAATAATAAGTGCTCTTCGTGAGCAGGAGATTCCGGCACAATGCCTCAGCTTGAAAGCGAACTGCCCTCTATGGAACAAACACCAGCAGGATCACCGCCGCCTGTTGGCCCTTGCGTGATGGTTCTTTTTGGAGGGACCGGCGACCTTGCCGGACGAAAACTTTTCCCTGCACTCTACAACCTGGTCAAAAGCAAGTTGCTCACTTCTGATTTTGCCATTGTGGGCGTGGGCCGCAATGACTACACCACAGAGCAATATCGCGAGGTAATGGGAGAAAAGCTGAAGAGCTTCGCAACCGGTACACTTGATCCCAAATTGCATGACTGGATGATGGAGCGGGTCTATTACGTTGGCGGAGAATTCAAAGATCCTGATCTCTATAAACGTGTGGCCAAGACCCTGACCAACGTGGACGAACAGCACAACACCCACGGCAATTACTTCTTTTATCTCGCGACCAGCCCGGCCTTTTTTGGGGGCATCGTTGACCAACTGGGAGCGGCTGATCTGGCCTGCGAGAAAGACGGACACTGGCGTCGCGTAGTTTTTGAGAAGCCTTTTGGCAATGATCTGCATTCGGCCAAGGCATTAAATCGCCAGGTAAACAAAGTGTTGACGGAAAATCAGATTTTCCGCATCGACCATTATCTTGGCAAAGAGACGGTCCAGAACATCTTGGTTTTCCGCTTCAGCAATGGCATCTTTGAGCCGATTTGGAACCGGCGCTACATCGACCATATTCAGATCACGGTGGCGGAAACCGTGGGCGTAGAAAAACGTGGCGGCTATTTTGATATGGCTGGCACGTTGAGAGACATGGTGCCGAATCATCTCTTCCAGTTGGTCTCGCTTACGACCATGGAGCCGCCGATTTCATTTAACTCCGGATCGGTGCATGACGAGCAGGCAAAAATATTGCACGCCCTGCAGCCTTTCACTGGCGAAGACGTTTTACATAGCGCTGTCCGCGGCCAATACGGCCCCGGGACAATCAAAGGTGAGCGCGTGCCGGGCTATCGCACGGAAGAAGACGTTCCGCAGGATTCAAAAACTGAAACTTTTATTGCGCTCAGGCTGATGATCGATAACTGGCGCTGGGCCGGCGTACCGATTTATATACGCACGGGCAAACGACTAGCTGCACGCTACACGGAAATTGCGGTGCAGTTCAAGCGCGCTCCTCTTGTCCTGTTCCGTGACACCCCGGTCAACAGCCTGGACGCTAATCAGCTCATCATTCACATCGCACCGGATGAAGGCATCTCGCTCCGCTTCGGCGCCAAGATTCCGGGTGCACAAATGAAGGTTGGACAAGTGGAGATGGCCTTCAATTATTCTGACTATTTTGGCACCGACCCCAACACCGGATATGAAGTGTTGCTCTATGACGGCATTATGGGCGATCAAACGCTCTACCAACGCGCGGACATGGTGGAAGCTGGCTGGAGTGTAGTGGATCCAATTCTTGATGTGTGGAAGGCGTTGCCAACGCGCAATTTCCCAAACTACGCTGCGGGATCATGGGGGCCGTCAGAGGCGACGGACATTATCGCCAGAGATGGGCGCTCATGGAGAAAAATCAAACAGTAAGCAGCGCCGGAGATTATTCAACAGAATCAAGAAGCAATAATTTGAGAACAAAGAATTAAGAACCAAGGGATTATGGGCTCAGAGATCAAAATACTTTCAGACAACGCGGCTTTGTGCCGCGCCGCAGCACAGGAATTTCACCAACTTGCAGAAACAGCCGTTGCTGAGCGCGGCCGGTTTTCTGTGGCATTGTCTGGCGGCAATACGCCGCGCAACGTCTATTCGTTGCTGGCCAGCGAGCATCAAGAGCTGCCGTGGGAGAGAATCCATGTATTTTTTGGCGACGAGCGCCACGTTCCTCCAACAGATTCAGACAGCAATTTCCGAATGGCCAATGAATCGCTGCTATCCAAGGTTCCAATTCCTGAGAGCAATATTCATCGCATACGCGCCGAGTTGGAGCCCAATGCCGCAGCTGAAGATTATGAAGCCCAGCTGCGCGATTTCTTTAAGCTGACCGGCGGTGACTGGCCGCGCTTTGATCTGATCCAGCTTGGCCTGGGAGAAGACGGCCACACGGCGTCCCTTTTCCCCGGCAGCGACGCGCTCAATGAAACCTCACGCAGAGTGGCAGCGAACTGGGTCCAGAAACTGCAAACCTTCCGCATTACGCTGACCTTTCCTGTGCTCAACCATGCCGCTGAAGTTGCATTCCTGATTTCCGGGGAAAGCAAAGCACAGGTTTTGAGTGACGTGATGAAGCCCGGCCCGAAGAAGTATCCTTCTCAATCCGTGCAGCCGGAAGATGGCCACCTGCTCTGGCTGCTGGACCAGGATGCAGCCAAGCTGCTGCGTCCGGCAAAGCCGCCCCTTGCAGTGCAGTAATCGAGTTCAGCAGCCCACCACCCTTCTCCCAAAACTTTCGTCTTGTATTCGCATACTATTACGCATATTATTAATAGCGAACATAAAACGAATACGCTATGCCATCGCTCTTTCCCCAGTCCGAACCGGAATCACAGCTGGTGGGAATTGCTCGTCTCGCGGCTGAAGGAGAAGCGCTTTCTCAGGGACATCAGGTTGAATACATAACGCTGGAAAACCGCAGTCTGCTCACTCGCTGCACCTCAGCGAGGGTTCCCTTCTACTGGCAGATCAATCCGTACCGCGGCTGCGAGTTCGCCTGCAAATACTGTTACGCGCGCTACACGCATGAATACATGGAACTGCGTGATGGTCTGGATTTTGAGCGCAAGATCTATGTAAAAAAGCACAGCGCATGGCTGCTGCGGCAGGAGTTGAGGCAGGTACGCATGGGACAGAGTATCTCCATTGGCTCAGCCACTGACCCTTATCAACCGGCGGAGAGAAAATTTGGCATTACACGCGCAATTATGGAAGAGTTTGCGCGGCATGAAGGCTTGTCAGTAGGGCTGGTCACAAAGTCGGATCTCATTCTGCGCGATCTCGACCTGCTATGCGCTATCTCGCGCAAGAACCGCTTCAGTGTTCATGTGACCATTACAACAACGGATACGAATCTGGCGCGTATTCTGGAGCCCAGAGCGCCGCGACCGGATCTGCGCTTTAAAGCTGTAGAAAAATTAGTTGCTGCTGGAATTCATACCAGCGTGAATTGCGCGCCGGTGCTGCCGGGCATTACGGATTCACCTCAAGAGCTGGCCAAAGTTGTGCGCGCTGCAGCCGCTGTAAAAGCCAGGTCCGTGGCGGCGATCCCGTTATTTTTAAAACCCTGCTCAGAAAAAATATTCATGCCATTTCTGGAGGAGAATTTTTCCCATCTTGTTGCGATGTATAAAAAGCGGTATGCTGATGGCGCTTTTCTTCCTGCTGAATACACAAAGCGTATTTCAGCGCTGGTAAAGAGATTGTGCCGGCAAAACGGCATAGTCGCCAGGGATGAGGAGTCGCGGCAGGCCGCGAACCGCGCAACTTTCTCACCCCAGCTCGATCTGTTCAAACATTAAGAAGTGATTTTGGGGGTCTATTGGGAGGCAAGGTAACCTGAATTCTGCAAAGTTTTCCACAGGTAACCGAAAAACAGACTAACTAGGCACTTCGCCTAGAATCTTGCACTCCAAACTAAGTATTTGTTAATAATAGGCTTATGTCTATTTTAATGTGCAATTTATAGGGCAAAATATTTTTAGTACACTGTCCTTAAGTACACTATTGTATATGTCCATTAGGTCATGTTATATTCGTTCTCGTGGCACAGGGATACATGGCCGGATTAAGATTTGTTTATGATTCCAGAACCAAAGCGGAATTGAAAAAATGATGAAACTGGCTAAAATCTGTTCCATTTCCGAA
Organism: Candidatus Angelobacter sp.; assembly: GCA_036502105.1. Taxonomy (GTDB): domain Bacteria; phylum Acidobacteriota; class Terriglobia; order Terriglobales; family Acidobacteriaceae; genus Angelobacter. The sequence continues at coordinate 1,603 of DASXZE010000426.1, read as the reverse complement.
AATTATGTGTACTATGGTACAGTCTTTCCACTGTACTAATGACACACGTAAATTCCTTCCATCCGGATTGGAATTTTTAATTTTCGGATTTTTAGAAACGCAAGAGATGAGCTGTTTGTTACAAAGAAGTTTTGCAGGGTTCAGAAAGAAAATAACTGATGTGCCGATCGATACGCGATTAAGCTCAGAAACATAAAAATAGAGACAACGTAATCGATCAATAAAAAGGCCTCAGTAACTGGCAAGAGCTATTAGCTGCACTGGCCGTACGGACAAGTGAACAAATCACTGACGTACAAGATAAAAAGCGGCAATAGTGAAACGTTTTTCGGACTGAATGCACAAGTAAACGAGGGGACTGAATTCCGGGTTACACGCGAACGGTTCCTTTTTGAGGGGTAAACAGCGGATGGGTTTTGTACGTTGCTTAATACAGAGTGACGGCAATTCTTCCACCGAAGCGGGAGGTGGACTTTGCGGATATTGGTGATTGAAGACGAACCTAAAGTAGCACGCACACTGGTAAAGGGCCTGGAAGCAGATCACTTTGCCGTTGACCTGGCAGGAGACGGAGAAGAAGGTCTTCAGCTGGCAACCGAGATTGATTATGATGCGATCATTCTCGATTGGAACCTTCCAAAACTCGACGGTCTAACCGTCCTTCGTAAGCTTCGTAAATCCGGCTCCAATATGCGGATCCTGTTGTTGAGCGCACGGAAAGATGTTTCTGACCGCGTATGCGGATTGCAAGCCGGCGCCGATGATTATCTTGTAAAGCCCTTTTCTTTTGAAGAATTGCTCGCCCGGGTGCACGCCCTGCTTCGTCGTCCACAGGAACTGCTGGATAAGTTGAGCGTTGAAGATCTGGAACTTGACCGCATGCGCCACATGGTGACGCGCGCCGGCAAGCCGATCAACCTGACACAGCGTGAATACGCCGTGTTGGAATACCTGATGCGCAACGCCGGCCGTACCGTTACCCGCACAATGGTGGTGGAGCATGTCTGGAATCTTGGTTTTGAAGGTCTGACCAATATTGTGGATGTGTATATCAACTATCTTCGCGCCAAAATCGATCACGGCTATGAAAAGCCACTGATTCACACGGCACGCGGCGTAGGGTACATGCTGTCAGCAGCCTCTCAATGAAGTTATTGCTTTTACGCCGCCTGAGTACCAGGCTCGCGTTCAAGCAGACAGTAACATTCGCGCTCCTGGTGGTGATACTCGCCTGGAGCGCGTATGCTCTGCTGGAGCGCCGCATCTACGGACAAGTCGACGATGAATTGCAGGACCGCGCCATCGCGGTTCGCAGCATGCTGCAGGTTCGCGCCGGAAACGTCAAGTGGCTCAATGCGGAAGCCGATCCTGAAGTTCGTGCTCAATTCGAGCACTCCATGCGTTATTACGAGCTTCTGGACGATGAAGGCCACACGCTGTACACCTCGCACGCCATGGCATCTCTACGCGCCTCTGGCAATCTCCCACTGCCAGTCCCAATACAAACGGAACACAGCATGTGGCAAAACCTGACTACAGGCGAGGTCCATATCCGAATTCTGGACATGCCGGTGCTCGGGCTGGCTGGAAACCATTACCTGCT
>DASXZE010000425.1:0-4002 GCA_036502105.1 Candidatus Angelobacter sp. | reverse complement strand
CCGAAGCGTCCACGTTGTGAGGCGATGCCATCGGCCAGCATGACCAGCAGATCGTCATAGTCCTTGCGCTCCAGATCGCGGTACGGATACGCGCGTTTGACCAGCGCAAACAGCTCATCTTCACCCCACTCTTCCGCCGAGCACACAGCCACAATCTGCTGCGCCAGAATATCCAGCGGCGATTCGGGAATAATCAGGCGGTCAAGCTCGCCGTGATGAATGGAGCGCACCAGCGCCGCGCATTCCAGCAATTCGTCACGCGTGGTGACAAAGAAACGCCCTTTGGGAACAGCGCCACGCCAGTGGCCGGCACGTCCAAAGCGCTGCAGAGATACGCCAATGGAACGCGGCGAGCCAATGTGTATGGCCAGATCCACGTGACCAATATCGATACCGAGTTCCAGCGAAGCCGTGGCGACGAGAACTTTCAGCTCGCCATTTTTCAGCTTGGTTTCTGCGTCCAGACGCAGCTTGCGCGCCAGGCTGCCGTGGTGCGCGCCCACAACTTCTTCGCCTAATCGCTCCGCTAAATTAAATGCGATGCGCTCCGCCAGGCGGCGCGTGTTCACAAAGACCAGCGTTGAACGGTGCTCGCCGACTAATTGCGCAATGCGGTCATAAACTTCGTCCCACAGCTCATTGCTGGCAACCGGCCCAAGCTCCTGACCCGGAACTTCAATGGCCAGGTCCATCACACGCTTATGGCCAACGTTAACTACAACCGGATCAGGTTGGCCATTGCCGGTTAGAAAGTGCGCCACGGTTTCAATTGGCTTCTGCGTGGCGGAAAGTCCAATGCGCACGGCGCGCTGCGGATTGACCGCACCCTGCGCGATTCCATTGATTTCGCTGGCCTCGCTGTTGAGTGCATCCAGCCGTTCGAGTGAAAGCGTGAGATGAGCACCACGTTTGTCGTCGGCCACGGCGTGGATTTCGTCCACAATAATTGTATTTACACCGGTAAGAATGCCTCGGCTTTTCTGCGCGGTGAGCAGAATATAAAGAGACTCAGGCGTGGTCACCAGAATATGCGGAGGCCGCTTGAGCATGCGCTGCCGCTCTTGCATAAGTGTGTCGCCGGTGCGAACGGCGGCGCGGATCGCAGGCATGAGCAAGCCTTTTTCACCGGCCAGCGCGGTGATCTCACTCAGCGGGCCTTCCAGATTTTTCTGTATGTCATTGCCCAAAGCCTTCAGCGGAGAGACATAAAGAATCTCAGTGCGGTCCGTGAGTTCGCCGCTCAAAGCCTTGCGCACCAGCCGGTCAATACAGATCAGAAACGCTGCCAGCGTTTTACCGGAACCGGTAGGCGCGGAGATGAGCGTGGTGCGTCCGGCAAGAATATGGGGCCAGCCTTGCTCCTGCGGCTCAGTGGGCGTGCCGAATTTTTTGATGAACCATTCCTGGACCAGGGGATGGGCCCAGGCCAGGGATTCCGGGATTGCGGGGTACATACAACTATTATAATCGCTTCGTATTCACTTCGCCCAAAAGATAACCGGCAAACATTTATCTCGTCACACGACATATTCGCTTAACGATTTATGGATATTCAGAGGCTCTGCCAGCTGTTTCGCAAAAAACAAAAAAATCTGTTCCGCAAGAATGAGGACACGGGTCTAATGTGCATAAGAAAATTTTAAGATGGGCTTGTGCTTACGTAAGTCAATACGTAATATAGCTTTAGCTTGTTAGTTTGAGCTACCCCTTCCGGGCGTCTAAAAGATTCACCGCCGCTTCCTTATGTTGTCTTGATGTGTAGGGCCCCAAAAAAACCTGCTCGGCAAGGATTAGACACATGGAAGATATTTCAGACCGGATCGCTCATCTTACCCAGGAGCTTAAAGCCCTGCATGGACAATTGCAGTGGCCAAAATTTCAGAACGCTACCCCCGACCATCAAGACCAAATCCTGAATCAAGTACTGCATGCCGGGCTGGGCCACGATCTAAAAAAAGCCATTGATCTGCTCAGCCAGTTTCTGTGGTGCTATATAGAATCCGCGGCAGCGCGCACCAACGCTGAAGAAGTGGATTACGTGCAGCAGAGCGCGCGGCTGGCGCAAACCACAGCCATGCTGCGGATGCTTCATCAGTCAGCTTGCCCGCTCATGGACTCACTGGCCTTTGTGGAACATGCCACCATGACCGTGACGCGACAGGCAGAAGCTCCTCCCATCCGCAGAGTGCTGGCCATGGTAAAAACCGCCTGATATTCGAACGCAATCATTTCATCCCATAAAAAACGGCTGCGCGGAGAGCGCAGCCATTTTTGTTTCGGTCTTTGTTTCGGTCTTTGTTTCGGTCAAGGGCAGTAGAAGCGCGGTTTCTACTTGTCCTCTTCCATGTCAAAAACATGCAGCGTGTGGCTGTTGGCGTCGAGCGAGCCGTTGATCTTTACTTTCTTGCCGGCAAATTGTTCGGCTTTGATCTGGTCGTCCAGCTTGTAAACGTCTTTCTTCACCACCAGCACATAGCTGCCGCCCATATCTTTTACGCAGTGCTGGGTGCAGCTTTCTTCGTCGTTCGCGCCCTGTATGCCGCGTTTGGTCATCCAGTCATGCGAATGCGCGTCAGAGTGCACGTTGTAAGCGCACTGGCTGTCCATGATTGCGCCATGCATGATGATTACATTTTCTTTGGGCTTATCTTTATTAGGTGTAGAACTGCCAGATGTAGAGCCAGGCGCAGAGGAGCCAAATGAAAAAGACGCCAGCAATAGTAAGGCACCCAGCGAGGCTGCCGTGCGAATTTTGTAAATACTGGTGCTCATTGAAACGATTCTCCCTTGAATATCATCCCGCCTCGGTGCGTTCTGGGCGGGCTTTTTAGAGCGACTACTTTTTATTCTTTTACTCTTTCGGTAAAACAATAAACTTCATCCGCATTCCTTCGTGGTCGTCACTGCAGATGACGGTGCATAAAACTTCATACTCACCGGGCTCAGTGGGCGCGGTGAGCGTAAAATCCTGCGTACCCGCTTTCAGCTCCAGGTCCCAGCCAGGAATCTTTGCGTGGTCTTTGGTGCGCAGCAAGGTAAATCCATGGACCGCGCCATCACGGTTCCATGTCTTGCCTTTGCGTGCGCTGATGCGCAAAACCAGAGGCTCACCCGCTTTTACCGTAATCTCTGGGTGGCTCTGGCCGGCCATTTTGAAATGGCTGTCTTTATCGGCCAGCACTTCTATCACGCGCGCCTGGCCAAACACCGGAAGTGAAGCAGTCAACATCAGCCCAAAAGCAGCCAGCGCGATACACCGAGTTACGTTCTGCCGCAAACTCTGCATGGCTTACTCCGTCATATAGCGCAGGATCAGGTGCATATCCTGGTCTGTGATGATGGCTCGAACGCGCATGTGGCGGACGATGGTCGCCATCATACGGGGTGAAAATTTTGGCGGAGCCGCGTGGCAGCGCGCGCAGTTGGCGCGAAAACGCTGTTCACCTTCCAGATGCAAATTTTCATCCTGTACGGCCGGAGCTGTTGCTGCCGCAGGCGCTGATGTTGTAGCAGCATCTTTCGGAGCGTCTTTACTGCTGGTGCCGGCGAATGCCGCCAGACTCAAAGAGATGGCGCCGGCCAGAAAGACGATGGGAAGAGCAAATTTCATTTTCATTGCGGGCTCCCTTGCGGCCACAGAGGCATTACAAAACGGTAGGTCATACCAAACACCCACAGATTGGTGTCTTTATTCACAACAAGCTGACGGCCATAACTGGCTGAGGCCCTTACGTCGCTACGCAGGTAATAATTCAGCCCCGCGTCAACTTCTTTTACGTCTTTACCCAGCGCGCCCAGTTTCTTGATAGTCGCAGCAGAAAGATTGTCAGCAGCAAAGAACTGCTGTGTGCGTCCAGCAAGTTCCAGCCGCCGCAGAGAACGAATCTGGCTGAGCCGGTACACTGACTCAACCCAATAGCCTGTTCCCTTGGTGCCGGACGTCCGCACAAATTCTGAGCGGATCGTCAACGGCGCGCGGTAAGGCTGCCACTCCATGAACGC
>DASXZE010000424.1:0-15900 GCA_036502105.1 Candidatus Angelobacter sp. | reverse complement strand
CCTCAAATAAAGCCGAAGTGGCGGAATTGGCAGACGCGCGTGGTTCAGGTCCACGTACTCGCAAGGGTGTGGGGGTTCGAGTCCCTTCTTCGGCACCAGAATTTTTCTTTTCAATTATTTAGCAGCTTTGGTATCCCGTCTTGGTACTGAAACCCAAGGCTTGGTGCCCAGATTTGTGAAGATTGAGCACTCAAATATCTGCGCCATTATTTATGGATCGAGCGGATGTTTCGCGGGCGATGAAAAATCGCCTGTATCCTGTATGAGGCAAACTAAAACTAAAAATCGTTAGGAGAAACGTTAAAATGTCCGCAGTGAAATTAGAAGATGCCCGGCGCGTGATTAGTGCGGCGGAGAAGAAAGCAAAGGAAATCGGCCAGCCCATGAATATTGCCGTGGCTGATGAAGGCGGAAACATTGTCGCCCATGCTCGTATGGACAATGCCTGGATCGGCAGCATTGATATTTCCATGAAGAAGGCCTATACGTCGCGAGCGTTTGATATCGAAACGAAAGACCTGGCCACGCATTCCCAGTCCGGCGGCCAGTTCTTTGGCATCCATGCTTCCAACGATGGCAAGATCATGATTTTTGCCGGCGGCATTCCACTGAAGCGCGATGGCAAGGTTGTAGGCGCAGTCGGCGTCAGTGGTGGTTCCGGCGACCAGGACCATGCCGTAGCAGCTGCTGGAGCTGCGGCATTCTAAGCCAGTCCGCAATATTCTAAGAAGAAGCCTTCCGCGGGGCAGCTTGGGGCAGCACGCTTCCACGAATGGATCCGTGCTGCTCTGCGGGAGGTGTTGAATGTGTACCTAACATGAGATCTCTTTCGCCTGGCCATTTTTAAGCAATCTCTTATTTTTTATCTTTGTTCATGCCAAACTATATTTCCTGAAACGCTGACCTACTCTAAGTTAACAACCATACCCCTGATAGTAGGTTGCATGTCATATTTGTTTAGAGACGCCAGCTGTCGAAAGATTATCGAGTCATACTGCCCGGTGTGCGGCATTTTTCTTGCAGCAAGTCCTGAACCGTCCATGCTCAAGTTCATCGAAGGACTGCACCGGTGTCCACCACGTGACTATGACTCGCAAGATTACGCCAGAGAGGGGCGATGCCGCATTGCCCGGTATCTGCCCAAAGTAGACTGAGCGCCACTGCGCGAGGAAACCGGAGCAAGGTGCAGGGACGTTCTTCCGATATTACGCAAATACAGCTCGACTGCCAGCCGGTCAACTGCAGTTGCTGAGCCTTTGAACTGATTGTTAGGTTAGGTAGAGTGAATATTAGTTATCCACACGCGAATCCACATATGCCTGTAGCATTGGTGAGCATGCTAAGCCTCCACGAGCAATTCGGGCCGATCGATATTTATCTGTTTGACCAGATCCTGCGCGGACGCATTATGCCAGCCATGCGAGTACTGGATGCAGGCTGTGGTTCTGGACGCAACCTGGTTTATTTTCTGCGTCAGGGATATGAAGTTTTTGGCGTGGACGCTGACGCGCAGGCTGTGGCTGCCACGCGCCGCCTGGCTGCGTCGCTGGCTTCAAATTTGCCGCAAGAAAATTTTCGCCAGGAAATTCTGGAAGCCATGTCTTTTCCCAGCGGCTTTGCTGATCTGGTCATCAGCAGTGCCGTACTGCACTTTGCCCGCGATGACGATCATTTTTTAGCCATGCTGCGCGCCACATGGCGTGTGCTGAAGCCTGGAGGCCTGCTCTTCTGCCGTCTTGCTTCTTCTATTGGCATGGAGCAGTGTATGAAGCGCATTGCCGGACGCCGCTTTCTTTTGCCGGACGGTTCAGAGCGCTATCTGGTGGACGAGCCTTTTCTTGTGGAGCTTACTAAAGAGCTAGGCGGAGAGTTAATCGATCCGCTGAAGACGACAGTGGTCCAGAACCAGCGCTGCATGACCACGTGGATCGCACAGAAAAACGCGTAGCTTCACCGAAACACAGGTGACCGCAGGCTGAATCTCAACGGCAGACTTTCCTCTAAATGTAATTTGATACTTCTATGAGGTTCTGGTCTGGATCACGGAAATAGACAGAGAGCAGCTTGCCCACGGCACCCGTCTTGTTGACCGGCCCTTTTTCAACGGGGATAGAGAGTTTGCCCAGGTGTTGAATTACTTGCTCAAGCGGATCCTTGGTGATGAAGCAGATGTCAGCAGAGCCCGGAACGGCGCGACCGGCCTTGGGTTCAAATTCATGGCCAGCCAGATGCAGATTGATTTTCTGCTCGCCGAATTTGAGGGCCTGCCGGCCATCAAAGGTAACGGCTTCCATGCCGAGGGTGTTCTTATAAAAGTTGATAGTCGCGTCAAGGTCTGCAACCGTCAGTACGAGATGATCCAGGTGGTCGATAACGAATGCCATAAGAATTTAAGACTAAATGTCCCGCGGCTCTGGTGGGTAAACTTTTTTCATCGTTAGTACCGGCAGCGCTCTCAGCCAAATCTCGACAAGCGCATGCCGATGCATTGAAATCCGGGCTGTGGCTTGCCCTTGGCCCCGACTACGGTGCTCTTTTTTGCCACAGCGCCGTTGTTTGCAGCGGGTAACGTGAATTATCCGGGCTGCATCTATTATTTCGATACATATGCAACGAGGCATAGCCGTCATAACGCGACCTGACATTGGGAAAGAGCCGCAATTCATCTCTGGGGCGTGGGCCTGCTCGAACTCTTCCAACTGATTAGCCCCCTACCGCTTAGAGGTCCAGGCAGCCAGCGCTTCAAGCCAGGCTCCCTAAGTGCGCGCTGACCATCTGTGAGAGTAAACATAAAGAGGCGCTAATAGCTAATCGGCCTTATTTTCAGCCAGCCCACTCCACGCTGCCAATCTCTCACTTATCTCCTTTTTGTCTATCTGGGGGCAATCTTGAAGAATCCTAATGTGTCGACCCGACTTTTTCTTCGCTCATTTTATTGATCTGTTGCTTACAAGTATCCTTCCGTGGCCGATAGAACGATAGATGTGTCAAGTCTTTAAACTTTCCAGCCTGGAATCACAAACGGCGTTTGGTGAAAAAACAGTGGCGCGCGCGGCAACCGCTATAAAAAGCGGGTTCCCGTTATTGCGAATCCTTGTGTCCATTATCGCGCTGGCTGGATTGTGTGCCGCCGACGAGCCAGTGAAGCCCATCAGTCAATATGTCCACAATGTGTGGCGCACTGAGGAGGGCCTGCCACAAAACTCCGTACAAGCAATTCTTCAAACAAAAGATGGCTATTTGTGGCTGGGGACGCAGGAAGGGCTGGTCCGGTTTAACGGCACCCAATTCATATCCTTCAATAAAACCAATGTTGATGCAATCAAGCACAACGATGTGCGGGCCTTGCTGGAAGCACATGACGGCAATCTCTGGATCGGAACAATTGGAGGAGTGGTTGTCCGCGACCACAGCGGCCAATTCCGGGCTTACACACAAAACGAAGGCCTCTCCAATAATTTTGTGAACGCGTTGCTGGAGGATGAGAAAGGCAGCATCTGGGTCGCGACGAACGACGGGCTGAACAGGTTTACGGCAGGAAAATTTGTCCGCGTGGGCGAACATGCCGGACTTTCCAACACCAATATTAATGCCCTGGTAGAGGACCGGAACCATGATATCTGGGCAGGAACAAACGGCGGGTTGAACCGCATAAGCCAGGATACATTGGGCAAGAATAGTGTGCAGACCTACTTGCCGGGCAGGGTAATAACTTCTCTTTACGTAGACCATGCCGGTGTGGTCTGGGTTGGAACAGCTCGGCAGGGGCTATACGCGTTTCGCGGCGGCGATCTTGTCCACTACGGGGCCCAGGAAGGCGTGCCAAAAGCGCCGATACTCTCAATCATTCAGGATGAACGAAATTTTTTATGGATTGGCACATCTGCTGGCGGCATTTGCCGTTCAACTGCGGCTACGCCGGCAATCCATCTTGAGTGTTATACATCGCGCGAAGGCCTGAGCGGCGATACAGTGATGGCGCTTTTTGAAGATCGTGAGAAGAGTATTTGGGCCGGAACGGAAACCGGCGGGCTCAACAGGTTCAAAGACGGCCCTATCACTACTTACGGCGCAGCGGCTGGCTTTAATGGAACCGTCAGGTCTATTGATGAGGACCAGGACCGGACGCTATGGGTGGCACTGGATAACGGTTTGCGGCGATTCAAGAACGGTAAAGTCCTCAAATACCTTACCGGAAATGGCCCGGCAAACAATTATGCCTGGACGCTGACCGTGGATCATGGCGGAAAAGTCTGGGTAGGAACGAATGGAGGCGGCCTGAACGTTTTCAGCCAGGACGGCGTGAAAACGTATACCACCAAAGACGGCCTGGCAGACAATCAGATCCATGCCATTTTTCAGGACCATGATGGAAACATGTGGATCGGTACTGAGCGCAATGGCGTGAGTTTATTTGCGAACGGAAAATTCCAGACATATAACACCCAGAATGGCCTGTCGAATAATCGTGTGTGGACCATTCTTGAAGACCATAACCAGAGATTGTGGTTTGGCACGGACAGCGGGCTCAGTCGCCTGGATAAAGACCGCAAAACTTTCACTACGATTGGTCTTGAAGAAAAGCCGAATGCCGCAATCATGGGCGGCCCAACGGCGATTTATGAGGATAGTGACCACATCCTGTGGATCAGCACATATGGAGGCGGGCTCAAGCGCCTGGACGAGAACGGGAAATTAACCACGTATGGCAGGCGGGAAGGCTTGTTTGATGACAATGTGTGGGCCGTGCTGGAAGATGATCAGGGCAATTTCTGGATGAGCTCCAATCTGGGCATCTTCCGCGTCAAGAAAAGCGAACTTACGGCCTTTGCGGAAGGCAAGATTTTCAAGATACACAGCATTTCTTATGGCGTTTCAGATGGCATGGCGGACATTGAATGTAATGGCGGGAGCCAGAATTCCGGGCAGAAGACTTCTTCAGGCACTCTGCTCTTTGCCTGCGTTAGGGGAATGGTGGCCGTTACGCCCTCATTGCTCACAACTAACTCATTGCCGCCGCCTGTAGTGATAGAGCAGGCACAGATTAATGGGATCGACATAACCGGAGGAGAAAAGCCGACTGCGGTGGGCCGCGGCGAACTGGAATTTCATTTTGCCGGACTGAGCTATCTGGCCCCGGAAAAAGTTACATTCAAATACAAACTGGAAGGGTTTGACAAAGACTGGATTTCTGCCGGAACCCGCCACGTTGCGTATTACACCAACATCCCGCACGGGCACTACAAATTCCTGGTTATTGCCGCCAATAATGACGGAGTATGGAATACCACCGGAGCGCAAATCGGTTTTTATCTCGCGCCGCGCTTTTATCAAACCTTTGTCTTTTATGCAGGCTCCATTCTCCTGCTGTTGATAACAGGGATGAGCGGGTTCGTCCTGCGTGTACGCAGCCTGCGCCGACGCGAAGAAGAGCTGCGATCGATGGTCAGTGAGAGGACCAGGGAACTGCAAGATGAAATTCTGGAGCGGAATAAAATTGAGCAGGACTTGTATCACGCAAAAGAGGTGGCGGAAGCGGCAACGCGTTCCAAGAGCGAATTTCTGGCCAACATGAGCCACGAAATACGCACCCCCTTGAATGGCGTGATCGGGATGATGGAATTGACGCGACAGACGCAGTTGACTGAGGAGCAGCATGAATTCCTTTCCATGGCAGGCGATTCAGCCACCACGTTGCTTGCGGTAATTAATGACATTCTTGATTTTTCAAAAATTGAAGCGGGCAAACTTGAGCTTGACCGCGAAGAGTTCGATTTAGGGGAATTGATAGCAGAAACCCTGCGCACGGTAACTTTGCGCGCTCATCAAAAACATATTGAACTTACCTGCTGGATGGCTTCCGATCTGCCGAAATGGTTTATCGGCGATTCTGTGCATCTCAGGCAGGTGCTCATCAACCTTTTGGGGAACGCAATTAAATTTACTGAAAAGGGAGAAGTTGGCCTGCGGGTAGAATCTGCCGGAGGGGAAGCGGACAAGATCAAGGTAAGGTTTGCCGTCTCCGATACAGGCGTGGGAATTCCCGAAGACAAGAGGAAAGTGATCTTTGAGGCTTTCTCCCAGGCTGACAGTTCGGTAACGCGGAAGTTTGGCGGGACTGGACTGGGGCTTGCCATCTGTTCCCGCATCATCGCGGCCATGGGCGGAGAAATCCAAGTCGATGGCAATGGAAACAAAGGCGCAGTCTTCTCTTTTAGCGCCATATTCAACGTGTCATTGAAACATAATGTAGAAAGCGGCATGCCGGGCAAGGCGGAACTCAAGGGCGCCCGCACGCTGATTGTGGATGATAATCTCACCAACCGCCGCATTCTGGAAGGCATGCTGGCCTCATGGGGCATGCTGACACATGCAGTGGATTCCGGCAAAGCGGCATTGCAGGCGATGAATGAAGCGGCGGAGAAGAATTCGCCATTTTCACTGGTGCTTGCGGACTATTGCATGCCGGAGATGGATGGGTTTGAACTTATAAAGCAGATTCGCAGCCGCCCTGAATTTTCACCCGCCACTCTCATGATGCTTACCTCCGATGATTATCACGGTACAGCAAGCCGTTGCCGCGAGTTGGGAATCAAGGCATATTTAATCAAACCAATCAGATCATCGGATTTATTGAGCTCCATTCGAAAATTGCTGATGAATGATCAACCGGACGAGGCCCCTGTTTTTCTGCGTACAGAAAGCCAGCAGCGGCACAAGGGGCTAAAAATACTTCTGGCTGAGGACAACGTAGTTAACCAGCGTCTGGCTGTCCGCTTACTGCAAAAGATGGAACACACAGTGGCGGTGGCCCAGTCCGGCGCGGAAGCCCTGGCAAAGCTTGCTGAAGAAAATTTTGATCTTGTTTTAATGGACGTACAAATGCCTGAAATGGATGGTCTCACTGCCTCAGGTATGATTCGGAAAAAAGAGCGGCAAACTGGCCACCACATGCCCATTATCGCAATGACCGCTCACGCCCTTAAAGGCGACCGTGAGCGATGCCTGGCCTCAGGAATGGATGGCTATATTTCCAAACCTATTAATGGGGCGGAGCTTCTGAAGACCATTGATGAGACGCTCGATAGCCTCTTGCTGCTGCGCCGCGTTTAAGCGTCCAGCTGTCTCTTTGTGTTAAAGGTCTGATGCATGTGGGCGGTGGTAGCTTAAAAGAGATTATGGGGTATTTGGACTGCGAACGGGCACGCGCTAAATCTCAGTTATTGCTTTTCTGGAGCGCTGTTTGCGCTGCGGGAAGCGGTCGTATTACCTGCGCCCCCTGAGGGCATTTTGGCGGGGCCGTTGAGAAGAGTTTTAGATGAGTAGTTCGGACCAAGGCCGAGCTTAATGATGGCCCGCGAGTCGGGAATTTCTTTGGTCTGCCAGCCGTTATCACCCTGGTATTTGACCATGGCGGCTTGTGAGCTGGCGTCCCATGTGCCGCTGGGCTCGCCGGTAAGGTATTTCTCGCGAATCAGTGCCTGCTGGATTTCAGTGGCCCGTTCCGGCTGGATACCCTGCTGGCCTTTTTTCTTCCATGAGGTCTTTGCTGGCTTGCGCTTGCCGTGATGCTTGGCCGATGTCTTTGAAGACTTGTTCTTGCTCGATGACGCCTTGGTGGCTGTCTGCCGCGCAGCCGAAGCGTATCCGGCGCAGAGCAACAGAAGAGTGCTGACGACCACGAGTTTTTTTACCATCCAGAGCAAATAGTTACCTCAAAAGGAAAAAGCGCCTTTTTGCGCTTTTCGTTCATTATTTAACAACGATTCCAAGCCAGATTTAACGACGATTCCAAGCCAGTTCTAAAGTGCCCGATCATCATCCCATGTTTTGTTACTGCCACGCCAGCACTTTGTTGAGCGGCCAGCGATTACTGAAGTGCAATAAAACAAAGGCCTTCCGGGTATTTAAGCCTTAGAGCCTGCCATCTTAGCTCCGCATAAATTCCAGCTTTCTACCTTATAAGAATGCCTTCGCCGGAGCAATCTGCTGGCAGAGTGCTCCGGCGAAAAACAGCGCTATGGAAGCGTTCCGGAAACGAAGGTATTTCCGCCATTGGCTCCCCGGCCGGAGTGAACCAGGAAAACTACATCCTGCCCGCTCTTGATCTGCGAGGTGATCTTGCGGAACTCTTCTTCCGTATTCACGGGCTGTTTATTCACTTTCAAGATAATGAGTCCAGGCGTCAGGTTAAGATCATCGCCAAAGGAGTCTGGTTTCACTTCCGTTACCTGCACGCCTTTGCCTTCCGGAACACCAGCGCGTTCCGCCATCTCTGGCGATACTGGCTTTACCGTAATGCCCAGCTTGGTGGGCGTGGGTTCGCTTTCTTCAGGAGTGTCATCGCTCGTCTGGTCCGTGCGGTCCGCAAAAAGTTTGGCGCGGTCTGCCACAGTTACCGTGGCTTGCTTTTCCTGGCCATTGCGGATGTAGGTCAAGTTCAGTTTGCTGCCCGGCTTGGTGGCGGAAATCAGGCCTACCAGTTCGTCACCGCTTTTTACGTTCTTTCCGTTTACCGCGGTGATGGTGTCTTCACCCTGCATGCCAGCTTTGGCTGCAGGGCTATCCGGACGCACATTGGAAATGGGTACGCCATTTTTTACGCCATAAACGCGCAGCACAGCCGGGTTGGCAACTGCGCTGAATTCCACGCCAATAGAGCCGCGGGAAACTTTATGGTCGCCGGTGCGCAGTTGCTCATAAACATCGCGAACCACATTCGACGGCATGGCAAAACCTACGCCCTGGTATCCGGAAGATTGCGTGTAGATGGCTGTATTGATGCCAATCACCTCACTGTTCATGCTGACCAGCGGGCCGCCGGAATTTCCGGGATTGATGGCTGCATCGGTCTGAATAAAGGATTGGAACTGGCGTCCGCCGGGAAGATTGCGGCCTTTGGCGGAAACGATGCCGGCAGTGACGGTGGCTTCCAGGTCAAACGGGCTGCCAATGGCAAGCACCCAGTCGCCCACGGTCGACTTGTCGGAGTCGCCCAGCCGCGCCACGGTGAGCGGCTTGTCTTTGGGCGGCTCAATCTTGATGAGAGCCAGATCGGTCTCGCGGTCCACGCCGATGATTTTTGCGTCGTGCAGCACGCTGGCCGGTTCGTCAAAAAGTTTTACGCGGACGCGGTCCGCTTTATCCACCACATGGAAATTGGTAATGATATAACCGTTGGCGTTCAGAATCACGCCAGAGCCCAGAGAACGCTGGCGTCCTCCGCCATTGCCACCCGGGCCGGCGAAAGGATTCATGCCGCCTTGGTCGTCGTCATCGCCCTGGTCGCCCTGCTGGCCTTGTTGCCCCTGCTGCCCGCCCTGTCCGCCAAAGAAGCGATCAAAGAAATCCTGGAAAGGATCATCGCCGCCATTGTTCTTCTGGCTGCGGTTGGGTGCGCGACCTGTACCGCCGCGCCGCTGCACAGTTTTGGGCGTGGACTCTGTACTCACGTTGACGACGGCCGGCTCCACGGTTGAAGCTACCTGGCCGAACGTATTACTCAACTGCTGCGGCGTCTGCATGGCTGGCAGCAGGGAGCCATCGGCGGCAAAATTTCCTTTGACTCCGCTGCGGCTCAACACCGTGCCAATGAGAATGCCAACTGTCAGGGTAAGCAAAATCACCAGCGTGGAGAGCGCCCGCTGTGTACGCATACGTGCCATCAACGCGCCAAAACGCGAGTTCATACTTGGTCTTCCTCCAGACTAAAGGTCTGCAATGATTATAAATCCAACAGTTCTGCTGGGTCAGGCAGTAAGCATTTCATGGACTGGATCTGCTCTCTTTAGACGCAAAAAATGCGGTCGGCGTTATCCGCCAGAACTGGCCTGCAACCCACTATTCGTTGTTTCCTGTTCGTCAGGCTTCTCCACCTGGCCAAGCAATTCAGATACCAGCACCCCGGCCAGGATCAGCAATGCGCCCGCTCCGGCGCGAAGTCCAAGCCGCTCTTTGAGATAGATAAAAGACGTGAGCCACGCAAAAACCGGTTCCAGATTGAAAATCAGCGCCGTATGCGTGGAGGGAGTGAACTGCTGCGCCCATGCCTGCACCGTAAAAGCCACCGCTGTGCCGAATATTCCCGTAATCAAAATGGTAGCGATGACCGTTCCGGTGGGATGAAAGTGAGGTTTTTCCAGAAAAGGAGCGGTGACGGCCATGAGCACCGCGGCAGTGGCAATCTGCAGGACGGCAATCTGTTCAAACGGAAAGCGCTGGCTGGCGCGTCCCACAAAAACAATGTGAAAAGCAAAACCAAACGCGCAGCCAATGCTCAGGACGTCACCAAAATTTACTTTTGCAAAATCTGCCAGCCCCGCGCCACCGGCAGGGACCGTCATCAGAAAGAGCCCAACCAGAGCCAGCACAATGCCCGCTACGCGCCAAAGATGAATGCGCGTCTGCCAGATGATTACCAGCAGCAATGGAACCATAACGGTGGATGTGCCGGTAAGAAATGCGGACTTCGAAGGCGTTGTGAGCTTCAGGCCGCTCGTCTGGAACGCATAGCCAAGGTAGAGAAAAAATCCGACGGTTACGCCAGCGATGAGTGCGGGCTTGGTGAGTGAGGCCATTTGCTTGCGGTAATACACCGCCAGCAAGAACGCTGCCAGCGCCATGCGGACTGCATTCAGGACCAGCGGAGAGGAATCATTTAGCGCCTGTTTGATGAGCACAAATGTGCTGCCCCAGATCAGGGTCATTAGCACCAGCAACAGATGCGCTTTAAGAGAGCGGGACACTGCTGTTTATTTTAATCTGAGCGCTTATCTGTAAGCGCCTGGCGCCGCTATGGTATTCTTCGACTTATGTTTCACCTTCGCCGGACAATAGCCATTGTTAGCTTAATCGCCATTCTGCTGGCTGCCGTGGTTCCTTCCGGCTCCGTCCTGCTGTGGACCTTCATTGTTCCGCTTTTGTTTTTCGTCGAAAACCTCAGTCCGCTGGGCCGCCGAACAATTTTTGAAAAGATACTTCTTCCCGCATCTCCGCTTCTTTCCAATTCCTGCAGCCGCGCTCCCCCGAACTACTAGTCCGCACACACCTTGGCGCGTAGACGCCTCTTGATCTCAACTGACTGGTCCGCAGTGTATCTTCCGTAGCTTCCATGCTGCGTGACGTGATGCACTGACTGGGAGAATCGTGTGTCGATAAAGAAATTGCTGCGTACGCTTGCCATCTGCCTTCCTCTGATGGTTGGCATAATAGGCGGTGTGCCGATGAAGCCCGATGAAATTGAAGAGTTGATGCACAACCTGAATCAACCAAAAATCACCGTCACTATTCCTGGGGAAAGTGAGAACGGTGATGAACCGATAGACGCAAGCTAAGCTGCCCGCCGTGACTTTTTACGAGTGCTGGAAGCTTTACCGGCATTTGTGCGGGCAGGTTTCTCAGGTTTGTTTTTCGGGGTCTTGCCCGCCGTTTTCTTTGCTGGAGCTTTCTTGCGCGGCTTCTTGTCGTCTGCCAATAGCCACTCCGCGCCTTTTTTAACTGCGGCTTTGCGATTGCTCTGCCATTCTTGGGAGCCATCGTCACCGGCAATTTCATTCAGGCTGCGCTGCGTAAGAACGGAGTAGTCGAGCTTGTCGATATTGAACTTTGCATTCATCGACGCGTCATTTTTCTTGATGAGCAGCCACTCCGTTCCTTTCGATCCCGGTCGGCGTGAGTGCATTTTGGCTAATACAAACTCGCCGTTGAGCTTTTCACCATGCAGCAGAAATTTCAGGTCGCCCTTTTCCATCATTGCGTGTTCGTCGCCCAGAGGCTCCCATGTGCCGGTGTCCCACACCATCACGGTGCCTGCGCCGTAATTGCCCTCAGGAATTTTTCCTTCAAAATGAAAATAAGAAACAGGATGGTCTTCCACCTGCATCGCCAGCCGCTTGTCAGTGGAGTTGAGCGAAGGGCCTTTGGGCACGGCCCACGATTTCAATACACCATCCATCTCCAGCCGGAAGTCATAGTGCAGATGTGACGCATGATGTTTCTGCACCACAAAGCGGCGCTGCTGGCTGCGCTCCAGTTTGCCTTTGGGCTCGGGCGTCTGGTCAAAGCTGCGTTTTTTGTTGTATTGCTCTAAGGCCATATAGATTGTGATGCTAAATGATGCTGCGCTTCTGGCTATATTTGAATTGGCTGTGAAACAATTGCAGGGCAGTTCTTACCGCGGATTCACGTGGATCAGCGCGGATTTCGAAAGAGCCCGTTGCAAGGGGTGATATAACACAAAATGGAATTTTCTTCTGAACGAATCATTAAACTCGCCGACGCAGCTCGCGCCATTCCAAGCAAGGATGGCAAGCTGTACGCCGAGCTTTTTCGCCATGGCACCCTGGCCATTGAAATATATGCACCCAAAGGCACGGACTTGCAGCAGCCGCATACGCGCGATGAACTCTATTTTGTAGCTGCCGGCAGCGGGACATTTTTTGTTGAAGGCCAGCGGTTGCCATTCGCTCCTGGTGATGCGCTGTTTGTAGCTGCCGGCGAGGTGCACCGTTTTGAAAATTTCGCTGATGACCTGCTGGTCTGGGTGATGTTCTATGGGCCTGAAGGCGGTGAGCGTGTATAGTCGTAAACGTGTTCTGCTGGCGATGGTTTTCCTGGGGATGTTGTTACATGCGCAATCGCCTGAGCAGAAAGCACCTCCGCAACGCGTTTTCGATGAGCAGGCTGCTTCCAGGATGCTCTTGCAACTCAGTGAAGCCCTGCAAGGCCACAGCCAGAAACAATTTCTAGCGCTCTTTGATCTGGACAAGATGAAGGACGGAGCGATCTTCAAACAACAGATTTCTTCTTTCTACGCGCAGACAGAATCCATCCGCGTGCACATGAACCTGGGCGAGATCGCCAATGAGGGTGAAAGCACAACTGTTTCAGTGGACGCAGAGATAGAGGCCGAGCCGCGCAATGGCGGGCCGGTAGCGCATCAGAATGAAACGCTCACCTTTACTGTTGTTAACTCAGGCGGATGGAAGTTTGCTGATGTCCAGCCGCGTTCTTTCTTTTCTTTGCCATGAAGCGCGATTATCCTGACCGTCCGATTGTTGGTGTGGGCGCAGTGATTGTTGATCAGGGCCGCGTTCTGCTCATCAAGCGTGGGAGCCCGCCGTTGCTGGGCGAGTGGTCATTGCCTGGCGGCGTAGTAGAACTGGGCGAGACGCTGCGTGTCGCTGCCGAACGCGAGGCGCTGGAAGAGACAGGATTGGTTGTGAAAACCGGCGAAGTGATTGAAGTGCTGGATCGAATTGTTCCCGGCGATCACGGTGCTCCCCGATATCACTATGTGCTGATTGATTTTCTATGCACGGTACACGGCGGGGAACTGCGCGCGGGCGGGGATGCTGCGGATGCCCGCTGGGCTGGTGAGAGTGAACTGGCGGAATACAAGCTGGAGCAGCCGGCACTGGAAGTGATCAGAAAAGCGTTCTTAGCCGCGAATCAACGCAAATAAACGCGAATTTAATAGTTCTGATTCGTGTTCATTCGCGTGAATTCACGGCCTAATTTCTTGCTACATCCGTGGTGGATTTTCTTTTCCCCAGTTATACGCATCATTCTGCGGCAACCCAACAAACTGCAGGACGCGGCAGGCGAACTGGTGGGCCATCTCGTCAAAACTTTTTGGCTGGTTATAAAACGTGGGGATCAGCGGATAGATCGTCGCTCCGGCTTCGGCGGCCCAGTCCATGTTGCGGATGTGCACGCGGTTCAGCGGCGTCTCACGTGTGCAGAGCACCAGCGGACGTTTTTCTTTCAGGCAGACATCGGCTGCGCGATCGATCAAGTTGCCGGCGAGTCCGTGAGCAATTCTGGCCAGAGTTCCCATGCTGCAGGGAATCACGATCATGGCATCAGTGGGATACGATCCGCTCGCCACGTTGCCGCCAATGTCGTCATTATTCTGGGCCTGAATTTTTTTTGACTCTGCGCCAATGAGCTGCTGAATCAGGTTGTTGCGGCCCTTGATGCCAAGTTCTTCAGCAAATACGCGCAGCGCATTATCTGACGCAATAAAATTCACAGTCTTTATGCGCTCGTCGCGTTCGGCTGCCTGCAAAAACGCGCGTACAAACAGCGCGCCACTCGCTCCCGTGGCGGCCACCGTGAGTACATGGGCTGTCGGATGTAACGGATTCGGCATCTAAGGGTGTAAGGTCTGGGTTACAGAATTCATGCAACAAGACTCATGTTACAGGATTCACGTTACAGACTAAACCAAAGTGAGAATAGGGAGACGCCTGCGCTTAAGTCAAGCTGGTAGTGCTCAAACTGGTACTGCTGAAGCTGATTTTTACAACTGGCACTTTTGAAGTCGGGCCTCGCAATGGGTAGCGGATTCTCAATTCGCGCACGGCGTCGCACAGCGGCGCAGCAGCTTGCTCTGCTGCAAGTGAAACGCGAGATCAGCGCGATCGATCCGCATGGCCGCCTGAAATATATCCGTGATTTTAGCGAAGCCTTTCGCGACTACCGTCGCACACTCACTGACGCCGAACTCAAACAGCGATATTCCGCGGCAGACATTATTCTGCTGGGCGATTATCACGCTCTGGCTGCTTCGCAGGAATTTGCCGCGTCATTGATCAGCCAACTGGCCCAAAGCGGACGTCCGGTGGTGCTGGCGCTGGAAATGGCCTTTAGCCGCGGTCAGTTTGTTCTGGATGAATGGCTGCGCGGCGAGACCAGTGAAGACGAACTGCGCCACGCTCTTCGCTATGACGATGAATGGGGTTATGACTGGGAGCCGTTTGCCCATCTGCTGCGTCAGGCCCGCAAACATGGCTGCGCAATTTACGGTATTGACCGGAAGCCGCGCGGCAACATGCGCAAGATAGCGGCACGTGACCGGCATGCCGCGGAGCAGATCGCGCAGATCCGCCGGGCACATCCCGGAGCGCGTGTGCTCACGCTTTTTGGTGAGGCCCACCTTGCGCCAAACCATCTGCCGCAATGGCTGCGTGCGTTGCGTCCGCAGGACCGCGTGCTTACCGTGCTGCAAAATCTTGACGAGCTTTATTGGAAGGTCGCCGGCGAACTGAGTGATAGTGTTCACGGCGTACAGGTAGCGGACGATGTGCTTTGCGTCTTCAATGCCACACCGCTGGAGAAGTACGAGAGCTATCGCATATACATTGGCAAATGGCGCACCGCGCCCAGCCAGCCAGATCTTGCGCCCACGTTTTATAACCTGGTAGATACATTCCTGCGTTCCATGGGGCTGGAACAATATTCGCCAGCCACGGGCAGCCACCCCAGTGCGCTGATTGAGGATTATCCCGAGGTCTATCTGCGCGCTGGTGAGAAAGATTTTGACAAGCTGCTGGCGAGCAGAAAAATTCCTGTGGCGGAGCGGCGGCCCGTACTCAATAAATTACGCCAGCAGGGCTGTGCTTATTCGCCCAAGCATAATCTGTTGCTGATCCAACGTTTCCAGCTTGCGAATGCCGCAGAAGAAGCGGTGCGGTTTGTGCAATATGAATGCCGGGGCGCGGCCTGCGCGAATGGCCCGTGGGCCGGCAGCTCACACAAAGACCAGTTTTATTTTGACGTAATCGATCGCGCTTTTATTACCTTTGGCGCGCGGGTGCTGTTGCCGCATTATCCGGTGCGCAGGCAGGCGGATTTTCGCGCGCTTTACAGGCAGCGGCCTGCCGATGAGCCGACCGCTTTTACTGCACGCGAGCACAGAGAGATGGCCGAGTTTCTGCTGCTGCATAAAGAGGAGGAAGGCCAGGCGCGTCTGCGGGCTGAGTTACCGCGGGTTATCGCCACGGGCATTGCTTCTTCCGGCACAAAGCGGGAGTTTCTGGTCAATAACCTGGGCGCAATGCTCGGCGTGGAAATGCATGAAGCCTATCTGGCGGGTGCGGTCAGTAAAAATTATCTGCG
>DASXZE010000423.1:0-2986 GCA_036502105.1 Candidatus Angelobacter sp. | reverse complement strand
AGCCAGCAGGCTGAGCGCCGGCAAAGCACCAAGTAATCAATAACAAACAGAGAGAGACGCAGCCTGCCTGCGTCTCTCTGCGTCTTCTTTGCCGCTCCAACCCATTTACGAGCCCCGCTAAAAACAATTCAAAATTACCTCTTGCCTCAGTCGTCCGGCTGTTTTATGCTATACCCCTATTTGGTCTATGGCTGTTTGCATCATGCCTGACTGAACATAAGGTTTATGAAACCAGACGATCAACGCGACCTCTTTCCCGGAGCCCTGGAAATGATGATTCTCCAGACCCTCAAACGCAAACCGCTGCACGGTTACGCGCTGGCCCAGCACATCAAGCAGACATCAGACGACCTGCTGCAGGTGGAAGAAGGCTCGCTCTATCCGGCTTTGCAACGCATGTTGAAAGCCGGCTGGCTCAAGGCGGAGTGGGGCATTTCAGCCACTAACCGGCGCGTCCGCACTTATAAGCTCACACCCGCGGGCCGCACGCACGTGGAAGCAGAGGTCTCAAGATTCGAGCGCATGCTCAAAGGGATAACGCGTGTCTTGGCCCCAGCAAAATAAGGCTCCGGCAAAATAAAGCACAGCAAAACAAAGCTCCAACAACGGGCAGTGATCCAATGAACTGGCTAAAACAACTCATTGTGCGGCGACAGGAAAACAGCAGCGTCCAGGACGAACTGGCGGAGCATCTTCAAGAAAAAGTTGAAGATTTAATGGCTCAGGGGCTTTCACCCGAAGATGCCGCGCTCGCCGCCCGGCGCGAAGTTGGAAATATTACCCTGCTTGAAGAGCACAGCCGTGAAGTCTGGCAATGGGCCACTCTTGAAACCGCCCTCCGCGACGCCAGATATGCCTTCCGCCAGCTTCGCCGCAATCCCGGTTTTACCATCACGGTGCTGTTGACTCTGGGATTAGCCATAGGCGCAAATACCGCTGTCTTCAGCCTGTTGAATGCACTTTGGCTTCGTCCACTTCCCTATTCTGAGCCGGAACGGCTGGCGTCGCTGCTGCGGCACAAAGTAACGATGGATGACAAGGGCAGTGCAATTTCAGAAGATGACGACGGGCAGGATGGTGAAACCTGGGAACTGGTGCGTGACAATGTATCTACCGCACAGGCCGCTGCTTATTCTTACGATGCCAGCAGCGTAAACCTGCAGGCTCAATCCACCGCAAGAAACGTGCAGAACCAGAGAGTTTCGGCAGGATATTTTGAGGTTCTTGGCATTCGCCCCATACTCGGCCGCACATTTACCGCCGACGAAGACAGGCCCAATGCTCCCAAGGTTGCCCTTCTCAGCTTTGATACGTGGCAGTCACTTTTTTTCTCTGATCGCGCCATCATCGGAAAGCCTATCCTGCTGAAAGGCGAGCCCCATCTTGTGATTGGTGTGCTGCCTGCCAACACGCATACAACTTCTGCGGCAGATATCTGGACGCCGCTCCACCCCACGCGTAACGGTGAAGGCGAGGGCGATAATTACCACATTGTCCTTCGTCTGAAACCGGACGCAACCTGGAGCCAGGTCAATACACAATTATCTGTTCTCCATCCGTCGCTATTTGAAGAATTTAAGCAACACTATCCGAAAGGAGAAGAACGGCTGGTGGCGCACCCACTACAACAGGCATTGGCAACTTCTGCGCGCACTCCCGTTTTCATCCTCATGTCAGCGGTAGGCCTGATTCTGCTGATCGCCTGCGCGAATTTAACCGGACTCATGCTGGTCCGCGTAATGCGCAGAAGCGGCGAACTAGCAACACGCTTGGCTCTGGGAGCCACCAAATTGTCCCTCTTCCGCCAACTTATGATGGAGCCAGCAATCCTCTCTTTAGCCGGCGGCTTGCTGGGCGTTGCGTTGGCAGCCGCCTGCATAAGCTTGTTCGCCAGGTTTGTTCCACCAGACATGCTGCCCATTGGCGGCCTCGCCCTGGACCTCCGTGTTCTCTCTTTTGCATTACTGGCCTCTCTGGTAACAAGCCTTCTCATCGGGATACTTCCGGCTCTCGAAGTTCGCCGCGCAGAAATTCGTTCATCCATGTCAGCAATGGGAAGAACCAGCACTGGACATGGTTATGTCAGGCAAGGCTTGATCGCCGGGGAAGTAATGCTTACAGTCGTTCTGCTGGCCAGCGCAGGGCTTTTGGTCCGCACGCTGGTGCATCTGCAGACCCTGCAGCCCGGTTTTGACGCAACCAATGTAATGACCGCACAAGCTTCTCTGGATGACGCCAGATACCACAATCAGCAGTCGTTCCAAAAGCTCTTGCAGCAGAGCATTTCTGGCATGAAAGCAATTCCCGGCGTGGAATCTGCCGCCATGGGGCTAAACCTTCCTTTTGAGCGGGGGCTTAATAACGGCTTTCATATTGTCGACGGCGCGGAAAACGGCCCGGATCAGATGACTAGCTCCGCATACGTGACTCCGGAATATTTTCGCGCGCTGCGCATTCCTCTACTTGCCGGTAGAGTTTTTACTGAGAGTGATTCGGCCACCAGTGAGCCGGTAGCAATCGTAAACGAGTCATTTGCGCGGAAGTTTATGGGCCAGATAGACGTAGTCGGGCGTCACATTGGGTCGGGTAAATCCAGTTATCGAATTGTTGGCGTGGTTGGCGACGTAACAAAACGTCCCGGCCTTTTTGCTAACGCTCCGCTCGCCACTGAAGTTACCTACTATACGCCCGCCGCTCAGGCGGAGCAGCCTTTTCTAAATCTTGTCCATGTCTGGTTTCAGCCCAGCTGGGTTGTTCGCACCCGGGGACCAATTGCTGGATTGACAGAAAGCATGCAAAAAGCAATTGCAGAAGTGGATCCGGCGCTGCCAATTGCCAGCTTCCATCCGTTGGGCGATCTTCAAGCTCTAGCCCTGCGGGAACAGAGATTTAGAATGTTATTGCTGAGCGTCCTGGCCGCGCTGGCCCTGATGCTTTCTCTGGTTGGCATCCATGGGCTGGTTTCCAACATCGTGGTTCAGCGCAC
>DASXZE010000422.1:0-4746 GCA_036502105.1 Candidatus Angelobacter sp. | reverse complement strand
TCTTATTACACGGCGGATGTAGCCGGAATGCAGCGAACGCTTCACCCGGAATTTCATAAACGCTCTTTGCGAACCGTAAACGGCCAGCTTGAAATAACAGAAGACTCTGTGCAATCCATGTTGGAAGGAGTTCGTGCTGGCACAGGAAAAAATGTGCCGAAATCTGACCGGATTCAAAAAATAGAAGTGCTTGATGTCTATAAAAATGCCGCCAGCGTAAAAGTGGTAACCGGTCGATGGATCGACTATATGCATCTTTCCAAATTGAATGGTGAATGGCGCGTTTTAGATGTGGTGCTGCAATACACGCAACAGTAAGCTAATTTCAGTTCTTGTTCGTCTATTTCTGGCCCATACCATATCTGGTTGGGCCATTTTGTTAAATTCTTGCTCCTTATAATTTTGCCCTTTTTATCCCGTTGACCCCTGCCACTTACTCCAGCATCTCTCAAAAAATAGTGGCTGCGCTCCAAAGAGTCCGCAATTTAGCGTAGGCTTGTAGGAGAACATGAAGATCACCATAGGTTCTGACCATGCCGGCTTCGCCCTCAAGAAGATACTGATCGACCATCTGCAGAAAAGCGGCCACCAGATCAATAACGTGGGAACCGACAGCACTGTGCCGGTGGATTATCCTGATTATGCCGAAGCTGTCGCCCGCGGCGTGCTGCAAGGCGGATCAGAGCGCGGCATCCTGATCTGCGGAAGCGGCGTTGGAGCTTCTGTAGCGGCCAATAAGATTCCGGGTATCCGCGCGGCCGTTTGCCATGATTCGTATTCGGCTCATCAAGGCGTAGAGCATGACGACATGAATATCCTGGTGCTGGGCTCACGCGTGGTCGCCGACGAACTGGCCAAGGACCTGTGTACAAATTTCTTAAATGCAAGCTTTACCAATGAAGAGCGCCATCGCCGGCGCTTGGCAAAAGTGCATAACATTGAGCAGCGCTACTCTATTGTTCCAACGACAAGTGTTTCTACACCCAGCGCA
Source organism: Candidatus Angelobacter sp. (assembly GCA_036502105.1). Classification (GTDB taxonomy): domain Bacteria; phylum Acidobacteriota; class Terriglobia; order Terriglobales; family Acidobacteriaceae; genus Angelobacter. The sequence goes on along the minus strand of DASXZE010000422.1, from coordinate 3,755 downwards.
TCGGCCCCCATTGCAGCATCGCCCAAGGAGAAGATTTCATGAATCCCATTACCACCCCGGAAAAGCAGACACAGAGCAGCACAAGCACACAGAATCCACTGGTTGAATTGCAAAGCTTTGGGCAGTCCGTCTGGCTGGATTTCATCCGGCGCAACCTGATCACCAGCGGCGACCTGCAAAAGCTCATCGACAATGACGGTCTGCGCGGTATTACCTCGAATCCTTCTATTTTTGAAAAGGCAATCGCTGGCAGCACTGACTACGCTGATTTTCTAGCGCAACTTCGCACGCAGGGGTTGAGCACCGGGGACATGTATGAGCGCCTTGCCATCCGCGATATTCAAGACTCGGCTGATAAGCTTTTGCCCGTTTACAAATCCACCAACAAGAAAGACGGCTACGTAAGCCTTGAAGTTTCGCCTACCCTTGCGCGCAATACGCAGGAAACGATTGAGGAAGCACGGCGTTTGTGGAAAGCGGTTGGCCGTCCAAATATTATGATCAAAGTCCCTGGGACAGACGAAGGCGCGCCTGCGGTTCGTCAGCTGATCAGCGATGGCATCAATATCAATATCACGCTGCTTTTTGCCCAGAGCGCTTACATAAAAGTTGCTGAAGCCTACATGGATGGACTGGAAGCTGCGCAAAAAGCCGGCAAAGATCTCAGCGGAATCGCCAGCGTGGCCAGCTTCTTTGTCTCCCGCATTGATAGCCTGATTGACTCCACCATTGATGCCAAGCTGAAGACCGCGACCAATGCCGACGAAACCAGCCTGTTGAATAGCCTTCACGGCAAAGTGGCAATTGCCAATGCCAAGCAGGCATATCACAGCTATCAACAGATGATTGCTGGTGCGCGCTGGAAAGCTCTGGCGGCCAAAGGTGCGCAGGTACAGCGTCTGCTCTGGGCCAGCACCAGCACCAAGAATCCAAAGTTCCGTGACGTGCTCTACATTGAAGAGTTGATTGGACCGGACACAGTGAACACCATTCCTCCGGCAACCATGGACGCATTCCGCGATCATGGAATTTGCCGCCGCACTCTTGACGCAGACGTAACCGCAGCCGATAAAACCATGGCTGACCTGGAGAAGGCTGGAATCTCCATGAAGAAAATTACCGACCAGCTTTTAGAAGAAGCAATCAAACTCTTTGACGAGGCTTTTGACAAGCTGCTGGCCGCCGTCGCACAAAAGAAATAACCAACGGAATTAGCAAAAAGGAAAAGCCCCCAGTGAGCACAAAACCGATTGTTCCAGCATCAATGCCCCAGACTCCACAGTGGAGCTTTACTGCTCCGCTCACACAAGCGGTGGAGGCAACACTCAAAGATTGGCAGGCCGGCAACAAAATGTCCCGCCTGTGGCAAGGTGACGCCTCACTTTGGACCGCTGACGATGAAAGCAAATGGCTGGGCTGGCTGCGGGTTGTGGAAGAACAGCTGGCGCAGGTAAAGCAATTTGCTGATCTCGCGGCTGATGCCGTAAAGGGCGGCTTCACCCACGCGCTGCTGCTCGGCATGGGTGGCTCCAGTCTGTGTCCTGAGGTCTTTAAGATCACTTTCGGTAAGCAGAAGGGGCATCCGGAGCTGCACGTTCTTGATTCCACCGATCCCGCACAGATAAAAGCGATCCAGGGCCAAGTTGATCTGGCGCATACGCTTTGCATCGTAGCCAGCAAATCCGGCAGCACCCTGGAACCAAACATTTTTAAGCAATACTTTTTTGATGAAGTCCAGAAAGTTGCTGGCAAAGAACAAGTTGGAGAGCACTTCATCGCCATTACCGATCCCGGCTCCAAGATGCAACAGGTGGCCGAGCGTGATCACTTCCGCAAAATCTTCTTTGGGCTGGCCAGCATTGGTGGACGCTACTCTGCTCTCTCCAACTTTGGCATTGTTCCAGCTGCAGTGATGGGGCTCGACGTCCGCAAATTTCTGGACCGCACGGAAGAGATGGTCGAGGCTTGTGGGCCAGAAATTTCGGCAAACCAGAATCCCGGCACTGTTTTGGGCGCGATTCTAGGCACGCTGGGCAATCTTGGCAGAAACAAAGTCACCATTGTTACTTCGCCAGGAATACACGACGTAGGCGCGTGGCTGGAGCAGCTGATTGCTGAGAGTACCGGCAAAATCGGAAAAGGATTGATTCCCATTGATCGCGAAGCCCTGGGAGCGCCGGAAGTTTACGGCAATGATCGCGTATTTGCGCATCTGCGGCTGGCCAGCGAACCGGATACCGCGCAGAAGCAAAAGCTGGATGCGCTGAGAAAAGCCGGCCATCCGGTAATCGAAATCGAGCTCGCGGATATTTATGACATTGGCCAGGAATTCTTCCGTTGGGAGATTGCGACGGCTGTTGCCGGCTCGATTTTGCAGATCAATCCTTTCAACCAGCCGGACGTTGAAGCCAGCAAGATCGTAACGCGCCAACTGACTGAGGCCTATGAGAAGAGCGGCAAGCTGCCTGAAGAAGCCCCGATCTTTGAAGAAGGTGGCATCAAGCTCTTTACAGATGAACGCAACGCCGCGAACCTGGCGAAGCTGGTGGGCAATGATCGTTCATTGACTGGCTTCCTTCGCGCGCATCTCAATCAACTCAGCGCCGGTGATTATCTTGGATTGCTCGGGTATATACAGATGAACGCTCAGCATGAAGAGCAGCTTCAGTTGATCCGGCACGCGGTACGAGATAAGAAGCACGTGGCAACTTGCCTGGGCTTTGGTCCGCGCTTTCTCCACTCCACTGGACAGGCTTACAAAGGCGGTCCGAACACAGGTGTTTTTTTGCAAATCACCTGTGACGATGCCAATGACCTTCAGGTTCCCGAGCAGAAATATACTTTCGGAACAGTCAAAGCAGCGCAGGCCCGCGGCGATTTTCAGGTTCTGGCTGACCGTAAGCGTCGCGCGTTGCGTGTGCATCTGCCTAAGGACGTGAATGCCGGGCTGGAAAAGTTGAAGCAGGCTGTTGCGAGCGCGCTGTCACTTTAAATCCCGAACCGAAGGTAAGGGATCACTATTGTGAACAATGCAGTTTTGAGTTGAGAAATATTTCAACCAACTAGGCTCGTTGTTGATTCTGAAATTGAGACGCAGCTAAAAGGGATTACTCGCTTCGCTCGGAATTACACATAGAAATAGGAGAACGAATGCAACTTGGCATGGTAGGGCTGGGCCGCATGGGCGGCAATATGGTGCGCCGGTTGATGCGCGCGGGACACGAATGCGTGGTTACTGATTTAAGCGCAAAGAATGTGGATGCGCTGGCAGGCGAAGGCGCCAAGGGATCAACCTCGCTGGATGATTTCATCTCCAAGCTGGCTAAGCCGCGCGCTGCGTGGGTCATGGTCCCGGCCGGCGATCCTACGGAGCAAACCGTCAATGCGCTGGCCCAGAAATTTGAAAAGGGCGACACTATTATTGACGGCGGTAATTCTTATTTCAAAGACGACATCCGGCGATCGCAGCAGCTCAAAGACAAGGGCATAAACTACATGGACGTGGGCACCAGCGGCGGCGTCTGGGGTATTGATCGCGGCTATTGCATGATGATTGGCGGTCCCAAACAAGCCTTTGACCACCTTGACCCGATTTTCAAAACGCTGGCGCCAGGTATGGGCGACACTCCTCGCACACCGGGCCGGGAAAAACTCGGCGGCACTTCCGAGCAAGGCTACATCTATTGCGGTCCATCAGGAGCCGGCCATTTTGTGAAAATGGTCCACAATGGCATTGAATATGGGCTCATGCAGGC
>DASXZE010000421.1:0-31918 GCA_036502105.1 Candidatus Angelobacter sp. | reverse complement strand
CGGTGAGTTCATCGATGCACTCGGGAATCGCGTCCACGGCACAGCCAAATTGCGCGCAGCGTGGGAAGGCTATTTCAAGATGGTGCCTGACTATTCCATTTCGCATGCAGAGATTTTTGCCGACGGAAATACAGTGGCCGTCTTCGGTTCAGCGCAAGGCACATTTGTGAATCCAAAAGATGGCGGTCCACCGAACAAGGAAAACTTCTGGAAGACTCCCGCCGCATGGCGCGCCGAGATCAAAGATGGCAAGATCGCCGTATGGCAGGTCTATGCTGACAATGAGCCCATTCGGGCCCTCATGCGCAAGTGATAAGTGGCTACTGCGAAAAAAACTTCACGTTGATGAAGGCTTCGCGCTGCAGACGTGCGTCCTGGCCTTGCCCATACGATGACTGTTTCACCAGGGCCAGCGCCGTCTGGCTGAATGCTTCATCTGAACTTTCCACTAGTTCCGCATCCAGCACTCTGCCATTTTTATCAAGAATGGCATGGATGATTACCGGCTGAATCACTGAAGCCCCGGAAGAAACCGAGATGTTCTGCGGAAACCGCATGGTGCCAGAAAGAATCGGCCCGGCGTTGCCCCGCATCTCTGGAGTGGGCGTCAGCAGATTTGTGTTGTTCTGGTCAGCATCGGCAATGCTGCCAAGGTGTGCCTCCAAAACAGTCTTGCCGCCTTCCACAATGGAAATCTTGCTGGCTAGCGTCCGCCCATGGAATTGCAATGAATTCCTGTAATCGAAGAGCACGTAAATGCCGGGCGCATCGGACAGTATCTGGAGCAGGCCGGTCTTTGTGTCGATGCAATACTCGCGTTCTACCCAGCGGCGTCCCGGGGTAGGCGTTGGGTCAGACATGCCTCCTGAAGTCAGAATGCACGTGACCTCGGAGCCTTTCCATTGTGCCGTGGCGGTCCGGATGAGTGCGTGCGCCTGGTTAAAATTGATGGGCCAAAAAATGGCGTCGCGCAGCATGTGCACGCGGATGGGAATGAAGTCCACGGGCTTGTCGTCAAAAATCTGCCGTCCGGAAGAAATACGCGTAAGCTCAAAATTTCCCAGTCGCGCGCTCCAGCGGAAATTGAAGGGAGACAGCCATGTTTCTTCCATCTCGCCCGATCCCGTATAGTGCACATTGCCGCTACCGCTGAAATTAACTTTCAATGTAAAAGCCGCGCTGCCGGGGGCATGCAGGTCGCCATTCTGGCGGGCGCGCTCCAGTAGTTCCAGCACAGAGGCACGTTCCTGGGGAGTGCCCGGCACCTGCGTTGCTCCGGTGACCAGCTCAAGTGAGTCGGAAGGTACGGGCGCTATCTGAGGTGCGTTTTGGCAGAAGCCGGCAACAGTGAAGCTAAGGAAGAGAAATAGAAATGACAGCCTGCGGATGATAAGCATATGGTGCTCCAAACTAAATGGTCTTTTAGGCACCCAACAACAGTAGATAGGTATGCTAATCCAGCTCTGCTGTAGCTCGCAAGCTGGATGTTGTTAAAGAATAGTTAAGAGTGAAGTGAAACTGCGGCTGAACTATGCCAGCCGCAGCTTACTTGGTATTGATAGCTGACTGCAGGTTGCTCTTCCCGCCATGCCATTGCTGTAGTGAGCGGACATTCACTTCATTGCGCTGCAACGCGGCAATGCCTTCCGCAGCAGCCCAGGCCGCGGCCATTGTGGTAATGGTTGGAATGCGATTGGTAACGGCGGCGCGGCGAATGGCTTTTTCATCGAACCACGGTTCAGCGCCGTGCGGCGTGTTCACTATGAGTTGGACGAGTTGGCCTTTGATCAAATCCACCACATTCGGACGCCCTTCTTTTACTTTGTACACGCGGTCCACGGTGAGTCCGGCTTTTTCCAGACGGTCAGCGGTACCGTGTGTAGCTACCAGGCTGAAGCCTAGCTCAACAAAGTGCTTGGCCAGTTCGATGGATTCTTGCTTATAGCGATCAATCACGCTGATAAAGACCGTGCCTTTGATTGGCAGTGCCTGTCCGGCGGAAAGCTGCGCCTTGGCGAAGGCTTCGCCGAAAGTATCGGCTGAGCCCATGACTTCGCCGGTCGATTTCATCTCCGGGCCAAGGACCGTATCCACGCCGGGGAACTTGTTCCAGGGGAAGACCGGCGATTTCACAAAGTATCCAGCGCCGGTGGCCAGGTCCGTTTTCTTGTCAACATTTGCGGGCAGAAATTCACGCAGCTTGCGGCCGGTCATCAGCCGGGCGGCAATCTTGGCCAGCGGCACGCCGGTGGCCTTGGACACATACGGCACCGTCCGTGAGGCGCGCGGGTTGACTTCAATCACAAAAACTTTTTCATTCTGGATAGCGAACTGAATATTCATGAGCCCAATGACTTTTAGCGCGCGGGCCAGCTTGAATGTGTATTCACGGATCATAGCCAGCACAGGTTGGCGCAGGCTCACAGAAGGCAGCACGCAGGAAGAGTCGCCGGAGTGTATTCCGGCTTCTTCAATATGCTGCATGATTCCGCCGATTACCACGTCTTCGCCGTCAGAGAGTGCGTCCACGTCCACTTCAACCGCGTCTTCCAGAAAATGGTCCACCAGCACCGGCCGCTGCTGCGAATACTCGACTGCCTCTTTCATGTAGCGGACAACGCTCTCGTCGTCGTAAGCAATCACCATCGCGCGTCCGCCCAATACGTAGGAAGGGCGTACCAGGACCGGGTATCCGGCTTTGCGCGCACCGGCCACGGCTTCTTCCACGCTGGTGGCAATCGCGCCGGGAGGCTGCGGGATATCGAGCTCTTCCAGCAGCTTGCCGAAACGCTTGCGGTCTTCTGCCAGGTCGATGGATTCAGGCGATGTTCCGATAATTGTTACGCCGGCTTCGCGCAGCGGCAGCGCCAGGTTCAGCGGAGTCTGTCCGCCAAATTGGACGATCACTCCGACCGGAGCGCCGCTCTGCGTCTCATGCTGATAAACCGAAAGCACGTCTTCAAAGGTGAGCGGCTCAAAGTAGAGGCGGTCACTGGTGTCATAGTCGGTTGAAACCGTTTCCGGATTGCAATTGACCATGATGGTTTCGTAACCATCGTCATGCAGCGCAAACGCGGCGTGGCAGCAGCAATAATCAAACTCAATGCCCTGGCCAATGCGGTTCGGTCCGCTGCCCAGAATCATGATCTTCTTTTTCGCCGTCGGTGGAGCTTCGTCTTCTTCTTCGTAGGTGGAGTAGAAGTAGGGCGTGTAGCTTTCAAATTCGGCGGCGCAGGTGTCCACCAGTTTGTACACCGGACGAATGCCCAGCTCTTCTCGCAATTGGCGCACTGCGTCCACGGTGGTGTTGGTGCTGAGCGCAATGCGCTCGTCTGAGATGCCCATCCGCTTGGCTTGGCGCAGCGTTTCTCTTGATAACGTTGCCGGCGTCTTGTTCAACTGCCCGGCTTCCTGCGCCGTGATCTCAATGCCCAGCCGCTCGGCGTTGTGCATTATGTCTTTGGTTGACGAGTCTGAGGGCTGCTTGAGCAGCTCAATTTCCATGGCCGTAATTTCTTTGAGCTGGTAGAGGAACCATGGATCAATGCTGGTCATCTTGTGTAGCTCCTTTACGGTCATGCCCTGGTGCAGCGCGTAGCGAATGTACATCAGTCGCTCAGGATGCGGCGTAACCAGCCGCTGCGTGAGAATGCGCGGCTCAATTTTTTCCGTGCCAACTTTCTTGCCAGTCTCCAGCGAGCGTATGCCCTTCATCAGCGCTTCTTTAAAGGTGCGTCCAATGGCCATGGCTTCGCCCACGGATTTCATCTGCGGCCCCAGGCCTTCGTCAGTGCCGGGAAATTTTTCAAACTGCCACTTGGGAATCTTGACGACAACGTAATCAATCGTCGGCTCAAAGCAGGCAGGAGTCTTTTTTGTGATGTCGTTGGAGATTTCGTCGAGCGTATAACCCACGGCCAGCCGCGCGGCAATTTTAGCAATCGGAAAACCCGTGGCTTTTGACGCCAGCGCCGAAGAACGCGAGACGCGCGGATTCATTTCAATCACCACCATGCGCCCGTTCGCGGGATTCACGCCGTACTGAATATTCGATCCGCCGGTTTCCACGCCAATTTCGCGGATCACTTTGATCGACGCATCGCGCATATGCTGATATTCGCGATCAGTCAGCGTCTGCGCCGGCGCGACGGTGATGGAATCGCCGGTGTGCACGCCCATGGGATCAAAGTTTTCAATCGAGCAGACAATAATTACGTTGTCCGCCAGGTCGCGCATTACCTCAAGCTCGTATTCCTTCCAGCCCAGAACGGATTCTTCAATCAGCACTTCATGCACCGGCGAGAGATCAAGGCCGCGCGCGAGGATGTCGAGCATTTCTTCGCGATTGTAAGCAATGCCGCCGCCGCTGCCACCCAGGGTGAATGATGGCCGGATGATGAGTGGAAAGCCGATCTTGCCGGCGAAGTCGAGACCGTCTTTCAGGTTGTTGACCAGCGCTGATTTGGGCACGTCGAGCCCGATGCGGTGCATGGCATCTTTAAAGAGCAGGCGGTCTTCCGCCATTTTGATGGCGCGAAGCTGCGCGCCAATCAACTCAACGCCGTATTTATCCAGAATGCCTGAGTCAGCCAGTTCCACGGCCAGGTTGAGCGCGGTCTGTCCGCCGACGGTGGGCAGCAGGGCAAACTTGCCGCCCTTGCCATCTGCCTTGAGCATCTCCGTTTCCTGGCGGATGATTTCTTCCAGATAGGTTTTGGTCAGCGGCTCAATGTAGGTGCGGTCCGCCATCTCCGGATCCGTCATGATGGTGGCCGGGTTGGAGTTCGCCAGCACCACCTCATAGCCTTCAGCTTTGAGCGCCTTGCAAGCCTGCGTGCCGGAGTAATCAAACTCCGCCGACTGGCCAATCACGATCGGCCCGGAGCCGATAATCAGAACTTTCGCAATGTCATTGCGGCGGGGCATTCAGCTTTTCTATACCTCTGCTTTGAAAGAAACGATTAAAAACTTATTTCGAGATTTTCGACCTGCTGTATTGACTTGCTTTATTCCATCTAGCCGGATTCGAACGGAGTTAATCGCAACCTCTCATCACGTTTATAAATCCATTTGCAACGAATCCGCCGCTATTCACCCAGAGATCCAGATTGGACTGAGATGTGGAATCGGTGTCCAACTCCAATATTTTTGACCGATCTTCATTGTCGAAACGAAATCGCATCTCGTATAAACCCGGCTTGGAAAACTGGAAATCGAAATCTCCATTTTCAGCGGTTGTTGTTTCAGCTACTTTTTTTGCTGTTCCGGACTGAAAAAGTTCCAAATGCACTCCGGCAACGGCTCCCTTAATTATTTTCGCAGTCTCTATCCAGGGCGGGTCACCTTGTTGAACCGGCTTGGCGGCCTCTGTTTCAGTTTTAAAAAAGTGCAATGCGCCGGCTAAACTCCTTGTATAGACGTGCTGGCGCGGCCAGTTCAAGATCAGCGGGGTTTTATGAGCCTCATTACTATCTATTACGTCCAGATTGACCGCAAGAAGCGGATACTTCAGGTCAGTTCTGTTGAGTGTGTATTTGCCCGGAGGCAGTCCCTTAACGGAAATGTATCCTTCACCGTCGGTTACAAAGCTATTAACCACTGTAGTACCTTGCATTAACTGAAGTTCAGTGCTTTTTAGCGGGTGACCGCGGAAGTCTGAAACTTGAATCACAAAAGATGTGGGCATCTTTGCGCTCAGGGTAAGTGAGCTACATGCAAGAGAGCTTGAGCAAAGCAATGAGACGAACAGGATTACAAGCACGCCATGACGCGTAAAATGGGGAGTTTCGAGAAACATACAACTAGACTCCCTTCTTTTATGTCCGTGCTGCATCCTCATTTTTTCCACTCCTCCATCAACCCCATAAAATCTTTAAAGAGGTAATGTGAGTCGTGCGGGCCGGGCGCGGCTTCCGGGTGATATTGCACGGTGAAGAGCGGCAGCGAGCGATGGCGTAGGCCTTCGAGCGTGTTGTCATTCAGGTCAATGTGCGTCTTCATGACCTCGGATTCCTTGAGCGAATCCGGATCGACGGCGAAGTTGTGGTTGTGCGCCGTAATCTCAATCTTGCCGGTCTCCAACTGCTTTACCGGATGGTTGCCGCCATGGTGTCCGAACTTGAGTTTGTAGGTCTTACCGCCTAACGCCAGTCCGACTAACTGATGGCCAAGGCATATGCCGAAGATCGGGGTCTTGCCCATGAGTCGTCGAATATTATCTGCGGCATACGTGCATGGCTCTGGATCGCCCGGGCCGTTCGAGAGAAACACGCCGTCAGGATTCAGCGACAGTACATCTTCCGCGCTGGTCATGGCCGGAACCACAGTAACGCGGCAGCCCTGGTCAACCAACATGCGCAAAATGTTTTGCTTGATGCCGAAGTCGTACGCCACCACATGCTTGCTGGGCGGCAGATCTTTTACGCCCACAATTTCTGTTGGCTCATGCGAGCGCGAACCGGTATCCCACTGGTAGCGCTGCTTCGTCGTAACGACCTTAGCCAGGTCTGTGCCGTCCATACGCGGAATGGCGCGGGCCTTGGCAATCAGTTTTTCCGGATCAGTTTCAATCGAAGAGATCACGCCGCGCATTACGCCGTGGGTGCGCAGGTGCCGCACCAGGGCGCGCGTGTCGATATCGGCGATGACGGGAATCTTGAATTTTTCCAGATACTCGTCGGTCACCTGATGGGAGCGCCAGTTGGAACTGATGGGCGAGAACTCACGCACGACCAGCCCTTCTATATAAGGATGCGTGGCTTCATTGTCGTCAGGATTGGTGCCGTAATTCCCGATCTGCGGATTGGTAAGCACAACAATCTGCCCCGCATAAGAAGGATCGGTGAAAATTTCCTGGTAACCGGTAATGGAAGTATTGAAAACTACTTCTCCGTAGCATTCGCCTTTCGCGCCATGGCCTAAGCCTTTGAAGATACGCCCATCTTCCAGCGCAAGGATTGCATGCATCGGAACTCCGAGGTGTGGATTTTATTAATTTTATCACCCAGCAAGGTGACTGAGAAAGGGCGCGGCCTGTGGATAAGGCCGCAGGAACTCAGATTTCTGATTACGTTAAAAAATCCACGCCAAAACAAGCAAAAATGCAATTCAGGCGCGCAGATAAATGGAATAGAATCAAAGCGCCCATGCCTGATTCCACAACCTCCAAGCCAGCAGCAACGGAAAAGAACGGGGCCAGCTCCGGTCCGCAGGTCAATGTATTTGCCGTGCACGGCGTTGAGCCAGAGGTGCAGGCCTATGCCATGGCCAAGTATTCGCGCTCTGCATTGTCGATGAAAGAGTCGCTCAAGGAGATCAGCGAGCAAAAAGCCGAGCAGTTTCTCAACACCTTTTATTTTCAATATGGACACCGCTCCATTGCCGACCTGGCGCATCTGGCGTTTGCCATTGAGAAGCTCTCGATTCTTGCGGCGATCGTGCTGGTGGATGAGCAACGTTGGGACGGGCAGGAGCGCTCCACCCGCTACCAGAATTTTAAGAAGAGCGGATATTTCATCCCTGACTTTGGCAACAACGCAGCGCTCAGAGCCGACTACTGCGGCACCGTTGATTTTCTCTTTGCCGAGTATGAAGCTTTCACGCAGGAGATGCTGCGCTATTACACCGCGCAGGTGCCACAGCCAGAGGGTATGGCCGACGACCAATACACGCGCACGCTGCGCGCGCGGGCCTTTGATAATTCCCGCTATCTGCTTCCGCTGGCGACCAACACATCACTCGGGCAGATCGTAAACGCGCGCACGCTGGAGCAGCAGATTTCGCGTCTGCTGGCCAGCCCGTATGCCGAAGTGCGGCATCTGGGCGCGTTATTAAAAGATGCCGCACGCGATGCTGCGTACAATGTGCAGTCAGAGTCATTGCGCGCGCTGGTGGAAGAGATCAAGGCGGCGAATCCAGAGCTGGGCGCAAAAGCTGAGCAGCAATTGCTGCGTCCCACAAAAGTAGCGCCCACGCTGGTGAAGTACGCCAACGCCAATGAATATGAGAGCCGTACGCGCACGGAGTTAGAACACGCGGCAAAAGAATTGATCCACGGCGTGCCCATCCATGCTGCGCCGCTGGTTGATCTGGTGGAAGACGGCCCGCTGGAAGTGGAGATTGCCGCTACGCTGATTTACTCGGCATGCCATCACTCCTACCGGCAGGTCACCGAGCGGGTGCAGTCGCTTACCGCCGCACAAAGAAATGAAATTGTTGATCTGGGTTTGCGCCATCGCGGCCCGCATGACGAATTGCTCCGCGGCCTGCACGCGGGCCAGCAGTTTAAGTTTGACATCCTGATGGACGTGGGCGGCTTCCGCGACATGCATCGCCACCGCCGCTGCACACAGATTGAACAGGGCTTTACCCGCGTCCATGGCTATGACACGCCGCCGGATGTCGTAACCGCCGGACTCGAGCCGCGCTACACTGCTGCCATGCAAAAGGTTGAGCAAGCCTGCGAAAAAGCTGGCGCCAACAGCCTGCACACCGACCTTTATTTATTGCCCATGGCGTACCGCAAACGCACGCTTTTTAAAATGGATTTTGCTGAAGCGCTTTACATTTCTGAGCTGCGCAGCGGCCCAGCCGGACACTTTTCTTATCGCAACGTGGCCTATGCCATGTATCAAGAGGTAGCCCGAAAGCATCCAGAGCTGGCCAAATACTTCCGCGTCAGCGACATCCGTGAGCCTATTGATCTGCTGAAACGGTGATCTTCCAAAGCGGTCGGAACCGCTAAAGGCTGATCTATCTGCGGAAACGCCGGGACTTCAATATGTCCGGGATTAGGAGCGCTGATCTTCAAACGCCCCATTTTTTACACCTAGCCCTAGAAAACTTTGATACGAATCGCGGGTTCAATTCACTATTCAGGTGCTCAGAAAATCCAAAAATGCCTTCAGACTCGTACGGACATGTACCTTTGGATGTTCGCGTTCTTTTGTACTGTTTTTCCGTCTGTTTTCGCGTTCTGATATGACTTTTTCTGTACACAAAACGAAAGATTTACAAGGTAGTGACTAAAATCACCTTTCACTGCCAGGGCATTTCGCTATAAAATCTCTTATCTTTGAAGTAACCAGGTACGTGCTCACACCCCCTCCGGCAAGTAAGAAGTCAGTTTGCAGTACATCTCGCCGGGAGCAGCGTGTCCAGAGGTCCATGGAGATGGATTCGTTTGCTTGAATCGATGCAAAAGATCGCTATTTTGTATGACGCCAGTCAGGCGATTCTTTCTACGTTTGACCTGGACGAGGTGCTGAACCGCATCCTCACGATCATCCGCGACTTTTTTCAGCTGCAGAATGGCGCTGTACTTCTCATGGACAAATCCTCCCAGGAGCTGCATGTACGCGCTCATCTGGGCCGGAGCAATCTTGAAATTGGCTACAAAATTCCCAAAGGCATGGGCCTGACCTGGGCCGCGGCGCAACTCAAACGGCCGGTGTATGCGCCAGATGTCACCAAGGACCCGCGTTATCTGCGCAAAGTGGATGAAACCATGTCAGAGGTGGCGATTCCGCTGCTGGTGCGTGACGACGTGGTGGGCGTACTGGATTTCCAAAGCGACCAGATCGATTACTTTGACACGGAGAAGATCGATCTTCTTACATTGTTTTCCACGCAGGCCTCCATGGCGCTGGAGCATGCGCGTTTGTATAGCACAGAGCGGCGCAGGACCAAACAGCTTGAGGCCATTAACGCCGTGGCCAAGAAGACCACGCGCGTGCTTGATCTGGACGAACTGCTGACCGTGGTTTGCCGCCTGCTGATGGAATTATTTGGCATCGACCACGCCGCAGTACTGCTGGCGGAAGGTGATACCCTGCGCGTCCGTGCGCATGAAGGCAGGCTTACGCCGAACCTTGCCATGGGATCCATTTTGACTCCCGGCACCGGCCTGGCTGCGCGTGCGTTGAGTTCCGGCAGAAGCGTGATAGAAAATGACGCGAACAACGTGGAAGGCTACATTTCCGGCTTTGCGGAAACGCAATCTGAAATGTGCGTGCCGCTGATTATCTTTGGAGAAAAGCTGGGCGTGCTGGCCCTGGACAGCGCCAGCCGCGATGCTTTTGATCTGGACGATGTGCAGCCGCTGGAGTCAGTGGCGGACATTTGCGCGGCGGCAATCCAGAACGCGCACAACTTTGACCGCATGAAGCAGCTGGCTTATGTTGACGGCCTTACGGGCATTCACAACCGGCGCTTTTTTGAAATGCGTATTGTGGAAGAGTTGGAGCGCGCCGGCAGATTCCAGGGCCGGATGTCAGTGATCATGGTGGACATTGACCACTTCAAGAAGATGAATGACGAGTTTGGCCATCTGCTCGGTGATGAAATGCTGCGTTCAGTGTCGTCCATTCTGAAGCAGCAGCTGCGCAAAATGGACATGGTTTGCCGCTATGGCGGTGATGAATTCGCGATTGTTGTGCCGGAAACCACGGGAGAAAGCGCCATGCGCGTGGCCGAGAAGCTGCGCCGCCAGGTGGAAACGCATTTCTTTCCCGGCGTGCCGCGTCCGGTGACGATCAGCCTTGGCGTGGCCGATTATCCGGCGCATGGAATCACCCGCGATGAAGTTGTGGCCGCTGCTGACAGCGCGCTGTATCAGGCCAAGCAATTAGGCCGGAATAAAGTAGCTTCAGCAGGTGTTAAAAAAGAAGTTTCTGCTACCAGATAAATCATCTTTTAACGCAAGACCGAAGGCAGATACAGTTTGAAATTCAGGGAGATATGAGCAGCACAACCGTTGCAGCCATCTCGGGCAAGATCACGGCCAGGATCGCCAGTATCCATATTGATTCGGGCTGCAACACGTTTCTCAACGACTGTTTCCGGCAATTTGGCATCTGCGTGATTCCGGTTGAGGGCGATCCGGTAGAGCTCTTCAATAAGCAGAAGTTTGAAGCCTGCGTACTTCGCCTGTATGACCCTGATGCCGACAAGATTTTAAAAGCTGCGCGCAACTCGGCGTCGAACCGGCGGCTGGTGGTTTATGGAATTGCCCGGAACACCCAGGAAGCGCTGCGCTTTTCCACTTACGGCATCAACGCCGTGCTGGACGAACCACTGGACCGGCAGAGCGTATTAAAGATTGTCCGGGCCACGCATTTGCTGGTGATCCATGAACTGCGGCGCTATGTGCGCATACCGATTGTCTCTCAGGCAGAGATTGACACGGGCAACCGCATTCCCGCGCCGGTAACCACTGTGGAAGTCAGTTCCGGGGGCATATCTGTCCGCTGCATGACGCAGCTGCCCAAGTCAGATCCCATTCGTCTTAGCCTGACACTGCCCGGGCTGGGTAAGTTGAACCTGCGGGCTTTTATCTGCTGGTACCGCGAGAGCGACAAAATCTACGGCCTGCGCTTTGACTCTACTGATGAGCGCCGGCTGAAAGTCCGCGGCTGGATCGACCAGCATCTGGAAATCGTGTAACTTTAAGGCGCTCTTCTGCGTATAACATCCTGAGGCAGGAATCTCTCTACATGCTGACTATTGAACTCAATCAAGTTCGTAAATCGTATGACAAGTTTGTGGCCGTCAATAACGTCTCATTCAATATCGAGCAGGGCGGCGTTTTCGGATTGCTGGGGCCAAACGGGGCGGGCAAGACCAGCACTATCCGCATGATGATCGGCATTACCGTGCCGGACTCCGGCCAGATCAATCTTTTTGGCAAGCCCTTTGAACGCAAGAGTCTGCACAAGGTGGGCTATCTGCCAGAAGAGCGCGGGCTGTATAAGAAGATGAAAATTCTTGACCAGCTCATTTTTCTGGGCGAACTGCATGGCATGACCAGCGGCGCTGCCCGGCAGGCGGCCCTGACATGGACCAAACGGCTGGAGATTGATGCGTGGGTGCAAAAGAAAGTGGAAGAGCTTTCCAAGGGCATGCAGCAGAAAATCCAGTTTATTGCCGCGCTGATTCATGATCCTGATTTCATCATCATGGACGAGCCGTTTTTCGGGCTGGATCCCGTGAATGCCACGCTGCTCAAAGACGTGATGCTGGACCTGAAGAAGCAGGGCAAGACCATTCTGTTTTCCACCCATCGTATGGACCAGGTGGAGAAGCTGTGTGACAGCATTTGCCTTATCAATAAGGGCACGGCGGTCCTGCAGGGCGAGCTGAAAAGTATCAAGGCCGGTTACGGCAAGAGCAATGTGCAGATTGAGTATGAAGGCAATTGCGACTTTCTGGAGAAGTCTCCGCTGGTGAGTGCCTTCAATAATTATGGGAACCATATTGAAGTGAAGCTGGCGCCGGGCGCGGACGCGCAGGAGGTACTGCGCCAGGCCGTGCAACACGCACGCATCAACAGGTTTGAGCTGATGGAACCGTCACTGGAAGAAATTTTTATCAACACGGTAGGTGAAGCGAATGCATAATATTTTTGTTATCGCCAAGCGCGAATACCTGGAGCGGGTGCGCTCGCGGTCTTTTGTGATCATGACGTTCTTCATTCCGCTATTGATATACGGCGTCGCCGTGGTGCCCACCTTGATGGCGAATCGCGGAGCCAACGAAACCAAGAGCATGATCGTGGTGGCCCAGGACCGAGAGACAGCAGAGTTGATCCGCAGCAGCATTGAGCAGGAGCAGGAGAAACCTGGCAAAAACCCTGACGCCACCGCGGAGAAGAGAAAAAACGCGGCGCCCACACACTATAAGGTTGAAGTAAGCACCAATGCCACGCAGGCGGAACGGGACGCTCTCACGGAAAAAGTGAAGCAGAAGCAGCTGGACGCCTTTCTGTGGGCCACGCCAGAGGCAATCGCGGCCAGAAAGATTGATTTTGTCACGCGCGACACCTCCAGTTTTATGGACAATCACACGCTGAGTGAAACGGTGAGTGATGCGCTGGTTCGCCAGGCCCTGAAGAGCAAAGGCTTGAAGGAAGGCGATATTGACACTGCGCTGCAGCCTGTGGACATACAGCCGCAGAGCCCTCTAGGCAAAGGCGCGCCTGATCCGCAGGTAACTTTTATCGCAACCCTGGTTCTGGTCATGGTGATGTATATGACCGTTTTGCTTTACGGCATCAATGTAATGCGCTCGATTCTGGAAGAAAAAACTTCCCGCATCATGGAAGTAATGCTTTCTACTGCCAGTGCAAAAGAGATGATGGCAGGAAAAATTCTGGGCGTAGGCGCCGTAGGCCTTACACAGGTAGGAATATGGGCGGCAGCAGCCACGGTTTATGGCGGCGCAGCAGCAGCGGCAGTCGGCGGCATAAAAATTTCTTTTGCTCCTGCGTTGCTGGGTTATTTTGTCGCATTTTTCCTGCTGGGCTATGTTTTGTACAGCGCACTCTGCGCGGCCGTGGGTGCCATGGTGAACTCAGAGCAGGAAGCGCAGCAGATGCAATTCCTGGTGATGATGCCGATGATTCTTTCCGTGATTTTCATCGTCAATATTTTTCAACATCCGAATTCGCCCATCGCCGTCTTTGGGTCGCTGTTTCCGTTCACTGCGCCGCTGGTCATGTTCAGCCGCATCGCCATGCAGACACCGCCGCCGTGGGAGATTGCTCTTTCCATTGCGCTCCTGGTGGCGACTATCTATGGCATGGTCTGGCTCTGCGGGCGTATTTATCGCGTGGGCATCCTGATGTATGGCAAGAAGCCGAACCTGCCGGAAATTTTGAAGTGGATCAAGTACGCATAAGAGAACCGTTTGCCGCTGATTTACGCAGATAGCGCAGATAAGGCTCTTATACAATCAGAGGCGTGAGCGATACTGCCCAGGCCGAAATCAAGAGCGAGAGCGCTTCCAGCTTTCGCTCTTTTTCTTTCGGTGACCGACTCAAGCTCTGGCTTATTTCCTGGGCTGGATACTTATTCATCCGCGTGGTTGGCGCGACGCTGCGCTACAAATTCATTGCTGAGCCGGGCTGTCTGGCCGACGAGAACGCTGTGGCCGCACCCGGCACTATCTGGTGCTTCTGGCATCGTGCGGTGCTGCCTGCAACGTATCGTTTTCGCAATCAGGGGCTGGCCGTGATGACCAGCCGAAGCTTTGACGGCGAATATATCGCGCGCATCATTCAGAAGCTGGGTTTCATTGCGGTGCGCGGATCAAGCTCGCGCGGAGCCGTAGGAGCGCTGATCGGCATGCGCCAGCAGCTGGAGAGCGGTCACTCGGCGGTGTTTACCATTGATGGCCCGCGAGGTCCGCGTTACGTCGCCAAGCCCGGAGCGGTTTTGCTGGCCAAGAAAACCGGCGCGCCTATTAATTGTTTTTATGTGGCGGTGGAGCGGGCGTGGATCCTGAATTCCTGGGACCAGATGATTATTCCCAAACCATTTTCTCGCGCAGTGATCTACGCTAGCAGTCCAATCTATGTTCCGGCAGATGCGACTGAGGCGCAGATGTCCGCGCTGCATCAGCAAATGCAGGAGACGCTGGAGCGGTGCAGGCTGAAAGCGGAAGAAGCAGTCAGCAATCAGTAGTTAGCAATCAGCCCATGCGCAAAATCAAAGGCATACCACGGATGAACACGGATTGAAACGGATCAGGATTTCGGTTATCCAATTTTGGTAATAAGCAAATTCCTGATGAGCACTCGTAGCTATAGGATCCCTCCCCTTCAGCTAGCTCAGGGCCAAGGATTTTCAAAAACTACTTCAATAGCCTGCGATCCAAGCCCTGCCGTGAGACAGAGAGGACTTTCAGCTTCGCGGCATCCACGTGCATCGGATTCAAAAGAAAATTGCTAGTGTGTGGAAGCAGCGCGGATGGCACTTGCAGCAGCGCGGCAGAATTACGTTCCAGCCACTCATCGCCAAGTTTTCGTGTAAGCGATAGCTTTTTTGTCCAGCCTTTGGGCAGCTTTGCCCACGCTTCTATCTTTTCAAGGCCAATGTCATCTGGCGCTTCAATTTCCAGGAGCTTATAAAACCGAGGCAGATGGCCTTCTTCTATTTCAAGGCGGACGAGAATTTCCAGCAAGGAAGAGGACGGACTGGATGAGAGATAAACAACTCTGTGGCCTTTTGTGTGCCATCGTGCAGAGGCTTTAAGGCCGCCAGCCCCCAGCAAATCTATATGATTGCTGATTCGCCAGAAGATCACTTATACAGCCATGCCTTCATCTATCTGGTACAAGGCTTCTTCCACCAGGCGGCTGCCTGCCTCTGTTTCCATCATGGCGATGGGCGCGCGATTGTTAAAGCGTTTCTTGGTGGTGCGTAGCCAGTACATGCCTTCCTCAAAATCGCCAAAAACTTTTTCTGTAAGAGCAGCCAGCCTGGCCAGGCGCACGGCGCGGTCAGATTCTTCACGGCTCAGCTTTTCTTTCCGGGTCCGGCGATGTTGGAGGGTGCGGCGGGGCATAATCACGGAATAAATCTCTTTTTCCAGAATGCCATGCTGCGTAAGGTTGGCGATGGCGGCAACGGGAAGGCGCCCTTCTACCAACAGCACCAGATCATCCTCGGATTTCAATGAGCTATTTACGCCCAATCTCTCCGCTATAGCGCGAAAGAAGAGGCGATCTCCCGGATTTTTAGCTGTGTTTAATTCCATGGTCGTAAGCCTTACCGATGAAATATATTGTAATCCAGTTTGTTGACATTTTGCCATAACTAAAGTGGCATTTTGCGTACTGAATTGTGATGATGTTAACTGCTTCTGGCTTCAGGGTTTACCCGCATTTGCAAATTGGACGCAGGGCAGAGTCAAATTTATCCACCTTTGCGATTGATCTGATCCTTGAGCAGCACTTCCAGCGATAGGGCTCCCTCCCTCCGCTTCGGGATTGCACAAAAATCTACTCGCCCATCCACGCACCAATCGGACGCAGGGAAGGCATGTGGTCGCAGACAATTTTGATGGCGGCCATGATCGGGACAGCCAGAACCAGTCCCATGGCTCCCCAGATGAATCCCCAGATCAGCAATGAGATGGTCACGACCAGCGGGTTCAGTTGCAGGCGGCTGCCCAGCACCTTGGGATAGAGCACGTTCATGGCCAGCAGATGAAGACCGAGCACAGTGCCGGCGATAATGATGAATCCGGTATCGCCGACAACGCCCATGCCCGCGGCCAGCGGTGGCAGCATGGCCAGCGGAATGCCTAGGTAAGGCATGAGGCTCAGGAATCCGCTGATGAAGCCGAGAAAATAGAAATAGGGAAGTCCGAGAAAGCCGAAGACTGCCATGCTACAGAGGCTCATAAAGAGGCCGATGGCGAAGTTGCCGGCGATAAAGCTTTTCATCATGGTGGAGATGCGGCCCAGCGTTACGTACGCGGTGGTGCGATTTTCCGGGCTGAAGAGCTGTACGGACTTGGTGCGCGCGTGCTCCTGCCAGCTCAGCATGAAATAAATTAGAAACGGAATGAATACTAGCGTGAGCACCACTTCCGTTACTGCGCCAAGATTTTCCGTGACCGGACCGCTGTGATTTTCCACCAGCACAGACATGGGCTTCTTGCCGTTTTTCTCATCGGGGAACATCTGCTGCGAAGTTTTCTCAAATTCATTGGTCTGCTGGCGCACGTGCGCAAAGACTCCGCGAATCTTGTCAGAATATTTAGGCAGCTCATGCGCAAAGCTTACGGCGCGCGCATAAAGAAAATAGCTGCCGCCGTACATTGCGGCCAGCAGTATGAGCACAGCGAAAAATGATCCCGCTGAGCGCGGTATGCGAATCCTTTCCAGCAGGCTCACCAGCGGATCGAGCATGAACGCCAGCAGAATTGAGACGAGCAGCGTGATCAGCACCAGCTTGGCCACGTAGCAAATAGCCAGAACCACTGTCGCGCCAACGATAATCTGCGCAATGGCGCCGGCGCGCAGCGTGGCGTTGAGCTTGCGCGCTTCTTTTTGTTCCTGCTCTTTTTCAGCGAGCTGGCTGTCTGGCGCCTCTTCCGGCGTGAGTTGCTCAAGCGTGGGAGGCATGATGCGATTTGTGCCCATATATAAGGTGAGATGCCGTTCCTCGTATAATCGGCGCATGGAACTTTCAGGACGCATTCTGGCCATTGATCACGGCACCCGCCGCATGGGGCTGGCCGTGACTGACCCGCTGGGCATCACGGCCCAGGGCATTGAGACGCTGCAGCGCAAGAACAAGCGCGCGGACTTTGGCCGGCTGGAGCGGATTATCCGCGAATATGAGATCAGGGAAATTGTGCTGGGCAACCCGCTGCGCATGAGCGGACAGGAAGGCACACAGTCGCAAAAAGTGGCTGAATTTGCGGAAGAGCTGCGGCAGCGTTTTCAGCTTCCCGTCCATTTGTGGGATGAGCGATTGACTTCTGCAGAGGCCAATCGCCTGCTGCGCGATGCCGAGGTAAGCACACAGAAACGCGTTCAGGCCGTGGACCGGATGGCGGCTGTGCTGATCCTGCAAAGCTTTATGCAATCACGGACTATTTACTAAGCTCAGGTTTTATCGCAGGCATTCATGAAATCTTTATGCCGGGAACGGCAACGGCTCTGCTAAATTCAAACGTTGCCGATCACGCGTCCATTCTCGGTGTTGCTGTTGTTGCTAAGGTGTGCAGCGCTGGCTGCGCTTTGCTTGTTGCTTCCAGTTGAAGGCCGCGCGCAGGATGCCGCCTCCGATGAAGAGCCGAAGCCTGCCACAACGGTTTTCCCGCATTCTGAGAGCGCACGCTGGTGGATATCTGGCCAGGTGAATGTGGTGTTCCAGGCGCATCCTGATTTTCATGCGCTCTATTCCGGCCCCAATAGTCTTTCTGCGCAGCATGAACACGCAACCTCACGCGTGCTGACTTTGTATACCGGCTATGAATTAACAAAGCACACCGAGGTGCTTTTTGATCTGGAAAGCGCCGGTGGTAAGGGGCTAAGCAATGCGCTGGGCATGGCTGGCTTCACCAACGTGGATGTCGTCCGAAATCCAGCGCTGGGTTCCAAGCCGTATATAGCGCGCGTGATGATTCATCAGGTCTTTGATCTCGGTAAAAAGGCCAAGAACGAAAAAGAAGAAGATAACGAGCGCACGCCTACCGCGCTTTTCACCAGGCTCCCTAGGCGTCGGCTTGAGCTGCGGTTTGGCAAGATGAGCGTGGCCGATTACTTTGATGTGAACAGCGTGGGCAGTGACAGCCATCTGCAGTTTCTCAACTGGACCGCTGTGAATGACGGCGCTTATGACTATGCGGCAGACACGCGCGGCTACACCTTGGCCGCTATGGCTGAATATGAAGACAGCAAATGGGGCGTGCGTTTTGCTGAAGCTTTGATGCCGAAGGTGGCCAACGGCCCTGCTCTGGACGCTGATCTGCTGCGTGCGCGGGCGGAAAATATTGAGTTTGAATTCAGACCAGAGTTATTGCGGGAGCGGAAGACAATCATCCGCGCGCTCAGTTTTATCAATCACGCGAACATGGGCAGCTATCGCCAAGCCATTGAGGCTTTTCTAGCCGGAACAGATCCGCGGCCCATCATTGAAGCGCACCGCCAGCAAGGCCGCATTAAATATGGCTTTGGATTCAATATGGAGCAGGAGCTTTCTAAGACCGTCCGCGTATTTGGCCGGCTGGGCTGGAATGAAGGCCAGAATGAAAGCTACGCTTATACGGAAGTGGATCAGGAAACAGAAGCAGGCGCAGACTGGCGGCTGGAACGATGGAAGCGGCCTGTCGATAAAATTGGCGTCGCGTTTATCACCAACGGAATTTCCAGATTGCATCAGCTTTATCTTGCGCTGGGTGGCAACGGATTTCTGCTGGGCGACGGACGCCTGACGTACGGCCGCGAAGATATTCTTGAAACCTACTACACCGCGCACCTGTGGCGCGGCGTATATATTTCACCGGAGCTGCAATGGGCTGTGCACCCAGGCTACAACCAGGACCGCGGGCCGGTGATTGTGCCCGGGCTGCGGCTGCACCTGGAATTGTGAATTGCGATTTGTGAACTGCTGCTTGCAACTCTGGCGCTGTGATTCTCTTCAAAAAACTATAAGGCCAATGGCAGCGCCGTCAGTTCATTGGCCATTCGTGACGGCATGCTGGCCTTGTTCGCTGTGGCGTAGCGCGGAATCGCCCTTAGAATAAATAGAGTAAAGAAGACAGCTCATGGCGAAATTTTTTTTTAGAGTCGTACTCATTCTAGTGCTGGCCGCAGGCGCGGTGATGGCCTATGGACTGCTTTTACCCGCAGGTTCCACTCAACAAAAATTCGTGCGGCTTAAGCCCGGATCGTCCGCGCGCCACATTGCCACGGAACTGACCAATGCCGGCGTTATCCGCAGCCCATTCGCGTTTCTGGCGTGGCACTATCTGCATGGGCGCAAGCCGCTGAAGGCGGGCGAGTATGCTTTTGACCATCCGGCAAATGCGCGTGAAGTATATGACCGCATTGCGCGTGGCGACATTTATTTCCATACGCTGGTGGTGCCGGAAGGCTACAACATTTTTGACATCGCCACGGCCATTGAAGAGGCGCAGCTGGGCAAGCGCGAAGATTTTTTGAAAGTGGAGCAGACGGAGACTGCGCTGGTGCACGATCTTGATCCGAAGGCGCCGA
Organism: Candidatus Angelobacter sp.; assembly: GCA_036502105.1. Taxonomy (GTDB): domain Bacteria; phylum Acidobacteriota; class Terriglobia; order Terriglobales; family Acidobacteriaceae; genus Angelobacter. Next base: position 12,408 of record DASXZE010000421.1, on the reverse strand, counting down.
GCCTGGAAGGCTATCTGTTTCCCGATACATATCATTTCACGCGCACGCAAAGTTTGCATGACATGGCTGCGGCCATGGTGCGGCGCTTCCGCCAGGCGGCCAGGGAAATGGGGTTGAACCAGAATTTCCATGACGTGGTTACGATGGCCAGCATTGTGGAAAAAGAAACTGGCGCGCCGGAAGAGCGGCCCGAAGTTGCGAGCGTGTTTTATAACCGTCTGCAGAAAAACATGGAATTGAAGACGGACCCGTCAGTGATCTACGCCGCTCTGCTCAACAACCGTTACAACGGAGTGATTCATCAATCCGATCTGCATTTTGAATCGCCGTACAACACGTATCGCACGGCTGGGCTGCCGCCGGGGCCGATTTCAAATCCGGGCAAAGCTTCCTTGCAGGCGGCCATGCATCCGGCACAGACGGAATATCTTTTCTTTGTGAGTGACAATCAGGGCCACCACAGATTTGCCAAGACAGATGCCGAGCATGTGGCGAACGTGCAGGCGTATCGGCGGGCCGTGGCGCAGGCCGCGAACCGTTAAAATAAGCGGTTGCCGCAAAATGTCATGATTTGCCGTGGCTTGCCGCGCCCAGATGTTCTGCGCCTTCCGCTATACTAGATGCATCCAATTTAGGGTGTCAGAACTGGACGGATGTACTCTCATTTGCCTAAAACTACTTTCTTATTGCTAATTGTTCTTTTGCCGCTGGGCGGCTGTGCGATTCGCTCGTCGCATCCGGTGCAGATGCGCACCAGCACCGCCTCACTCAGGGACGCCACGCGCGACCAATTAGTCCAGACCATCAATGCCAATGCCGAGATGCTGACAACGCTGAAGGCAAATGTAGACATTGACGCTTCAGCGCTGGAACAAAAGAAGCAAAAAGTAACGGATTACCAACAGGTATCAGGGTTGATTTTGCTGCGCAAGCCAGAGATGCTGCGCATGAGGATTTACGTTCCTCTGGTGCATGAGGTTGCCACGGACATGGTAAGCGATGGCAGTAAGTTTTCCCTGGCCATTCCGCGTAGAAGCAAGTTTTATACAGGCTCCAACCGGCAGCCGGTAAAGCCATCACCCCAGCCGCTGGAAAATCTGCGTCCGCAGCATATTTTTGACGCGCTGTTGATCAAGCCGATTGATCCGGAAAAAGAAATTGCGGTGCTGGAAGATACCACGGAGATTGTGAAAGATCCCAAGACGCATAAAGACGTGGAGCAGGGCGCTTATACGCTGGTGATTCTTGATAAAGACGATGGCGGTTATTATCTTTCGCGCAAAATTGTTTTCAGCCGGATAGATCTTCTGCCGCATGAGCAGAGTATTTACGACCACAGCGGCCAACTGGCGACCTTTGCCCGCTATGAAAATTTTTCTGATTACTCGAACATTAAGTTCCCGGGGATTGTTTCCATACAACGCCCGGTAGAAGGCTACGGCCTCAAGATTTCCATGGTGAAGCTGGATGTGAATGTGCCGCTGACAGACGAACAATTTGTTCTGACGCAGCCGCCGGGATCGCAACTGATCAACATGGATACCAGGTCTTCTGCCGCTGTGCAAGGTGAGGAAGACAAGAAGCCACAGTAATTCAGGCGACCGGAAATCACGCGGGCTTGAAATCAGCGGGCTTGAATCAGGCGGTCAAAAATTCGGGCGCGGGGCTTCGCAGTCTTAAAAAACTTTTATGAATAAAATGATTCTGGCGAACCTGGTGCATCGCCCCATAAGATCGATCATTTCCATTATCGCTGTGGCGGTGGAAGTCACGCTGATCCTCATGATCGTTGGGCTAGCGCTGGGCATTCTTGACGACAACAGGACGCGCCAGGTGGGAATCGGCGCGGATCTTACTGTTCGTCCGCCGGGATCATCGAATCTTGCTGCGTTTGGCGGTGCTCCGGTGCCGGCGCGCGTGGCCGATATTCTACGCAAGCAGCCGCATATTACTGCTGTCTCGCCGGTGGTGCTGCAGGTGATCTCAACCACGAATATTGAAATCATTTACGGCACTGACCTGGAATCTTTTCAGGCAGTTGGCGGCGCCATGCGCTATTTATCAGGCGGCCCTTTCCAGGGGCCGGACGACATGATTGTGGATGATCTTTTTGCCGCAAACAGCAAGGTTCATGTTGGCGATTCAGTGACAGTGCTGAACCACAAATTCACGATTTGCGGCATTGTGCCGCATGGACGCGGCGCGCGACGGTTTATCCCCATCACCACCATGCAGGACCTGATCGGCGCGCAAAATAAAGCTTCAATGTTTTACGTGAAGCTCGACGATCCTAAGAACGCCGACGACGTAGTGACGCAGCTCAAGACCATTCCCGGCATGGAGAGTTACAACATTCTCTCCACCAGCCAGTGGCTGGCGGCAACTTCAGCCGACAAAATTCCCGGGCTCAATTTGTTTATCCGAATCGTCATCGGTCTGGCGGTCATTATTGGCTTCATCGTGATTTTCCAGAGCATGTACACCGCTGTAATGGAGCGCACGCGCGAAATTGGGATACTCAAATCCCTGGGCGCTTCCAAGTCTTATGTAGTCCGCGTGATCCTGCGTGAGACACTGCTGCTGGCGGTGGCAGGAATTCTTGTGGGTTTCATTATCAGCACCGTAGGCCGCATGGGGCTGGTGCACCAGTTTCCGACTTTGCGCGTCCAGGGTATCAGCATGAAGTGGGCGATTTATGCCACGCTCATCGCGATTGGCGGAGCCATGTTGGGAGCAATCTATCCGGCATTCAAGGCCGCGCAGAAAGATCCGATTGACGCGCTGGCGTATGAGTAGAAAGCAATTGGCAAATAGCAATTATCTTTTTCTAAAATCCCGAAGCAAAGCGAGGGATACCTATCGCCAACGTGGTGCTTAGGTTTCGGAAATTAAGCACGTCGTTTACAACAGCATTTAATCCTTCCCGTCCTGAAGCAGAGTTCTTCACTATAGGGTTCCCCTCGCTATGCTTCAGGATTTTAGAACTCAGGATTTCAGAAAGCGTAGCCACAGCGTTCCCCCACTGCCTTCAGCATTTCAGAAAAAACGTTACAATTAAAGAGACTAGTAACTCTTGGAGGACGACCCATGGACGCGCTCTCAGCCCAGATCTCCCGGCGCAATGAAGATATTGCCCTGGACCTGATGAAATTTATTGCTTCAACCACCGCTTATGGCAAAACTGCGGCCAGCGCGGGCTTCCACGGCGGCGCGGAAAACAAGTCTGAGGACTATGCCACTCACCTGCTGGAGCTATATACTCGCTGCCTGGAAACCGTAAATGGCAAGAAGTAAGCCAAACAATCGTTTGCGCTAACGCTGAAATCAAAGGATAATCAGGGCTGCTTACGGCCCCTGCTGCCCCATTTCCTGTGAACCTACCGAACTCCATCACGCTCTCGCGGATAGCCGCCATCCCACTGATCATATGGATTCTCACCACTCCCTATTTCAGCGCCAAGGATGCCACGTTGCGTGCCGTTTTGGCTTCAGGCCTGTTCATTCTGGCTTCCATCACTGACGGGCTTGATGGATACCTGGCGCGCCGGCGCGGACAGATCACCACCATGGGCATGTTGCTTGACCCATTGGCCGACAAGCTGATGATTGCCGCCTGCTACATCACGCTGGTCCATCTGATTCCAGAGATCGTGAACGTGTGGGTCGTCGTGCTGATTATTGGCCGTGAATTTCTTATCAGCGGCCTGCGCTCCATTGCCTCAGCAGAAGGTTTTACCATTGAAGCCAGCGAACTGGGCAAGCTCAAAATGGTAGTGCAGATCGTCTCCGTGGTGGCGGCCATTCTCGCTATCCGTTGGAATATTTGGAATTTGAATTTTGGCCTGTTCCATCTTTACCTGGATGTTGATCTGGTGGCACGGATGGCCATTTGGTTCATGGCTGCCGTTTCAATTATTTCCGCTGTCGATTACTTCTGGGGCTTCTGGAAGAAAATTGACAAGCGAGTGGAGCGCCGCCGTCGCCGCCCGTTTATTCTGAGCCGCCGCAAGAAAAAAGCGCTGCAGGAAGCTGAAGCCAACAATCCCGCCAAGGCGCATTAAGCGCAACAGCGTAGAATAGTTCCATGTCCACCGCGCCCCTTGCTGCCAACTCCACCAGACTTTTCAAAGCCAGCCGCTTCACTCACGGTAACTTTTTCTTTCCCACCCAGATTGAAGTGGGGCCGGAGCGCGTGCTGCGCATCAAGCCGCGGTTCTTTGGCCGGTCAGAGGAAAGTATTCCCATCTCCAAGGTGGCGTCTGTGCAGATTGCCACCGGAGTTTTCTGGTCCAACATCCGCATTGATTCCAGCGGCGGCAGCAGTCCTATTCTGAGCCACGGCCATAGCAAGCGAGACGCCGTGGACATCCGCAATATGATTGAGCACTACCAGGCCACGCAAAAATAATGGCAGCCTTGCTATGGTGCATTTTGGGCTTCACAGCCTTTGCATTGCTCGCCCTTCCCAGCAGTGCATGGAAAGCCCTGTGGCAGCTTTTGCGGCAAATCCGCGAAGTTCATTTTCTTGCAAAGGTAAAGAAATAGATTTCTTCAATAGCGTCGCAGCTTATAGTGGAAAATCACGCACATCAATGAATCTTTGAAAAAGCTTTGGTTTCACCAGTTGCTGCATCGGCAGCCGTCGATAGGGCGCTGCAACCACCAGCGGATGGCCAAACCGCTTGAGAATCTCCGCCTGTTCGCTTGCGTTGAGCTCGTGCCCCAGTTCGGCGGCCCGGTCTTCCATCTGTGAAAGTATGTTGTCACGCAGCTCTTTCACAAAGTCGTCGCGGTCCCCGCTCGGCATGTATTCCCACACGGCTTGTAAATAGCGGTCAAGAAGTTCCATGGCTTTTATGCCTCCTGCAAAATTTTGTCCAACGACGCGTTGATCGTCTGCCACTCTTCCAGCAGCTGCCCTAATATCCGCTCGCCCTGGGCTGAGAGCCGGTAAAAACGCTTGTTGCGCTTGTTCTCTTCACGCCACTCGCTGGCCAGCAGCCCCTGCGTCTCCAGCCGCCGCAACAGCGGATAAAGCGTGCCTTCATCAATGGCCAGCCCCAGGTCGTCCAGGGCTTTGCGCAGCGTGTATCCGTAATGCTCCTGCCGCAGCTGCGCCAGCACGGCCACTATCAGGCAGCCCCGGCGAAGCTCCACCTTGAGGTTTTCAAAGATATCGGCGTCGATTTTGGTACTGTTCTTCATACAGTGTGTAACACATACTATGTAACACACAGTATGTGTGTCAAGAGAAATTTGAAGGATTTTTTCGGGGACTGGTGTGAGGATGAAAAGGCTTTGCCTTCCAATCGCCAATTTTGGCAATGCCGGCGATTTTGGCAATTGATAAAGTATTGAAAATGTTTTGCGCCACCTCTCTGCTATTCTTCCCCGCATGGAAAACCGTTCTTTGAGTGATGTTGGCGGCAGCCCCGGTGGCCTGGGCGAATTTGCGCTGGGTTTTATCATGACCTGCGTTGGCGGCTATCTGATCTCCAATCAGGTCACCGTGGTTGGCTCGTACTGGACATTCTGGGGTGCAAACAGCTTTGGCGTCACGCTCATCCCGCTGCTCTTCGGCATCGGAATTTTGTTCTTCAATGGCCGCAGCAAAATCGGCTGGCTGCTCACCGCCGGCGGCGCGCTGTTTATCCTGGCCGGAGTGCTGGCCAACATGCGGATTTATTTCCAGGCCACCTCGCTCTTCAATACGCTCATTATGCTAATTTTGCTGGTCGGCGGACTGGGGCTGATCGCGCGATCCATGCGGTCACACCGGAAGGAATAAAACCATAACACTGATGACACTGATAAAAATCTGATGAACACAGATAGGATATGAACACGAATAGGAATTGATTTTTTCTGATCAGTGTATATCTGTGTAAATCAGTGGTGAGAAATCTCCGCAGGGCGTCATTTCCGCATATCCATTGTTTCAGAAGATCAGTGGAATCCGTGTTTATCCGTGGTAAGGTTTTGTAGTGTTTTGGCTCATAGAACCCGGGCGTTGACACTCGGCCCGCTATCCTTGAGGATAGCTGCCTATGCTCACAGCAAAGACCCTTGTAAAATTTCTTCTCCTGACCGTGTTAGCCGGTGTTTGCATGAGTGCTGTTCATGCGGAACCACAGCGTGGCCAGTACGGTCAGCCCACTCCAACGCCAAAAGCTGAAGAGCCGCCGCCCGATATTACAAAACTCGGATTGTTCGGCAAAACCCAGATCGACGCGCAGACGGCAGAAGAGCAGGCGACCAAAAAAGTGGAGCCGCAGTATCCGCCAGCGGCCCAGATGGCAAAAATCCAGGGCGACGTAATCATTCATGTTTTGATCGATAAAAAAGGCCATGTCGCCAAAGCAAAAACCATGACCGGCGATCCCGCGCTGGTGGAGGCCGCGATGACGGCTGCAAAGCAATGGCAATACACGCCTTTTTACCAGAAGGGCAAACCCTTGGAAGTTGAAACCAATATCCTGTTCAAATTCCGCCCACAAAAATAGCGCCCATAAAAATAAATAGAGGCGTTTTCAAAAACAGGGGTACCTGGGTTACCGAATACTGGTGTATCGAATGTAGGTTATTGAATGCTGGGTTATCGATGTTTGTCATCGAATGTTTGTCATCGAATGTCGGGTATCGAATGCCCGGTTATCTAAGGTTAGCTTTACTTACGGCCAGCGATCACGTGATAGTTGCGGGCACTCAGGGCGGCTTCCCATCCGGCGACGGCAAAAGGGAAGACATGCTCGAATTTGTGGTGGTTCGTCTTGTGCGCCGCGAACATGGCTCCAGTGAGCACAGCCATGCTGCCGGCCGAATAGATCGCAGCGCCGGCACGGGTCTGCACAAAGGGTCGCGCCAGCGGATTCATCTCACGAAAGCCGGGATAAGCCAGGGCTTTTTGCGTGGAGAGTGCGTCCGCGATGAGCGAAGAGGCCATAGACGTCAGCCCCAATGAGTTGCGTGTATCCAGGAACTTGTGCGGCGGAGGATTCTTCAATACAACAAAAGCATTGGCGACCGGCATAAATGCCGTGGCCGTTACGGGCGCTGCGCTCGTTAAAGTTGCCGAGTTTAACGCGGACAAATTGATCACCGGCGCAGTAATCAAAGTTGGCGCAAGGGTGAAAGGCTCTATCGGCGTTAAATCGGCGGTAAGTGCCGGAGTTGAAACTGGAACCGTCGAGACCGGAACGGCTGACATTAGCACGGCTGACATTGGCACGGCTGACACTGGAGCGACTGAAACAGGCGAAGCTGAGACTGGCGCCGTTGCCGGGGAAGCAACTGGAGCGGTCGGTACTTCAGGCCCGTCACCTGATTTTGTGGCTGAAGCTGGTACTGCAAGCAGCGCCAACATGGCAACTGCAATAACGAATTTCACGCGAGCCCTCCCCAAGGCCTTCACGTGGTCCTGTGTGAAGGTGCACCCATCCCCAAATAGTGCCTTTGAAATATGTAATTAGATTGTCGGCAAAAAAGGGCCTGAGGAAAATAAGGTCTGGGCCTGAGTTCAAAAGGATTAGGGCCTTACCGGACGGGTGGCCTGATTTCGCATTTTGGAAGGCCATTTATCGGCGGCTGGGCAGGAGTAAGTTGAAAGAAAAGCGCAGGCCCCGGATCCTGCTAGCAAACTACTAGCAATATCCTATTCGCACGATTATTTAGAGAGGTTAATTATCAGATTAGCTTTGACTCAGCTAACCAGAGCAGGTTAGCATGCTCTAACCCCCGAGTGATAGTTTTGCCTAGGTCTTGTAAAACAGCTGTAGATAGCCCTGCGCGTTAATCTTTGCTGCTGGAAATATCCAGATAGGATGAGTATGTCTAAAGTTTGTATAGCTTTTCTTGCTGCCTTTTTGTGTGTAATGCCGCCCACCCGCTCTGAAGGACAAACCATCCGAAAGCCGGTCATTACCGGTCCCATTGATAGCGGCGCCACTGTTGTTTTGCCGGGAACCAGACACGCTCTGGCGCAGCCGCGCTTTGACGTGGGCGCGGTAGATGCAGGTCTGAAGATGACAAGGGTCATGCTGATTTTATCGCCCACTAAGGAAGCAGCCGGCCAGATACAGACATTGCTTGACCATCAGCAGGATAGAACTTCTGCAGACTACCATCACTGGCTTACACCAGAGGAGTTTGGCCAGCAGTTTGGTCCTGCTCCACAAGATATCCAGGCAGTGAAAGGATGGCTGGCACAGCAAGGCTTGCAGGTAACGGCGGTTGCCAAGAGCGGCCTGTGGATGGAACTTTCCGGAACGTCCGGGCAGATTGAGCGCGCCTTCCAGACGCAGATGAGGCAGTATCAGGTCAACGGCGAACTGCATATCGCGAACGCCACCGATCTTTCCATTCCGGCGGCGCTGGCGCCCGTGGTGCAAGGCGTAGCTTCCTTGCACAACTTCTTCAAAAAACCGCTCGTCGGGCAGCGTGTGCAGGCAAAGGCAAACAGCAATGGCAGCTATACCGTGGTAACGCCAAATGCCACCTTGACCGGCAATCTTCACGCGCTTACTCCCGGTGACTATGCCAGGATCTATGATTTGAGTCCGCTTTACAACGCGTCGCTAAACGGCACTGGAGTTCAGATTGGGCTGGTGGCCAGAAATGACATCAGCATCAGTGATTTCGATGATTTCCGCAGCCTGACCAATTTGCTCCCAGGCAACGTAAGCAACGTTCTTACACTGCCGCCAGATCCCGGATTTGACGATACTTCTGGAGACACTGTGGAAGCGACGCTAGACGCCGAATGGTCTGGCGGCGTAGCTCCCGGAGCCAGCATAAAAGTTGTGGTGAGCGCGTCAACTGCGACCACTGACGGTGTTGATCTTTCTTCAGCCTTTGCCGTTGACAATAATCTGACTGACATCCTGAGCGTGAGCTTTGGCCAATGTGAAGCGAGCATTGAGCCGGCTGAAAACACATTTTTCAATTCGCTCTGGCAGCAGGCAGCAGCGCAGGGCATGAGCGTTTTTGTTTCCAGCGGCGACAATGGCGCGGCAGGATGTGATCCAGCTGAGGGCAATACGGCCGCGCAGGGCGGATTGGCAGTAAGTGGCCTTGCTTCGACACCTTTCAATACGGCGGTTGGCGGAACTGAATTTAATGACGCTAGCGCTGTCACTTTCTGGTCCCCAACGAACGGGACAGGCGGCGTTTCAGTGCTTGGTTATATTCCTGAGACAGTCTGGAACGAATCTTGTAACCCAAATACTGTCGGTTCCCCTTGCGCAGGGCAAGGCTTCTTTCTGGACGCCGGTTCGGGCGGAAAAAGCACGATCTATCCCAAGCCGGCATGGCAGGCTGGATTTCCCAGCGCGCCAGCAGACACCTCACGCGATATCCCAGACGTATCACTTTCCGCGGCCGGACATGACGGCTATGTGATCTGCTTTGATTCTGCCTGTGAGCAAAATTTCGTTAACATCGTAGGCGGCACCTCTGCATCGTCTCCATCGTTTGCCGGTATTATGGCCATTGTGGTGCAAGCGCTGGGCAGACAAGGTCTGCCCAATTACACGCTGTATCGACTGGCTAAAGGTGCTTCGGCTGTTTGCAACTCCAGTGCCCGCACGGTTCCATCTACACCAGCGCCAGCCAGCTGCATCTTCAATGATGTAACGGCGGGCAACAACAGCGTTCCCGGTCAGCCCGGGTTTAATGCCACGAGCGGCTATGATCTGGCCACTGGACTTGGCTCTGTGAACGCAGCGAATCTGGTGAATGCCTGGCGCGCACTTACGAGCCAGGCTTCAGCAACTACACTGACTTCCAATGGTGGAACGGCCATAACAGCCGCCCATGGCCAGCCCGTCCCTCTCATAATCAACGTGACTGGACCGAGTGCACCAGCACCCACCGGAGCGGTTGCTCTTGTCTCAAGCCTGACGGGAATTGTGGATTCGGTAGCCTTGAATGCCCCCGCCAACGGCGCGACGGGCACCTTTACCGGATCACTGAACAATCTGCCCGGCGGAACGTATTCACTCACTGCAACATATCCGGGCGATAGCCTGACAGCCCCAAGCGTCTCCAGCCCAATTTCAGTCAACATTACGCCGGAAGCAAGCTCCATGAGCTTTACTGTCTTCGGCATTACAGACCAGGGCTTCCCTGTGCAAGCCACTTCTTTTCCTTATGGCAGTTTCATGGACCTCCATACGTCTATTACTGGAGCTTCAAACAATGGCGTGGCTACCGGAATTGTTGATTTCAAGGATTCGGCCTTGCTTATCAATTCCGCGCCGGTCAATCTCAAAGGCCAGGCGGACTTGTTCATGATTCCGGGAAGCATCCCCCCGCTTCCTCTTACACCTGGAGTGCACACGCTCACCGCATCGTATGAGGGCGATGCCAGCTTCACCGCCTCCGCGGCAACAGCTTTAAATGTGACAATCACAAAAGGCAATCTTGCCGTCGTGCTTGTTCCCTCTGCCAATGTGTTTGTAGCTACGCAACAGGGTATTCTGGATGCAGCGATAGTGGTTCCGAATGGAAATATTTTTACCACCGGAACAGTGCAGTTTCTGGAGGCAGGAGTTGCGCTAGGCGTTCCCGTAGCCATCTCTCCAGGTTCAAACCAGGCCGTACTTGCAACCACCTTCCAGAATGAAGGCTCGCACTCCATTACGGCAAGCTACTCTGGCGATGCAACCTATAACGCGGCGGTGTCTCCTGTAACTACCGTTGTTGTTGCTTCGCCTTTTAACTTTGCGGCAGCGGTGAATGGAGGGACCTCAGCCACGGTGGCTGCTGGACAAACGGCAACCTATAATCTGGTGGCGGCAGGCACCAGCGTAAATGGGCCCGCTACTTTTAACGGCACGGTGACGTTGGCGTGCTCTGGTGCGCCAGCAGGCACAACTTGTTCCATCAGCCCGGCCTCGGTCACGCTTACACCAGCAACTCCCACTCTTCCATTTACCGTAACTGTTACAACCACAACCAGCGCGGCCCTGCATAAATTTCCCTTCCGCGGGGTGCCAATATTCTTTGGCGCCATGTTCGCTATCGCGATCTCGTTGAAAGGCAAACGCAAGCGTGGCTGGCAGATGGCGGTTGTCGCTATTTTGGCGCTGGGGATAAGCTCCTGCGGCGGAGGCAGCGGAACCAACACTCCAGCTCCCAACCCTACACCGACAGCCACGCAAAGCACGATTGTAGTAACCGGGACGAGCGGGACCCACTCGAACACATTGAATTTGAATCTGACGATAACGCACTAAACGTTGCCATCCCGGCAATTCTCTTGGTGGCGCATCTACCTGATTCGGGGATGCGCCCTTTTTTATGCATACTGAATCCCGGCTATTCCTCAAGCGTAGAGAGATCGCCCACTTCGCGGCCAAGCTCCTGGGCTTTGAGCAACCGGCGGATAATCTTGCCGCTGCGGGTTTTGGGCAGCTTGTCAGGAAAAGCAATCTCCGCCGGCACGGCGATTGAGCCCAGCACGTGCCGCACATGGTCTTTCAATTTCACTTCAAGCTCCGGCGAGCCAGTATGGCCAATGCGCAGAATCACAAATGCCTTAATGTTTTCACCCTTGATTTCATCGGGGCGTCCAATGACTGCTGCTTCAGCGACTGCCGGATGGCTGACCAGCGCGCCTTCAACATCGGCGGTGCCAATGCGATGGCCCGCTACGTTCAGCACATCATCGGCGCGGCCGACCACGGTGAAGTAGCCGTCTTCGTCGCACACAGCAACGTCGCCCGTAGTGTATGCGTTGGGAACTTTGCCCCAGTCCTCTGCGTAGCGTGCAGGATCGCCGTAAACAGTCCTGAACATGTGCGGGAACGGCTTGCGAAGAACGAGCAAGCCGCCTTTGTTCGGAGGCATTCTGTTGCCTTGCTGATCCACAACTTCGGCCACCACACCGGGCAGCGCCTTGCCGGCTTTTGCCGGACGCGTGGCCATCATGGGCATGGTGCCCAGGCATGGGCCGCCAGTTTCAGTCTGCCACCAGTTGTCCGCGATGAATCCGTGCGCGCCATTGCCGCAGAGCACCCGATACGCCCACTGCAAAGCCTCAGGGTTCAGTGGCTCGCCCGCACAAGTAAAGAGACGAATGCTGCGGAGGTCATACTTTTTCGGCAGCTCGTCACCGTGGCGCATAAACATGCGGACAGCCGTGGGCGCAGTGAAGACAATGGACACACGATATTTTTCCACCAGCTCCCAGATGATCCCAGGATTGGGATAATCGATTGCGCCTTCGCGAAACAGCGTGGTCACTCCCGCCAGCAGCGGTGCATAGACGATATACGAATGTCCCACGACCCAGCCAATGTCTGAAGTGCAGAGGAAAATATCGTTGTCCGTGGCGTCCCAGAAACGCTTCATGTAATAGTGAATGCCCACGGCGTATCCGCCATGCACGTGGACCACGCCTTTGGGCTT
>DASXZE010000420.1:0-5163 GCA_036502105.1 Candidatus Angelobacter sp. | reverse complement strand
ACCAATGAGATTGAAACAGTCGGCCCGGGCGCTTTGCTCCAACTGGGTGTGCCTGATCCGGTGGTAGCAGAATTACCTTTTGGCGCGGCAGTCAATTCATTGGCCACCCGTTCGCTAGGTGCTGAAACGGCGTTGGAATTTAACCTGGGCTACGGCTTCACGGCGCGGGCTGCTTATACCTATCTTGATTCGGTGGTGCAGCGCTCTTTCTCCAGCGATGAATTTTTCCCATCATTCAATCCGGCATTTCCCAATATCCCAATCGGCGCATTTTCGCCATTGGTTGGAAACCGGCCGTTTAATCGGGCACCGCATTCCGGAAGTTTTTATCTGGGATATGCGCGGCAGAAATTTGCGGTCACACTGAGCGGATCCCTGGTGGGCCGTAGAGACAGCAGCACGTTCCTCTTGGATGACAACTTTGGCGCTACCATGCTTTTGCCGAACCACAACCTGGCGGAGGCTTACCAGAAGATTGATATGAGCGCCAGCTACCGGCTGAACCGTTATATGCAAATTTACTCGGGCATCGAAAATCTGCTCAGCGAGCACTATGATGCCGCCCCGGGTTTCCCTACGCTGCCTTTTAACTTCCGCAGCGGGATTAAGCTGACGCTGGGAGGCGAGCCGAGGAAATAAGGTCCGAGAAAAATAAAACGTGCCCGGAACTGGATTTGGGTCTGCAGAACCTCCACGGAGATGTTTATCTTTAGGGTGATTTCTGCGGGTTCCATATCGGCGGCCGGGCGATTTTTCTTTAGGCGGATTTGTGGTGACCAAAGGCCATCTACCAACGACCTCATGCCAGCAAGGCATGCTTGAACTTATGATGTTCTCTGGAAGGCCGTTTGGACCGTATTCCCCATGGAACTTGCAGCCCAAAATAACCTGAGCACAGCACAACACTATTCGCCGACATCGACGCCTGTTCTGGATGTCTTTCGCCCGCTACCCCCGCAGGGCAAAGAGAACCTCAGCGCGGGAGAGTATTTCCTTGCCAGCAGCCTGGTGATTATCACGCTGGTGAGCTTGCCTGGCTTGCGCGCCGCCGTTGAGACCTCACCTGCGTATTGGGCCGCGCTTATTCTGGTTGTTGCAGCCGTTGGCTCTGGAATTGTCCACGAGACGGGACATCTTATTGCCGCATTACTTTTTGGTTTTAAGCTCACACAGATCAAGATTGGCCCGCTGCAATTTGGCAAGCATGTAAATTCTCGCGAGCCTTATTGTGGTGATGTGCTCACGCTGGGTGTTACGGGCTTCGAACCTCGGGTAACTGATCAAGATGACGCTGCTTTGCGCCGCCGTTTGTGGTTCCTGCTGCTGAGCGGGCCGCTGGCCAGCTTGGCGCTGGCTGTGGTGCTGGAATTTTCTTTGACCATGATGGCGCAGCCGCGCTTCCTGGTGACTTTTGCATTCCATGTGAGCGCCGCGCTCTCTACACTTTTTGCGATCGCATCTCTGCTGCCTGACGTGAACCGTCGCGGTAACTTTTCTGATGGCGCGCGTCTGCTGATGCTGCTCAAGAATGATGGCAAGGCCGAGCGGTGGTTTTCCAATATCCGGTGCCAGATTGCCTTGAACCAGGGGCAGCATCCAAGAGACTGGGACGAGACGTGCGTGAGCCGGGCTGCTGCCGTGCGAGACAATTCACGCGATGCCTATATCTCGCGCTGGCTGGCTTACCTGTGGGCCGCTGAACGCCAGGACATTACCTGTGCCACCAAATATCTGGAAGGCGCGCTGGAGTCATTGGCTTACTCCACGCCGAAGCTGCGCGACCAGTTGTTCCTGGAAGCTGCGGTTTTTCAGGCCTGGTTCCGTGATAATCCTTCTAAAGCGCTTTTCTGGGTTTACCGCATTCGCAACAAGAAGCTCACACGCCTGCAAAAGCTGCGGCTGGATGTTGCGCTGTTGTGGGCGGAAGGCCGCTTGTTTGACGCGTGGGAGAAGCTGGGCACGGACTATATGACTGAGCTTATGGAACTGCCGGCCACGCCGGGACGCACTCTGGCAGAAGAAAGTGCTGGGGAGTGGAAGCGGCAGATGGAGTCGCGCATGCTTACCCGCGCGTGGCGCAGCATGTATTCACTCTCACGGCAACTTGAGCCTGCTGCCTTGCAGGAAGGGTTCGCGGCCCCGCAAAGCCAAAAAATTGCTTCGTGGTAGGTAGTCGTACAGTTTCCCTAGATTCATCGCTGGCGCGATGACGTCTGCCTAAAGGCCCGCGTTCCGGCCGCGCCGGGACGCTAGACGCTGATACTGCTGGTGGTCAGTTTTTCAAACTGTACCACTACCCGTGGTAACATCCTCTGGTGTCCACTTCCAGGAAATTGCAGCGAGGGGGACGTGCGAAATCGCGGTCTCCACAAAGCGCTACCCATCTGGTTGTAATTACCGGCATGTCCGGATCCGGAAAAGCCTCTGTGCTCAAAGCATTTGAGGACCTGGATTATTACTGTGTCGACAACCTGCCCATTGATCTGATCCCGCGTTTTGCCGATCTGGCCAAGCAGTCCGCCGAAATTGAAAAGGCAGCGCTGGTGGCGGACATCCGCGAAGGCGAGCAGTTGAAGCGCCTGCCCAAGATCATTCAATCGCTACGTAAGCAAATTAAGACTACCGTGGTTTTCCTTGAGGCCTCAGATGAGGCGCTGCTGCGCCGCTTTAGTGAGACGCGCCGTCCGCATCCGCTGGGAAAAGATTCCACGGTGAAGATTGCGCTTAAGAAAGAGCGCAAGATGATCCAGCCAATCCGCGCCATGGCAGATATGGTGGTGGACAGTTCTAAATTTAACGTGCACGAGTTGCGGTCACACATCACCAGCAAATTTACCTCTGGAAGCACTGATAAAGATTTAATGGTTTCTATTGTCAGCTTTGGCTACAAGGCCGGAGTGCCCAATGATGCTGATCTGCTCTTTGATGTGCGGTTCCTGCCGAATCCGCACTTTATTCCGGCATTCCGTCCGCTTACTGGGCGGCACCCGCAGGTAGCCAAGTACATCCGCTCATTTCCGCAGACGCAGGAATTTATTGACCGCATCTCTGCGCTGCTGATCTATTTGATTCCGCACTATGTGCGCGAAGGCAAGAGCTACCTGACGATTGGCTTTGGCTGCACCGGCGGCCAGCACAGGTCTGTGCTGATTGGTGAAGAGGTAAAGAAGCTGCTGGCGAAATCAGGGTATCGGGTGAAGGTGATACACCGCGATGCGCCCAAATGATACCTAAACTTTCTTCGTGTGTCAGTCCGCCTGATCGGCGAAAATCACGCACAGTCTAAACGCAAAAAGGAAGAGAATGAGTTCGTTTTGGCATTGGTTAATTGATAACAAACAATGGCTTTTTTCAGGAGTTGCTGTAGCAGCGATTGGCTATGTAGCCTCTATCTTCCAACGAAAACGGGAATCGAATAATCAGAAGGTTTCGGTAAAAGGAGATAGCATTTCTGCGAATTCTCCATCTGCCATTGGTCATAACGTTTCACAGTCTGTTAACTATCAAATTATCACGTCTCCCGCCCTCTTGGCGCCAGAGCATCGAAAAAGAACAACTCAGAAAAAGTCACGTCACCAAGTGCTCGAGAAATATTAAATGCTATAGACTCACTTCCTCCTTTCCAGCGTGTTAGCGCAAAGAATCACTATCTCGGTCTCGAAATCTGCTGGTTTGGGAAATTCATGTCGATACGTTCCACTAATAATCAAGACCTTTGTTCCCTTGGAATAGACGTTAGCGATGGGCGCACTGCATTTTTGAGATGCGAAATTAGTTTAAGCGAGTATCCAAAGTTCAAGATTCTGCCGGAAAATTGTGCCTTGTGGATATGGGGCACAATCTCGAGCATTGATTACCCCTCTATATACCTCACAAATGTGGACATAGAAATAGCTGACTGAAAGAATAAAGCCCCGCGATGCGCCTAAATGATTAACAATATTTTACTTACAATCAGTTGTCCCCGATTCAGCCACACTCCTTTAGAATGAGAGCAATGCTTTCTGCGCCCATGGGTGACCTATGCGACAACTGACACGGTTGTTGGCATTTCTCCGTCCGTACATGCCGCAGTTTGTTGGCGCGGTTCTGCTCATGGCTGTGGTGGGAGCCATGGAAAGCTTTCGCATTTTGTTAATGGGCCCAATCATTGACAGGGTGCTGAACCCCAAAACTCCCGGACGATCCCTTACGCTGTTTAATATTCCGGGAAGCCAGCATGTGGTTTATTTGCAGGACTTTGTTCCCCAGCATTTTTCCAATCCTTTAAACGCGGTTGCGTTTGCACTGGTGGCGACTGCCATTATCAAAGGGATTTGCGACTACATTGGCACGTACCTGGTGAATTTCGCCGGCTTTGGATTGATTACGGACCTGCGCAATCGTTTGTATGACACGATTCTGCGGCGGTCGATTTCATTTTTTTCCAGGCACTCTACGGGCACACTGGTTTCTACCGTGGTGAATGACGTGGAAAAAGTGCAGGTCACGCTCACCATTGCGCTGGCGGAATTTTTGCAGCAGCTCTTTACGCTGGTTTTTCTGGTTGCCGTGGTGATTGTGCTGGGGCACAAGCTGGCGATTGTGCTGCTGGTCTTTGTGCCGTTTGTTGTTTACTCGGCGGGCAAAATTGGCCGCCGTGTGCGCAGCACTACGCGCAAAGGGCAGGACAAGCTGGCTGACATCCAGAATATTCTGCATGAAAGCATTGCCGGTAACCGGATTGTAAAAGCCTTTGGCATGGAGAAATGGGAAAGCACCCGCTTCCGCAGCGCCGCCAAGAAGCTTTTTCGCGCGAACCTGAAATCTGTGGCGACGCAGGCCGTAAGCTCTCCGCTGATGGATGTCATCGGCGCGCTGGCCATTGCTCTGCTCCTGTGGCTGGGGCGCACGCAGATCAACCGCGGCGCTATGACGCCGGGTATCTTCATTGCTTTTATCATCGCGGTTTTCCGGCTGTATGATCCGGTCCGCAAGATGGCGTTTTTCAATAACAGCTTTCAGCAAGCGCTGGGTGCGTCACAGGAAATTTTTCACCTGATCGACGAAGATGACGACATCAAGGAGAAGCCTGGAGCTATTGCGCTGCCGGCTTTCCGCGACCGCGTGCGCTTTGAGAACGTAACTTTTTCTTATACCGGCAAAGACGGTTGTGAGCCGGAG
>DASXZE010000419.1:0-12843 GCA_036502105.1 Candidatus Angelobacter sp. | reverse complement strand
TGGGCTTGAGGATGCGCGCAAACTCCGCCCGCGCTTTTTGCGGATGAAACCAGTGCGCCGCCTGCGCCGCCACAACAAAATCCACTGACGCCGCCGCCAGCGTGGTCTCTTCCGCCGTGCCCAGCACCGGAACCGCGTTAGGAAAAGTTTCCTTCAACTGGCTTCCCGCAGCGCGCATCTCCGCATTCGGCTCGACAGCAAACACCTTGTTGCCATTTTCCAGCAGCAGCCGCGTAAAGATCCCCGTGCCAGAAGCAATCTCAGCAATCACATGGTCAGCCTGCAGCCCGCACTCCCGCCGCAAAGCCGCCAGCACCTCCGGCGGATACCCGGGCCGGTAGCGAACGTAGTTATCGACGCGATCACTAAAGCGCTCTGTAGGGGCTTTGCTCATGCTCCTATTTTAAAGGAGAAGCAAAACCTACCACGGAGGCACGGAGACACGGAGAAAAGCAGCGGAGGATCGGGTGTTCGGAAAATGAAGTGACAGGCATTTGAAAACGGGAATTCACCGCGGAGACGCGGAGGCGCGGAGACAAGAAGAGGCCACCGCGGATTGACGCGGATAAACGCGAACACAAAAAATGAGAGGCCGCCTTTTTTTGCGGCCTCTCAAGTTTGACTCAAGCATTTAATCGAGTCTAACGCTGCGCTACTTTTCTTACCTGCAACACTTCTTACTTCATCACTTTCTCAACTCCAACACTTGCTTGCTCTCAGCAATTGTCTGCTAGCAACAATTGTTTACTGGCATGTTGCCGAAGAGGCCCCGACCAAAGAATCGCAGAACTTGGTCATGGCTGCTCCGCCGCTGGCGCCGGTGGCGGGGATGGTGATCATCTGTTCGGTCATTACACCGTCGGTGACGATAGCCCCGTTGGGAACCAGGAGTGATGGGTGATCGAAGGGCGCGCTTTGATTGCGGACGCGCTCGTCGGTAAGTGATTTCAGGAAAGCTACAACGGCGGCTTTATCGTCGGCGCTGAAGCTTACGGGTTGAAGTTTAGGATCCTGGTCCACGGTGCGGAAGTCGCCGCCGCGGCTATAGAAATCCACCAGTTGTGCCAGAGTGGCCTGACCACCGTTCAAGAAGTACGGTGCAGTCAACTCAACGTTGCGCAGGCTTGGAGTTTTTACGGCTCCGACTACGGCAACGGGCGCTCCTGCTGGAACCGGAGTACCGCTGACCTGTCCCAGGGACGCGAGTTGCGCCACGGAGAGTGAGGCCAATCCGGAAGGATCAGAAGCGGCGATTCCCATATCGTCGTCAGTGGGGCGAAGGCCGATATTGTGGAAGCCGATATCATGCCAGCGTCCGCCAGAGAGCTGCTCAACCACGGTGCCTTTGGCCACGATGTTTGAAACTGAAGCATCTGTGAACTCAACTCCGTTGTGGCAGTTGATGCATCCACCCTTGCCTTCAAAGCGATCGAGACCGGTCTGCTCAATGGAAGTAAGAGCATTGCTGTTTCCATCGACGAACTGGTCAAAGCGCGAGTTATCTGAAACCAGCGTGGATTCGTACATCTGGATAGCAACGCCCCAAAACATGGAGAAGTTGTATTCCATCTGTGAATACTCGTTGGTGTTTGCCGGCGTGCCGTTATGCAGATAGTTGCTGCTTGCATCGACAACAACGTTGGAGTTCCACCATTTGGGCTGGAACGCAGCCTGAATCATGGAGATGTAATTGGATGTGAGTCCGTTGTTGGGCATTGCGCTCAAGCTGCCGAGAACGCTGTCGTCGGTGGCAACCTGCTGCAAGCCGAGAGGCGTGAGCGTGAGCATCTTTTTGCCTATCTTCACAAACGGACGGCCTGTTGCGGACATTTCAATGTCGCTGCCCGGAGGCCCGACGGCCTGCGATGCGAGCGATGAATTCGACAAGCGCAACGCCACTTCAACAGTTGCGTTGAGATTGTTGGGATCAGTCTGGAGAAGGCGTGCAGCGGGATCGCCGGCGCCGAAAGGATCTACGCCGTTGAAGATGCTCTGTGCACGACCGTCCCAGAAATTGCGGGAGTTGAATACCGCGTTGATGACTGAAGGAGCGTTGCGCGGCGTTGAGCGGCGAACGTTCAGCGTGCCGTCGTTGCCGTCGGAAATGCTCCACACCGGATCAACGATGCTGGTTTCATCCTCAGCGCCCTGGCCGAGAATTACGTCATTGAAATTGTTGCGCAACACACCCTGCGAACCCACGATGTTGTTGTTGTCGCTGGCCGTGGTGTGAAGAGGGAAATCGTTCATTGCAAGAGCGTGGTTCGGACCAAATCCCGCGTGGAACGTGTTGGAGTCCGGAGCCGGGAAGCCATTGGCGTCAACGCGACGCTGGCCTGGATCAATCTGATTGCCCGTGCGGCTGTCCGCACCGGCGTTGAAGTGGCAGCTTGCGCAGGCAGTTTTGCCGTCGCTGCCAAATTGCATTTCCCAGAAGAAAGCTTTGCCCAAAGCGATTGCAGCTTTCTTGTCAGTGATTAAGTTGGCCAACTCAGCTGCCGTCGGGCCAGGGATAGTTGCAGTCTTAAGAGAGCCTAAGCCACGGCCATCATGCCCACCCACATTAGCGTTTCCGCCGCCTTTTCCGCTGCCACCGCCGCTCCCGCCCTTGCCACTGCCGCCGTTTTCACCACCACCGCTCGGGCGACCGCTTCCGGTTCCGCCGTTGCCGCCGCCGACAGTTATGCCGCCGTTACCACCGCCGCTATTGGCTCCGCCATTTCCGCCAGAATTTCCGCTGCCAGAATTTCCGCCGCCAGAATTTCCGCCACCAGAATTTCCGCCACCACTGTTAGCTCCACCATTTCCAGATCCACTATTGCTGCCACCGCCAGTAGCTCCGCCGTTTCCGCCGCCAGAATTCCCGCCTCCGGAATTTCCGCCGCCACTGTTAGCTCCGCCATTACCAGAGCCCGTGTTTCCGCCGCTGGAAAGTTTGCCTTTTTGGTTGCCGCTGCTGTTTAGGTTTCCGCCGCCTTGGCCGTTATTGCCTTTGCCAATCGTCATGCCGGCGCCGCTGCCGTCTTGCCCGCCGCCGTTTCCGCCGCTCAAGGCGGAAGCGTAGGTGGCGCTGAAGAGTGTGATCGTGCACAGTAGCCCGACCGGTTTTTTTAACTTGTCTTGGAAAGACATTTTTGAGGCGCTCCTTGTTTTTTGCTCAAGGACAGGCCGTGCATTGCCGAACAAGGTTGCTGCCACCCTTGCTGATCGTTCACCGTGCGGAGCAGGTAAAAACTGGGTACAAAATAATTACTGTGGGCCCGGAAACCAGTCTTGCCTTACGTTCCTTTAAGTGACCGTCAGCGCTGTTCGTCTCACCAGCACGTGCGGGTCCTGAGCTTTTGTGGTTGCAGGGGGACAGGCGCAGAAGAACTTCTTCCCGCAACCATCCCCGGAGCACCCACCCGTCGATTCCTGCTCAGGTTGCGCCACAGAACTTATGTCATCATTAAGAAGTAATTAAATTCTTTAACAAATCGCGCGACGATATATTTTTCCCCCACCAACCCTGCACGTGACAAACAAATGCACACTTACGCATAAAGATTTCATGTAGAAGAGCCTTGGGTTTGGCCGAAGTCCGCAAAGGGACAGCAGCAGGGAAGTAGTGGCAGAAGAATGCACACGTTACTCTAATTCCCAACCAGAGCGTTGCGTAGGTTCGCGGCTGAATGAAGTACGGACTGCAAGATGAATGCTGATTTTGAGAAGACTGATCACAAGAAGAATGAGTGCAAGAAGAATGCAATAAGGATAAAGACAGAAGTTCACTGCACCGCCGGCCCTGAATAGCCTCGGGACCCAGAATCCTTCTTACCCGCGGTCCGGATCGCCCATCAGCCTGCTCAGGCTGGGTTTGTGCTTCTCTTTCTTGGCAAGCTTCTTGTTTTCCGCGCGCTTCACCGGAGGCGGTGTCCCCAGCACAGCCCGCGACGCGGCCTTCACAATGCTGGTAGCGCGGATCGTTTTCAGCTTCTTCTTGGGCACATTGTTATTAGACCATGAAAACCAGCCCGCCAGCCTGACGAAACATGCCCGCAAAGTCCAGTACCTTCCGCTCTGCCAAAGCCTGTACTTAAAACCTCTTGCTAAGAGGATAGGAGCTCAATTCTAATTTAAGCCAACTGACCCCGAATCAAACAACGTTCGCTTGGAGACCCCTTGCTCAGGCCCAATAAATGGAAAATATTCTGTGCCGCTATTTGCTGGTTTACCGTCCAGCTAGGATCTGTGGCACAAGGTCACGCGTCCGGTCCTGTTGAAGCGCCTCAGGCAATCACGGTAGAACCGCAGCTCCTTCCCGGGGTAGTACTTGAAAAAGATGGCAAGTACTCACAAGCTAAAAATTTAGGAATGCGTGAAGGCGATGTGCTCCTGGGCTGGTCGCGTGGGGATGAGCATGGCAAGATAGAGTCGCCTTTTGACATTTCGTGGCTGGATATCGAGCAGAGGCCACGAGGTATTGTGAAGTTGAGTGGACGTAGAGGTTCGCAACTAATGTCATGGGAAATGGGGGACATTTTCTGGTATCTGGATGTGAGGCCCAATTTTTCGCGGGCGATGCTCGCCGATTACAACCATCTTCAGCGTCTTAGCAGAACAACAAATCCCGCTCATGTCCCGGAGTCTTTGTCAGTTTTTATCAAGCGTACTTCCCAACTTCCGTGGTTGCGTTCATGGCTCTTATTGCGGGCAGGCAATTTTATGACTAATGCCGCCCACTGGCAGCAGGCGGATGATCTTTTTGCGCAGGCCGCTGAACAGGCATCGTTGTGCGATCCGCGATTACACGCTGAAATTCTAGCGGCTCTGGCAATAGCAAACCGGGAAAGACCTAGTTCGGATATGCGGGAAGAGTATTACCAGAAGGCGTTGGCTGTTCTCCGCAAGCTTGGTGTTGAGAACCTGAGCATGGCGCGTGCGCTTATGCGGATCGGATTCGCCAAGATGGGAAAACTGGAGGACCTCCCTTTAGTGGAAGACCACTTTCTGCGTGCTTTAGCAATACAGCAAAAATTGATTCCCGGGCGATTTGATGTGAGCCTCACTTTGAGCGGGCTGGGTGAAACCGTCAGTTTAGCCGGCGAGACATCCCGCGCAAAAGCATATCTGCTTGCTGCACGCGCCATCGTGGAGCCTCACGGGGAAACTATTTGGCTTGCGAGAATTTCTGCTAACCAGAGTGAGGTGGCCTTTGCCGAAGGAGACATGGCAGCGGCTGAAAGCTATGCCCAATATGCTGTAAGAGTTGGAAAAGCGCTGGATCCTCGCTATGAGAGAACATTCGATTCCGCCATTACGATGCTTGGCGTCGTTTTCTTGTATCGGGGTGATTTTGACAATGCGGAAAAATACTCCCGCTGGGTAATGGCCATTGAACAGAAAGTTGGCGACTATGGCATGGGTATGGCTTATGCGCTTGATAACCTCGGCGCTGTGATGCGGACGCGTGGCCGTTTTGCCGAGGCGAAGGAGTATTTCGATCGGTCAATAAAAATAGGAGAGAGGCTGGCGCCAAACGGCCTTGTCACAGGTCGAAGCTATGGGGACCTGGCGACCCTTTACTATCAGTTGGGAGATTTGGATGCCGCTGAGAAGTATTTTGAGCGCGCATTGGCTATTGAAAAAGCGCTGGCTCCCGAAAGCCTGGAGGTAAACAGCACACTGAATGACCTCGGCGCTCTTTCCGTTAAACGTGGTCGCATGGAAAAAGCTCTCCAGTATTATCGGGAAGCTGAAAAAATGGCCCGTGAAGATGTAGTTTATTTAGAAACAATCGCCGCACTTGCACAGCTCTCATCCCGTAATGGGAAATTGGACGAGGCTGAAAAGCTCTATAAAAAAGCCCTTAAGACAATAGAAAATCAAGCAGCTCATTTAGGCGGCAGCGATCAAACGCGGTCGGCGTTTCGGGCGAACCACGGCGATATATATAGAGGCTATGCCAACCTTCTAGTTGTACAAGGCAAGTTCGATTTGGCGTTCAACGTTCTCGAGCACTCGCGCGCACGCTCTCTTCTTGAGACGCTCTCTACTGGCTATATTGATGTCCATAAAGGCGCCAACTTGGAATTGCTTGATCGTGAGCGGTCTTTGCGAGCAGATCTCAATGGTAAATCTGAGCGCCGTATTCGTTTAATGGAAGATCAACATTCTGGACAGGCAGTGAATAGCATTGAGAAGGAAATTGCGGATCTTCTAGCCCAGTATCAGGAAGTAGAATCCCAAATCCGCGCTACCAGTCCCGCCTACGCCGCCCTAACTCAACCCCAGCCCCTTTCTGCCAAAGAAGTCCGGACTCAACTCCTCGATCCAAAAACCCTCCTGTTGGAATATTCGCTCGGTGAAGAGCGTAGCTATGTTTTTGCTGTGACTCCAGATTCTCTCGAAGCCTTCGAACTGCCAAAACGCACGGAAATAGAGAAAGCCGCGCGCTCTGTGTACAGCCTGCTGACCGTAAGAAACACTCTTGTCAAAAATGAAACTCCCGCGCAAAGGAATGCGCGGCTTTCTAAAGCTGAAGCCAAATATCCGCGCGCCACAGCCGAACTAAGCAAAATGATTCTTGGTCCCGTAGCTGCACAACTCAAAGACAAACGTCTGCTCATCGTCACCGACGGCGCACTGGCTTACATTCCTTTCTCTACTCTGCCAGAACCTGCGAACAAAAATACAGACGCATCAGCAGCCACGGCAAAAACTACAACCGAGCCGCTCATCGTCAATCATGAAATCGTCAATCTACCCTCCGCTTCCGTATTGGCTGTATTGCGTCAGCAGGAACAAGGCCGCAAGCCCGCACCGAACGCTGTCGCAGTGCTGGCCGATCCAGTTTTTGATCGCACTGATCCGCGGGTCAACTCAATTGGCAAAACGCTCACGACGTCGGCACACCAGAGTTCTGCAGTTCGCAGCGGACAGATTGCAAGCAAGCACAAGAGCCCGCTCAATAAGGGGCCGTTCAACAAAGATCTGCAGAATGAAGACCCGCTGCTGAACGAACCCTCATCCGCCGGCCTGCTAACCCGCTCCGCCACTGACATTGGCCTAAGCCGCAATGGTGAACTGCAACTGCCGCGTCTGCGCTTCACCCGCAAAGAAGCCGACGAGATCATGGCCGTCACTCCCGCAGGAGCCGGCAAGAAGGCAGTCGATTTTGACGCCAGCCGCGCCACCGCCACCAGCCCTGAACTCAGTCAATATCGCATCGTCCACTTCGCCACCCACGGGCTTTTAGACAGCGCGCATCCAGAACTCTCCGGACTGGTCTTTTCCATGGTCGATAAAAAAGGCCATCCGCAAAATGGCTTTCTCGAACTCCAGGATATCTATAACCTCAATCTGCCGGCAGACCTTGTCGTCTTAAGTGCCTGTGAAACCGGCCTGGGCAAAGAGATCAGCGGTGAAGGATTAGTCGGACTAACGCGCGGCTTTATGTACGCCGGCGCCAGTCGCGTCGTCGCCAGCCTGTGGCGAGTGTCAGACGTGGGCACAGCTGAATTAATGACCGCTTTCTATACATCCATGGAAAAAGATGGCCTGCCGCCCGCCGCCGCCCTGCGCGCCGCCCAGATCAAACTCATAAAACAAAAACGCTGGAGCAATCCTTACTATTGGGCCGCCTTTCAAATCCAGGGCGAATGGAAATAACACCTAACCCTGATTTTTGACTGGATTTTACAACTATGTGTTGGCAAACACGCAAATGATTGGAACGTAATTGCTCCAGCGCCGGAAGGCGCGAAATGAGTTAGTCCAGACCGGAAGGTCTGGGTAAAGAGCAACCATGGGACGAGCCCCGTAGGGGCGGCACAAGCATTTAAAAGAGAAACGAAATACCGCAATAAAACACACCGCATCACTCCAAACCCTTTCTTGCCCTGATCCGCGTTCATCCGCGACAACCTGTCCCGGCGTGCCGTGGATCCGCGGTAAATTTGAAATGAAACACCCCCTGTATTTCTTCGCCCTCCATGGTGGATAATAGAGCAAATGGACGAGCGCGATTTTTACGACGAAAAAGAATCTAAAAAAACCCACACTCTCACCTGTCCGCACTGCCGCCAGCAGGGTGAGTATGAACTTTCATGGCTGGTGCGCACCAAAAAACGCCAGCTCCCCGGCCGGGCCGACGAGCGCGACCGCGCCAAGTTTGCCAAGGCGCAGTCCTATATGGTCCGCCGTGAGGATATGTCCATGTGCAAAAACATCCGCTGCCGCAAACGCTTTGAAGTGGCCGGTGTGCAGTCCGTCGCGTTTTTGAACGACTGATTTTTATCTCACAAAAAGCCCTTCGCAAAGCAAGGTATTTCGTGATGATTCAGTGGACTTTGTTATGGCTGCTTCTGCTTCCGGGTTCAATAGTGTTTTCGCAAGCTCTTGTCCCGAGTTATGCGCCAGAGGACTTATCTAAACAGCTCATCAAACTGGCGCATTCTATTGAGAGCTGTTCCAGTGTGTCACCGTGCAACAGTCCTCAGGATGAGACGCTTGGCCGCCTCATTTTGCAGGCAGAGGATTTAGGAAAAGAATTAGGCATAGGTATGCCGGTAAGTCACTGTCTTAAAATTGCGTCTGC
Source organism: Candidatus Angelobacter sp. (assembly GCA_036502105.1). Lineage (GTDB taxonomy): Bacteria > Acidobacteriota > Terriglobia > Terriglobales > Acidobacteriaceae > Angelobacter. Next base: position 4,265 of record DASXZE010000419.1, on the reverse strand, counting down.
GCATACTCTTTTTGATGGAATTCACGAATCAGGTTACGTGCGTATGCAATGCGGAGAGGATTTGATCCTCGTAATAGTTACAAATTCCGGTTCGCACTGGGAAAGACTGCAAACTCTCACAATCCGCAATAAACATTGGTCCGCTCATGTCCTGGTCAAGTCCGTTACGGGAGACAATTCTCAACAGATTCTTGTGCATATGGCTCAATATCAGTCAGGTACTGGCATCAATCAGCAAAATTTCCTAGTCTATAAGCTTAAAGACGGTAAGTTTATAGACATCCTCAATTTAGTAGAAGTAGCGTATCTAAATGAGCCATGGACCCAGCATTCTGTGTCGCAAAAAAGTGTATTCGTTTTTCAAAAACCAACGGCCAGCGATAACCCGCCAGCTTTCAATGAAACTCAGACACTGGAGCTTTCGGGGATTATTGTGGAGTTGAAAAGAAAGCATGATTGGTCGGAACAAGAGCAAAAGTTTGTGGCGACACAATGGTATTCGGGCCGCCGACTAGCCCCGCAAAAAAAGGTGAAAAAGAACTAAGGATTTGTCGTCGCCATCCATGCAACGCGCTGTTTCCCGCATATCAATCAAGCGAATGGGCAACCCGCAGCAACCCTCCTCTGTCCCAACGTCCTTCTCTGATTTATACTGGCACGTTTACCTGACGGCTGAACGGGCATTCATTTTTCGGCATCCAAGTTACTGAACAGGAATGATTTGACTATGAAGATTCTGGTCTGCATGAAGCAGGTCCCTCAGAAAGACGCTCCTCTTAAGCTCAATGAAAGCGGCACATGGATTCGTGACGACGTTTCCTATGAAGTTAATGAGCCAGACGCTTACGCTCTGGAAGAGGCTCTGCGGCAAAAAGAAAAACATGGCGGCGAAGTTGTGGTCATCACCGCTGGCCCGGCGCGTGCGCAGCAGGAGTTGCGTGGCGGACTGGCCAAGGGCGCGGACCGCGCCATTCATTTGGAAGATAACGGCTTTGTCGGCCTTGACGCTTTCAACATGGCCAAAGCTTTTGTCGCCGCAATTAAAGATGAGCAATTCGACCTCATCTTTACCGGCCTCCAGTCCGACGACTACGGCTATGCCCAGACCGGCGTCATCATGGCCCAGCTCCTGGGCTGGCCTCACGCCACCATTATTATGGAGATACAGAAAACTGACGCCGGCATCAAGGTAAAGCGCGAACTGGAATCTGGATTCTTCCAGCACGTAAGCCTGCCGCTGCCCGCCGTGCTCACGATTCAGTCTGGTATCAACAAGCTGCGTTACGCCACGCTGCTCGGCATTAAGCAGGCCAAGAACAAGCCCATGCGCAAAGTCACCCTGGACGAAGTAAAGTCCGCGCTGGGCGACAACCTGCAAAAGATTGAGAAGCTCTACATCCCGCAGAAAACCAAGAAGACAGAAATGCTGGAAGGCTCGCCCAACGAAATCGCCAAAAAGCTGGTGGACAAACTGCGGAACGATGTACGCGTTCTTTAATTTAGAGATTTGGGTTAAAGAGTTTGGGCTTCAAGAATTTGGGCTTCAAAAATAAAGAGTTTTGGCTTCAAGAAATTGGGTTTCTAGAACAAAGACAGGTTTTAAGGAGCTGTACCCCATGGACAAAATGGAATATGACCCTGAAGGTGGAAACTATCAGCCCATAACCGAACATGAAACCGGCGCAACTTTTCTTGTGCTGGGCGTAGTCATGCTGGCTGCGGGACTTGGCTGGCTCTTGTTTGTCGGCTGGGACATACGCGCCGGCGGCGGCTTGATGGAAGCTCTTTTTGCGGGGGATGTCCTCATCGCCCTGTTCCTTCTCATCCTGGGATTCAATAAAAAGAAACGGCAAACTAACTAGATGGCAGACACAATTCTTGTAATCGCTGAACAACGTGAAGGCAAACTCAACCGCGTGTCCCTGGAAACAATCGCGGCTGCGCAGGCCATCGCCGCGGAAACTGGCGCAACCGTTGAGGCTGCCGTTTTTGGCAACGGCGTGGGCAGCATCGCCCAGGAAATCGCGGCCAAAAAGCTAGCTAAAGTCTATGCCATTGACTCGGCCAAGCTCGCCCGCTATGAACCAGACGGCGTAGTCGCCGCGCTCAAAGATTTCATCACGCAGAAAAAGCCAACGTTGGTGCTCATGCCGCATACCTACCAGGTGCGCGACTTCGCGCCGCAACTGGCCACGGCACTCGAGCGGACGCTTATCAGTGACGCCATCGGCTTCCGCAAAGACGGTGACAAGCTGCTCTTTACCCGGCAGATGTTCCAGGGCAAGTTCGCCGCGGATGTTTCTTTCAACTGTCCCGCGCCGCACTTTGTTACCTTCCAGTCCGGCGCGTTCCGTGCCGACAAAGCTGAAGCCGGCTCCGCCCCCGCCCCGGTTGAAACCGTGAATGTAGAAATTGCGGATGGAATCATCCGCAATCAGCCTGACGCCCCATTCAAAGAAGCCAAGCAGGCCGTCGATCTCACACAGGCGGAGATTATTGTCTCCGTGGGCCGCGGTATCAAAGAGCAGAAAAATATTGAGCTGGCCAAGGCTTTGGCAGACGCACTAGGCGGCGAGATTGCAGCATCGCGTCCCATATGCGACTCTGGCTGGCTCCCCATGGACCGCCAGATCGGCAGCTCCGGACAGACCGTTTCACCCAAGCTCTATCTGGCCGTAGGCATCAGCGGCGCCATTCAGCATATCGTTGGCATGAAAGGCTCGCGCAGCATCATCGCCATTAATAAAGATGCCGAAGCACCAATCTTTGAAATCGCCGACTTCGGCGTAGTAGGAAACCTGTTCGATATTCTCCCCGCGCTGACCGAAGAAGTAAAAAAGGCCAAAGCGGGCGGCTAGAAATCTAACCGCAACGGACGCCAAGGTTGAGTTAAGATTTCCTCCTCCTTTGCGTCCTTCGCGCCCTCTGCGGTAAATTCTTTCGCTGATTGCCGTCACCAAAGTGCTGACGGCTGATTGCTGAGTGCTAAACCAATGATCTATTTCCGCAAACCTCTTGAAGGTGTCGAACGTCCGCAGATGGAAGCCGACGTTACCATTGTTGGCGGTGGCCCGGCCGGGCTGGCCTGCGCGCTGCGCCTTTCCCAACTCATCGATCGCCATAACCGCCGCAATCCAGACGCGCAGATGAGCAAGGAAAATATTTACGTGCTGGAAAAAGCGCGCGAGCTCGGACAGCATTCGCTTTCCGGAGCTCTGCTGGATCCCCGCGCCATGGACGAACTGCTCCCCGGCTGGCGCGACGAAGCTCCGCTTGACGCCGAGGTCACGCACGAAGACGTTTTCTTCCTCACAGAAAAAGGCGAGCACCGCCTGCCGCTCACGCCTCCGCCCTTGCAGGACCATGGCAATTACGTCATCTCCATCAATCGTTTTGTAAAGTGGCTGGGAGAAAAAGTTGAGCAGACCGGCATCACTGTCTTTACCGGCTTTGCCGGCTCTGAATTGTTGACGGAAGGGAACCAGGTCACGGGCATCCGCACCGACGATAAAGGTGTGGACAAGCAGAACCAGAAAAAATCCAACTTCGAACCCGGCTATGACCTGAAGTCAAAGGTCACAGTGCTGGCAGAAGGCCCGCGCGGATCGCTCACCAAACAGCTCGTCACCAAATACGACCTGCAAAAAAACCGCAATCCGCAGATTTACGGCCTGGGAGTAAAAGAGTTGTGGGAAGTTCCATCCGGCGCAATCAAAAAAGGCCAGGTGATTTACACCATGGGCTGGCCGCTCACCACCAAGGAATACGGCGGCGGCTGGATCTACGGATCAAAAGACAACATCGTCTCGCTCGGCTACGTCACCAGCCTGGACTATCAAGACCCGCGCATCGATCCACAGCGCGTGCTTCAGGATTTCAAAATGCATCCGCTCATCGCCAGCCTGCTCCGCGGCGGCAAAATGGTCCGCTACGGCGCAAAAGCTTTCCCGTACGGCGGCTGGCATTCCATTCCGCCGCTAGCCGGTCATGGCTGGATGATCGTCGGCGACTCTGCCGGCTTCCTGAATTCGCAGCGGCTCAAGGGCATTCATCTGGCCATCAAGAGCGGAATGCTCGCCGCTGAAACCGCTTTTGCCGCACTGGTAGAAAACAATTTCACTGAAGCACAGCTCAATCAATATCCTGTGAGCGTCGAGGCCAGCTGGATCAAAGACGAGCTATGGGAAGTCCGCAACTTCCATCAGGGCTTTGAAAATGGCCTGATCTCCGGCCTCATCCACACCGGCTTGCAACAGCTCACCGGT
>DASXZE010000418.1:0-4742 GCA_036502105.1 Candidatus Angelobacter sp. | reverse complement strand
AGATATGAAGAAGATATGACAGCCGCCGGACGAACCATCTTTCACGTGGATATGGATGCCTTTTTTGTGTCCGTGGAAGAGCTGTACAATCCGGCGCTTAAGGGCAAAGCCGTGGTGGTGGGCGGGCAGCGGGATGAGCGCGGTGTGGTGTCGGCTGCCTCATACGAAGCGCGCAAGTTTGGCGTTCACTCAGCCATGCCGCTGCGGCATGCGGCCAAGATGTGTCCGCATGCCATTTTTGTGGATGGCCATCCGGACCTTTACCAGCAATCCTCACACAAGGCGCGGGAAGTACTGCAAGACTTTTCTCCCGCCGTGGAGATGGCGTCGATTGACGAGGCGTATCTCGACATGACCGGCACTGAGCGGCTGCATGGGCCCACGTTGATGGCCGCGCACAAACTGCATCAACAGATGAAAGAGCGTACCGGGCTGAATTGCTCTATCGGGATTGGCAGTTCAAGGTTGATGGCCAAGATCAGCTCAGATAAGGCGAAGCCCAACGGCGTCTTATATATTCTGGCGGGGCAAGAGCAAAGTTTTCTAGCGCAGCTGGATGTGGGCAAGATTCCCGGCGTGGGCAAAGTGACTAAAGAGAAGCTAAATCAGATTGGCATCAATCTGATTGGCGACTTATTAAAGATAGAAGAGCGCGTGCTGCTGGATAATTTTGGCAAGTGGGGCGCAGATCTCATCGGCAAGGCGCGCGGTGAAGATGCCGGCGCGTGGTTTGCAGGCGAGGTGGGCGAAGAGTGGCAGGCAAAATCCATCAGCCATGAGCATACGTTCAACACTGATACGGCAGACCTGGTAAAGCTGGAGTCCACGCTGGCGCATCTTTCAGAGAAAGTTGGGCGGCGTTTGCGCGAGCAAACCTTCAGCGCGCGGACGATCCAACTCAAGCTGCGCTACTCAGATTTCACCACCATCACGCGCGCGCATTCTTTATCCAGCCCCACGCAGATGGATACCGAAATTTTTTCGACTGTCGCCAAACTATTTCATGACAACTGGGAGCGCGGCCGGGCCATCCGACTACTGGGAGTGCAGAGCTCCAACTTTGACGATATGCCAGGACAAATGGACCTGCTGGAAGGCGACAAGAAGCAAAAATTAACGCGCGCGCAGACCGCTTCTGATCGCGTGCGCGATAAATTCGGCGACTCTGCCATCTTCCTGGCCAAGACCATGGGCGGAACCTTCCGCGAGCGGGTGCATGAGAATCCCGCGGAAAAGCCCAACAAAAAGAAGTAATTCGCGGCGAGAATACAGAATGATGAATGTTGTTTATTGTTCCCATTTGGTTCCCGGAGCTTAACAAATAAAAACTCTTCTAATTCCTTCTTGTTAAACATAATTAGTGTTAGTTTGGTTTAAGCAAGAGTTTTGAACTATGTCAGGAATAGTATTAGATAATTCTTATGTAAAAGTTATTTTGACGTTTTTACCAATATTCGCATCTTTGAATAGAAGTGTTTACCCAGGGAAAATGCCCCCGACCCAGGTAAGGATGGCATGGCATTATGTCATTTCGGTTTGAAGAAATTATTGTTTTTGCCATCATCACGGTCCTGGTAGCGCTCTTCGCATGGATTTACCTGCGTGACCGCCAGAAGAGTATTGGTTTATGGATGCTCGGCTGGACCGCCATTCTGGTCCATTTCTCCGCTCCCTTGTTTGCCCGCATTTTTTCTTTCCCTGAGAACCTCACCAGCTGGGCCATGGTCACCACGCTGATCCTTGCCGGAAGCTGTTTTCTGCTTTCCGTCTCAGAAGTTTTTATCCGGCAGAGCCGGCGCGTCGCGTTTGTTGTATTTATCAGCGCGGCCGCCATGGCGTACCTTACTGGCCTTACGCTCGGTGTTGAATCCAAGTGGTTTTATATTGCTTTGCTGGTCATCAGCAATGCATATGGCCTTGTGCAGGCCGTCCGTTTCTATAAATGGGACAGCCCGTATCTCTATTCCCTGTGCTTTCTGTTGCCCTATGCCGGATGGGCGGTCCACCGGGCGCTGCAAGGCAATTTCGATCATGGGCTCAATTTCTATCTGTTTGGATTTTTCTATGTGACGGGGCTGGTTTACTTCCGCCACTTCCGCAGGTTTACACCGGGAGTGCTGCTCACCTCAGCGTCATTCATGATCTGGGGATGGGTTTTTCCGTTATCAAGCATTGTGGCCGCCTACGGGACAGGCCCGGGGCCAAGAAGCGTTTTCTGGGACCTGCCAAAATTCTTTGTGGCTTTTGGCATGATCATGACGCTCTTTGAAAATCAGGCTGAAATGGCTTCCAAGGTAGCGCGGCAGTACCAGGTGCTTTTTGAAAATAACCTGGCCGCCGTGTACGTTTCCACCCTGGATGGCAAGCTGCTGAATTGCAATGGCGCATTTTTGCGGATGTATGGATTTCAATCCAAGGAACAGGCGCTGGCGCATCCGGCGGTGTTTCTTTATTCGCATCCGGCAGAGCGAGAGCAATTCCTGGTTGACCTGGACCGCCAAGGGCAAGTCTTGAATTATGAATGCACGCAGCGCCGGCTGGATGGCACGGCGTTCTGGATACTGGAGCGGGCCACGATTGTGTCCGATGGCGTGGGCAATAGCTTTATTGAAGGCACGGCGATTGACATAACAGAACGCAAGCAGAGTGAGATCGCGCTCAAGCAATCAGAAGAACGCTTTGCCACCATCTTCCGGCAGAGCCCGGTGGGCTGCGCGATTCTATCTCTCGAAGGCATCTTCCTGAACGTGAATGACAATCTGCTGCGCATGCTGGCGCTGCCGGCGGAAAAGGTGATTGGCAAGAGCGCCGTGGATGTGGGCTTCTGGAAATCACACCAGGACCAAATAGATCTTTACAGCAAACTCCGGGCCGAGGGCTCAGTACAAAACCTGGAGGTAAAATTTAAAGATGCAGCGGGCGCGGAACATTTTGGCCTGTATTGTGCCACGCTGGTACGCATTGGCGACAAAGAGTGCATCTTTGGCATGCAGCTGGACCGCACCGAGGAACGCGAGTTTGAAGCAAAATTTCTCCAGGCACAGAAAATGGAGGCGCTGGGCCGGCTGGCCGGAGGTGTAGCGCACGACTTCAACAATCTGCTGGGTGTGATTGGCGGCTATGCGGAATTGCTGGAGTCAAAACTGGAAGACAACGATGCCTTTCGCCGCTTTTGCACCAAGATCATCGACACAACGCAGCGCGCCAGCGGACTTACCCGGCAACTGCTTACCTTCAGCCGCAAGGAAATTGTGCGACCCATACCGCTGCAAACCGGCGGCACCCTGCAGGAACTTACCGCTATCCTGCCCCGCCTGATTGGCGAAGACATTGAGCTGATTGTGAACCTGCGCGCCAGCGGCACGGTGGTGATTGATAAAACGCATTTTGAACAGATTATCTTCAACATTGTGATCAACTCGCGTGACGCCATGCCCGGCGGCGGCCAGATCTTTATTGAGACGGAAGATGTGCTGCGTCCGGTGCTTACGCCTTCCGGCAGCGTGGCGATTACGCGGTACGTGGCCATACGCATCCGCGACACAGGCATGGGCATGGACGAAGAGACGCGGCTGCATGCGTTTGAACCTTTCTATACCACCAAGGAAGTTGGCCGCGGCACAGGGCTGGGGCTGGCGACGGTGTATGGAATCGTCCAGCAATCGCAGGGTGAGATCACGATTGAATCTGGCCCGCGCAAAGGCACGCAGATCAGCATTCTGTTGCCGGTCACAATTTCCGATGGACCAGTTGTTCTTGAGGCCACGGAGCAGAACATCAAAAAAGGCCAGGGAAATATTCTGCTGGTGGAAGATGAACTGGACCTGCGCAACATGAACGCAGAATTTCTGAGCTCCCTGGGATACACGCTGCTGTGCGCCAGCAGCGGCCCGGAAGCACTGCAATTGGTGGCCAAGGCGGGGCCGATTGATTTGGTGATCAGCGATGTGGTGATGCCCAAAATGAGCGGCCGAGAATTTGCCGATCAGTTGCTGCTCATGCGGCCGAACACCAAGCTGCTGTACGTATCAGGCTATGCGGATGATGTGGTGCTGCAAAACGGAATCTCGATGCAGGGCATGGTCTATCTGCAAAAACCGTATTCACTCAAACAGCTCGCCAGCAAAGTGCAGATGCTGATTTCCAGCCCTATCCGCACGTAGCGGCTCTTACCTCCCGAAACTCTTAAGCTGTCGCTGTAGAGATTCAGGAAGTTGCTCGCGTCTGACATTTTGAATGCGCCGCAGAAAATTTTTCTTTCCGCCGAAGGCCCTTGCATATCTTTCCAGCAATTCGGCTGAAATAGCATCCAACAACGCATCTGATGTGTGGACCCTTGTTTTTACTCCTTTATTCAGCGCAGGGAAGAAGACATATGGTGTGGGAGCGACCAGACATTCTTCAGATCGAATTTCAACAATGTAACCAAACCCATCGTCCTGTATGACAGAAGGGCGGCCGTGAGGTTTCTGTGATTCGATCTTCACCAATCCGTCAACAATGAAGTATTCCGCCTCATGGGTTTTCAAATGCCCATAAACCCATCCTTCAACGTAGGAATTTCGTAACTGTGTGCAACGTTCTCCTATCAGTTTCGGGATGTGATCGAAATGAACATTCGCAGGATCATATTCGATAGAGAAGAATGGATCGACCACGCGACTTCCCGCGGAATGCGGTGTAGCGACAGCGTTGCCGAGTAATAACAGAAGCACACTGCACAAGACTGTTCTCATGAGAAC
>DASXZE010000417.1:0-3096 GCA_036502105.1 Candidatus Angelobacter sp. | reverse complement strand
AGCTTTGAAAAGCCGTAAGCACGCTCATGTCCGCATGGACAATCAGCGCTGTTTTAGTCGTCTTGGCGGTTTCACTCATTGCTTTTCATTTCCCTGGTCAGCTTGCCCACGGAACCCCATCAATCGTCTGACTGCCCGTTTCAGTTCGTCCAGGTCCACCGGCTTGGTTGCCAGATAATCTACTTTCATTTGCAGAGCGGCTGCCGAATTATCTACGCTTGCATATCCCGTACACAGCACCACCGCTGGCCGCGGATTCAACCGCAAAGCTGCTCGCGCAACTTCCAGGCCAATATTTTCCTTCTCCATGTTCAGATCGGTGATCACCGCGTCAAAAGAGTGCCCGTTCTCAAGCAGTTTCAATGCTCCGGCGCAACTGTTTGCGGTGCGCACGGCATAGCCTTCTCGCTCAAAGACCATCTGTAATGTGAGGGCCACATTGGTTTCATCGTCGACAATGAGGAGAGAATTCTGGTAAGCCATAGAAGAGATACGTTTTTTGAGATCGTTAGAGTAATTGTACTCCCTCTGCGCGCCGCAAATGGTGGCTTGCTATCTTTGCCTGGAAGCTTGCAATCCGTGGTTCCTGCTGGCGAGGTTGCGGGCAAGCAGCAGCCGGACGACTTTTCGTATTTCGTCTACTTCCAGCGGTTTAAAGCCGCAATAATCCACGCGCAGGGCCAGAGCAGCGCGCAAGCGCTCAACGTTGGGATAGGAGGCGTAAACAAAAATGGCAGGTCGAGGGTGCAGAGACTTGGCCTCTCCCGCCAGTCGCAGTCCCAGAGCTTCTGCCTCTAAATCGAGCTCTGTAATCAGGATGTCCCAGGTCTCGGTTTGCAGCAGGGCTGATGCCGCTGTATACGAGGTAGCGGTACTCACCTCATAGCGGTCTCGCTCAAGAATCATCTTGAGCGTTACAATCACGCTCGGTTCGGGATCGACTAGCAGAACAGAAGGCATCCGCCCTCAATAGTACGTGATTTGATATCGAAATTCACTGGTTAGGATGAATTTGGCAGGTGACGAGTTGCGTTAACTATAGGATCGATGGGAATGCTCGATCTGGCCCAAAACGGCCATTCCCTCTGGCTGAAAACCACCAGTTTTTATTGCGTGATGAAAACAAGTAAATAAAATCAGCAGATTGGGCGACTTGCGGTTGGCCCATTAAATGCATTTATGAAATGTCAAAATTCATTTACGTGATTGTTCGGGTTGGCAAGAATTATCTTGTTCGGAGGCGAACTTGAAAGCATCGCAATTTTTTGGCGGCATCTTTAAAATTTTTCGTTCTGTTTTATCCCTGAAATCTATCTGTGCGGTTTTCGCGTTCTTTGGCGTGGCGGCGCTTTCCCTCGCCGCGCAACACACGGTACCCAGTCCCTACCAGGGAGAAGCTGACGGTGTAAGCGCGGGCGGCAAGTGGGTGGAGTTTCGTTCAGAAGACAAAATGACGGCCGCGAAAAAAGTCCGCTTTGAGCTTCAAGCGGACAATTACTTGAGCATGAGCCCTGACTATAAGCCGCGGATCGAACTGGTCTGCACCAACCGCAAATATACTTATGCCGATTTTAATCCCGGCATGCGGCTGGGACCGCCGAACCGGCCTGGCTTTTGGGGCCAGCCGCAGATTGAAGTCATGGTCCGCGTGGATGATACGCACCACTATCACGGCTGGAACTGGATTCGCGGCAGGTTCCTTTCCATGGACAAAGGCACTACGCGTGAACTGATGGCCGCGCACATCTTCAAAATACAAATCCCCGGACCAAGAGGCCCGGAGATAGCGGAGTTCTCTCCCGCTGGTCTTGATCTGGCGCGAGTGAAGCAGGATTGTGACTTGAAGCCAAAACAGCCAAGCAAAGATTGAGCGTGCGTGATTTCGGAGATATGCGTACGCGATTGCTAAGCGGCTGCAGCCATCTCTCGTGTTTCAATGTTGACGGTATTCGCGTTGCCGGCCCGTGGCAGCAACGTCCGCAATTTCATGCGCGCCTTGTGGAGTTGTGACTTGCTGTTTCCAATTGAGCAGCCCAGCATTTCCGCAATTTCGTTATGCTCATAGCCTTCCACGTCATGCAGCAGGAAAATAATCCGGTAACCGGGAGCAAGGCTGGATATGGCGTTCTCCAGCGTCATGCGATCAATTGAGCCATGGAGCGCGTCATCCCGTTTGCCAATGTCTCTTCTGGGACCGTCTTCAGATTGCGGGGCCAAAGTCTCTTCCAGTGAGACCTCAGCCAGGCCCTTCTTGCGCCAGTGCATCAGGATAATATTCACGGAGAGGCGGTGCAGCCATGTTGAGAACGCCGATTCGCCGCGAAAAGAGCCGATCTTGCGATACAGTTGCAGAAAAGCTTCCTGCATAAAGTCTTCCGCCTGGGCGTAATTGTTGGTCATGCGCAGGCAGAGCGAAAAGATACGGCGTTTGTGGTGGTTATAAAGCGCCTCAAAACATAGCGTATCGCCTGCCTGGGCCTTGCGTATCACTTCAGCTTCGGTCATCCCGGCAAACATCATGGATGTCTTTTTGGGCTTAGGTTCGTTCTTAGCGGCAATGAGGGCCGATTGAGGTATCGCTTTTTCGGATTTCTTGAACACCAGCGGTTGAGGCAAATGGGGTCTCTTTTCTTGGCGCCTTCGATCAACTGTATTGGGTATGATGCTGGGTAAGTAGCTGGATGTTGCTTGGGAACACATAGTGAGGTGGGAAGCGCGTGCAGCAGTCGAATTCCATTGGCATTTAGCTGGGCAGCAGCGGATTCCCCTGAATTACGTTTAGAAGATCATTGCCGCAGAGCGGCTTTCCTGATAAAACTGGCGGCACTTATATGGCCACCCCCAATACTAAACTCTCTGCTGCCGTTGATGCACGCAGCCGTTTCCAGAAAATTTTTTCATCGACGAATCTCGTGCTCTTTATGGTCTGCCTGATGTACGGGCTCACCTACATTGACCGGATCAACGTGAACACGGCGGGTCCATCGATTCAGCGCGACCTGCATATCAGCACCATTCAACTGGGCTGGGTGTTCTCGGCATTTGGATGGGCTTACCTGGCGCTGCAGGTCTGGGGCGGATGGTTGAGTGACAGAT
>DASXZE010000416.1:0-7385 GCA_036502105.1 Candidatus Angelobacter sp. | reverse complement strand
AGGAAAATCGGGTGATCTGGTGATTGAAACCCCGACCTATTACACAGCCCCAATCCACTTACACAGAAAGTCAGAATAGAAAGCCAGAACAGAAAGCCAGAACAGAAGGTCAGATGATCTGGATGAGCGGTTTGCCGGGGGGAAGGACTTCTCCTATTTCAACTGCTGTAACGCCGGCGTTTTGCAACGCTACCAGCAATGCTTCGGCGTAGGCGCGGGCTACTGAGAGTAGCAGGCCGCCGGCGGTTTGGGGATCGAAGAGGATTGTTCTGATTTCTTCTGGAATTTTCTCGTCATAGCTGACCAGGCATTCGGCAAAATCACGATTGTTATTCAGGCCACCGGGAATCATGCCGTCGCGGACGCAGTCTAGAGCACCTTCCAGCAGAGGAACCTTGGCGGAGTCGAGCCGGAGAGAAACGCCGCTGCCTGCGGCCATTTCGCGGGCGTGTCCGATGAGGCCGAAGCCGGTGATGTCTGTGGCCGCATGAATTACAAAGTTGCCGGAGCTTGCTACTTCCGCGGCCCTGGCGTTCAGCGTGGTCATGGATTTGGTGGCCGCGTCGATCCAGGATTGTTTGGCTTTGCCCTGCTTGATGGCCGTGGAGATCACGCCGGTGCCCAGGCCTTTGGTGAGGATGAGAGCATCAAGAATTTGCGCGCCGGCGTTGGCCCAGACTTTTTCTGGATGGATCATGCCGGTGACGGCGTAGCCGAATTTAATTTCAGGATCGCGTACGCTGTGCCCGCCGATGACGACGCAATTGGCTTCCATCATTTTGGAAAGTCCGCCGGCCATGATTTGCTGCAGGATTTCTAGATCACCTTTATCAGGAAAGCAGACAATCCCCAGTGCGCTCAAAGGGCGGCCGCCCATGGCATAAACGTCACTCAGGGAGTTGGTGGCAGCGATCTGGCCGAAGGTGTACGGGTCATCAACGATGGGGGTAAAGAAATCGACGGTCTGCACGAGCGCCTGGGTGGCGGAAATTTTATACACTCCGGCGTCGTCGGCTTTATCAAAGCCAACCAGTACATTCGGGTCGTGTTGCCGGGCTAATTTCCCAAGCACCGTGTCCAGCGCCGCCGGACTCAGCTTGCTCGCTCAACCCGCAGCTTTTACCTGCTCAGTGAGCCGGACTGGTTTGGTTTCTGCCATGTGAGCATTTTACAGGGAGTGCGGCACGGCCATGCTGTTAAACAGAATAGACAAGCTCGATAATTTTAGATTGGGCGTTTTTGGTAAGGCTTCTGTGGGTAGCCCTTTTAGTGAACTTACGAATATCGCAAACTGAATGATCGACGGTGAGTTCAACAATAGCTTTGGATCGACTTCCTTTTTTTCGCCTGTTTTCTTCAAAGGGATATCTATCAGGCGGCAAGAAGGAATTTAATCCACGCGGATGAGCAAACGGGCTTGTCGATCCAGTATTCAGAGGAGTGAGAGAAACTTTACTGCCGTATTGTTTTAAAAGGGCAGCAGTATCAATCTCTAGAATTAAATGGCCCCGATCAGCATAAGCCTTCATCAAAGTGTGAAGTCGCTCTTCAGTAAGCCAAAAAAATACTTTGTCATTCAAAATCTTCAACCATTCTTGCGGTGTGAGGCCATCTCTAAGGCAGGAGGCCAATTTAGAATCATGCATTGGCTTTTGATCACGAATAAATACACGGCCATGCTCCAGATGTGATATTTCAACACCTTTAGGGCGACGCATCTCTTCAATCTCAATACGCTTTTTTCCAGATACCCCAAAAAGGTCAAGCAGAGCGGTAGTGCTAAGAAGGCCATGTTTTTCTAAGCTTGGCCAGGTTCCTTTCTCAGCCATGTGATAAAGGATAGGGTGAATCTCCGCGATTTGATCTAACGTTATAGCCATAAACCTTCTGATCCTAAAACAAGCACTTCGCTTTGCTGCGCGCGGGCCTGCGGCGCAAGGAAGGGTTTTTCTTTCATGTTTCCCGGCACTTATCCTTCAGCTCGCTAGGCTCGCCTCAGGAACGTACCGGGCTATTATCTTCCGTCCCGACAAGGTCGGGACTGGGAGCGGATTGCGCGCATAGAATCTTTATAGACTTTGCCAAATTGTAGATGTGAGGGGCATGTCCTGATTCGCAATTGATTCGCTCTTGGAAACTTGCTATAGTCTGGCAGCACCCCAGGGTGTGAGTGGGAAATTGGTCTTTGAAAACTTAGCAGTCAGCAGTCAGCCGGTCAGCATTCAGCGAGATTCAAAGGCTAAAGTGAGGCTCAAAAGAGCTTCGACCGCGCGGTCATCGCTCGGTCGAATTGGATTTCTCCTTTGTTTGCAACAAAACCTCAATAGCCGGGTGGGGTTTCTGGCTGAGAGACATCGGCTGAGGGCCATGGAATCGCCGTCATCGGGTCATCGCCGGCATCGCGCGTCATCGGAAGAGGCAAAACCTTACCACGGATGAACACGGATAGAACGGATTTGGAGGGGGTTGAAGGCTGAAACCTACGCCAATTGAGGTGTGATCGCTGAAACCCACGCCAATCTGGGATGACCTTGGGATTACCCCTCTCAAGTGCACGCCAATCTTGGATGGGTAGGGGAGGGGAGAGTTGAGATCGGGACATCGGGTGATCGCGCGTGATCGGGTAATCGCCGGAATTGAAAACCGGGGGCGGAATTGGTAATTGGGGTAAGTTGGTAATTTAGTAATTTGAAACCCCAACCCAACCCCCACCGCCGAGGGCGGCGGTGCCACATGAGCATGGGTGAATCCAACGAGCATGGGCAAAGGAAAGGGCAATTGGAAGCAGCTTTCTGAGCCTTTGTCCATCCAAACGGGCCAGGACTTGGGTTGTTGCCTGGCGGTGTCCCTCAGTAATTGACCCTCGGTAATGCGCTGGTTTTTGGGAAGTGACGCTATCCTTACATCACTTTGTGAGGGAGTTTTGCTATGAAGAAGAGTCTGGCCACAGTCGCCATTATCACTTTGAGTTTTTACAGCGTTTCAAACCTGGCGGCACAGTCGCGCGGTGTGCAACGCTCACAGGTCAGCATGGCCGGCACCGGCCATATGGACCTGAACACCACGCTGGTTGACCTGGGCCGCGTTTCTCAGGCCACGCAAACTGACATTGCAAACTTGCACGTGGAAACATGGAAAGCCGGATGGAAGACGGGCTTTCTGAAAGATGGCGCGCACAAAGACCAGGCCAAGCAGGCTGCTGGATCATTGCAGCGCAATCTGGCGAACGCACTTCCGGGATTGATTCATGATGTGCAGGCCTCGCGTGGAAGCATTTCTGCCACGTTTAAGCTTTATGACGATGTGAGCCTGGTATGCGAAGCGGTGGATTCGTTGATTGCCGCGAGTGAGGCTGAAGGCAAGAAGGGCGATGCTGCTCCGCTGGCGGAAGATTACTCGGCGATGGCGCGCGTCCGTCGGGCACTTTCGAACTACATTCAGCAGTCTTCTGCGAACATGGAGACACGGAGCGTCCGCACTACTTATTCGGCCACTGCTGCTCCGGCAGCGCAGCCCGCACGGAAGGTGACCGCAGCAGCTGCACCGCCAGCGGGACCCCAAATTGTGATGGACCAGGGTGTAAAGAAGATTATTGTGGATGACACGCAGCCGGAAAAGACGGTTGCCGCACCGGCCAAAAAGAAGGCTGCCACCACGCTGACGAATCTTGAGTAGGACGAACCTTGAGTAGATAAAATCTGGAGTAAAGCCGGTTTTAAGCAGGTTACCCTTGCAACTCAGCCATTTGTGATGAATGGCTGGGTTTTTCTGTTTAGAAATGTCAATTTACTGCCGCCAGACACCAGAGTAACGATTCTGGACTATAAGAAAATTTGTAACGAGATTACAATGAGGGAATCCTTCTTTATGTAAGCAAGAGAAAGGCTTATGTCCTCATTACCATTACCGATTGCCGTGTTTCTTGCCGGAATCGTCTCATTTTTATCGCCGTGCGTGCTGCCTCTGGTTCCCGGATACATCTCTCTTATTTCCGGCGCCAGCGTGGAAGAACTAAAAGATAAAGACAGCAAGCTGCTGAATACAGTCCTCCTGCATTCCTTGATGTTCATTCTGGGATTTACCGTGGTCTTTGTGGCACTGGGCGCGGTGGCTACCGAAATGGGACAGCTGGTTAGGGAATACAAAAAAATCCTTACCTGGGTTGCGGGAATCGTCATTATTATTTTTGGTCTTCACCTGACGGGCATCTTCAAGATCAAGGCGCTTTATGCGGATAAACGGCTGCACTCAGTGAAGGGCGGAAAGTCTCCCATTGGCGCGTTCCTTGTGGGTTTTGCTTTTGCCTTCGGATGGACACCCTGCCTGGGGCCATATCTCTCAGTGATTTTGACGTTTGCCGCGAATACTAATACGGTGACCAAAGGTGTGCTTTTGCTCTGGGTTTATTCCATGGGCCTGGCCGTTCCGTTCCTGATAACCTCTCTTGCCATTGACCGTTTCATGGCATTTTATGGTCGTTTTCGCAGATATCTTCAGGTGTGGGAGATTGGCAGCGGCGTAGTTTTAATTCTGCTGGGCGTGCTGATCCTGACCCGCCGTTTTACCGTGCTTTCCAGTTATCTTGGATTCTTAAACCGCTTTTCTTTGTGAGGAATTGTTCGTGAACCGAAATGTCATTTTTATTCTCTGCGTAGTTGTAGTGATCACTGGACTTTTGCTGGTTGGCAAGAAAGCAAGCAAGATGCCGCCTGCCAACGCCAATACTGCTAATAATCCACAAGCTGAATCCGCTGCTGCGCAGGGCCCGGGTGATCCGGCGAAAGGTTCAATGGCACCCACTTTTGAGCTGAAGAGTATCCCTGACGGCAAGGTTATTCCCATTGCTTCTTTGCACGGCAAGGCAGTACTGCTTAATTTCTGGGCAACCTGGTGTGGTCCGTGCAAGATTGAAATGCCGTGGCTGGTGGACCTGCAAAAGAAGTACGGTCCGCAAGGGCTGCAAATTGTGGGCGTGGCCATGGACGACACAGACAACAAGGAAATCAACGATTTCACCCACAAAATGGGCGTGAACTACATTGTGCTGAAAGGCACGGAAAAAGTTGGCGACCTTTATGGCGGCGTGGATCGGCTGCCGCTGACTTACTATCTTGATCGGTCTGGCAAAGTGGTGGATGAAACCGTTGGCCTGGCCGGCGAATCTGTAATTGAAGACGCCGTGAAGAAGGCGTTGCAACAAGGTAACTAGCTTGCGCAAGCGGCACGGGAGCAGGATGAAATTTTACCGTCTATTTTTATTTGCTTTGTGTGTGAGCTTTTTGGGCGCCCAGGAGCCTGCGCCGCAAGGCCGCGTGTTTGTGAATTTTGTTTCGGCCAGCAGTGTTGCCGTAACGCCCGGACACTCCACGCCAATTCAATTTACGTTTAAGGTGCTGGACCCGTATCACATCAATTCAAGCCAGCCGCTGGCAGAAGAGTTGATCCCCACGCAGCTGCATTTTTCTCTTCCCGGTGAAGTGGCGCTGGGCAAAATGCAGTATCCGGTGGGAAAGATGATGAGCTTTCCGTTTGATCCCAGCACCAAGCTCAGCGTCTATTCGGGAAACTTTGTTGTGAAAGGCGTAGTCGTCGCGCCAGCTGTGGCATCCACGGGGACTTATACCATTCACGGTGAGTTGCGTTACCAGGCTTGCGACAACAATGCGTGCTATCCGCCAAAGAAGTTGCCTTTTACTTTTGACGTGAAGGTAGGAGCCCGCGGCAGGAAGCGGGCTTAGCGGACTACAGGCGTTGTTTAGAGCTTGAGGCCGCGGACTTCGTGCATCTCTGGCAGCTTTTCAATCTCCTGCAGCACCGCTTCTGGCGCAGGAGAATCAACCTGAACCACGGCAATTGCTTCAGCGCCATTTTTGTCTTCTTTGCGGCCCAGAGCAAAATTGCCGATGTTTACGCCATGGCGGCCCAGCAGCGTTCCCACTTTGCCGATCACGCCGGGAACGTCTTGGTTGCGCAGGTAGATGAGATTGCCGCCCAATGGAACTTCAATATCGATTGCGTCCACGCCAAGCAGCCGCAAAGAAGTTCCGCGCAGCACGCCGCCGCGAACCAGGCGCTCATCGGACGTAGTTTTTAAGAGCACGGTGATTACATCTGGGGCGCTGCCGCTTGCGTCGTCTGATTTTTTGTTTTCGTGCACCTGGATGCCGCGCTCCTGGGCAATGGCCGCTGCGTTCACAACATTGGCGCGTTCAGAAGTAATCCGCTGGTTCAACACGCCCTGGATAGCGGCGTTGCGAATCAGCTCAGTATTCCACTCGGTGAGGCGTCCGCTGTAACGAATGGAGATTTCCTGAATGGATCCCGATGCAGAAACAATGTTGGCCAGAAACGCACCTAGCTTTTCCGCCAGCGCGATATACGGCTGCATCTGCGTATATTGCTGATGGTCAATCGACGGCATGTTGACTGCATTTTGAATCACGCCGCGCTTCAGGTATTCGCGCACCTGGCTGGCGATCTGCAAACCAACGGCGCCTTGTGCTTCATTGGTTGATCCGGCAATGTGTGGCGTGGCAATTACATTTTCCAGCGCCAGCAGCGGCGAATTTTTAGGAGGCTCTTCGGTGAAGACATCCAGCGCAATTCCGCCGAGCTGCTTGCTGGCCAGCGCTGTGGCTACCGCGATTTCTTCCAGCAGTTCGCCGCGCGCGCAGTTGATAATGCGCACGCCTTTTTTCATCCGCGCCAGAGACTTTTCATTGATCATGCCGCCGGTTTGCGGAGTGAGGCCTACATGCAGCGTGAGATAGTCAGCGGCGGCAAAGACCTGGTCAAGCTCTGCCAGTTGAATGCCTTGCTCTCGCGCCAGCGTGGCGGAGACAAACGGATCATGCGCCAGTATCTTCATATCAAAAGCGCGCGCGCGTCGCGCCACTTCCATGCCAATGCGTCCCAGCCCCACAATGCCCAGAGTCTTGCCGCGCAACTCCGTGCCTTGCAGAGATTTCTTTTCCCATTTGCCTGCGCGCGTTGTGCAATCGGCGCGGCTCAGATGGCGCGCCAGAGAGAGCATGAGCGCCAGCGTGTGTTCCGCCACAGCCACGGCATTCGCTCCGGGCGTGTTCATCACAGCGATGCCAGCTTTGGTCGCGGCTTCCAGATCGATATTGTCCACGCCCACGCCTGCGCGGCCAATCACGCGCAGCCTCGGCGCGCTGCGCAGAATTTTTTCGTTCACATCCACGGCCGAGCGAACGATCAGCGCGTCTGCATCGGCCAGAGCTTTTTCCAGTCCGTCAGGGAGTTGGTCATGCGTCAGGACCGTCCAGTCCGCTTCGTCTTTGTGCAACTGGACGGCGTTGGCAGCAACTTTTTCTGCGATGATGATCTTCATTTCGCGGCCATCGCAGGTTGTGTGGACGCTG
>DASXZE010000415.1:0-9481 GCA_036502105.1 Candidatus Angelobacter sp. | reverse complement strand
GGGAAGTGGTTGGCTTCGTCCCACTTCATTACGTTGGGCAGAATTTCGCGCTCGGCGAATGCGCGGACAGATTTTTTCAACTGCAATTGTTCGTCAGTGAGTTGGAAGTCCATGGTTCTCCTGTCGTCGCTCCGTGCCATCATGCCGGACCAGGCGGCCTGAAAATAAAAAGACCGCATGTCACATTCTTTTGATGCTTGGGGCAAACCGGCAATTATTTCACAAGGCAGGCAGAAGCGGTAATACGGGCAGGCCGCGGGACAGGATGAGACAGACTTGAGAGGTCTATTGAGTTGCTGGCCTGAAGATGGCTTGAAGATAAATGCCAGATAAATAGCAGAAATTACGCCTCTTTTATTCAGATTGTTTGGCATCCAGCAGCACACCTTGAAGCAGAGCGGCGCATCCAAGAAATCGAATGTGCCTGATATTTAAAAATTTGTCGGTTCTTACCTTGGTTGTTTCCGTGGGATTATTGTGCACGCCCAGCCGCGTGTTTGCGCAAGCCGCAGCAGCATTGCCAGACAACCCTTCACCAATTTCGCAAAGTTCGGTTTCGCAGACTTCAGTTTCACAAGATACGCGTTCGCAGAGTCCAGCGGCGGAATCGTCAAGGCCGGGCGACGCAGCTTCCGAGCGGGAAGTAACGTGGCGGAGTCTGCCCAAGGATTTTCTGCACGATCAAAAAGATATATGGCTGTTTCCGTTCCAGTTAGCCAAAGGCCGCCATCTGCTGCCCACGCTGGGCGTGGTGGGTGGGACAACGGGGCTGATCTATGCTGATCCGCATGTGATGCCTTATTTCCAGACGCATGCCAGAAATCTTGATCATCTAAATGACGCATTTGATGCCCAGATCACCACTGCGGAAGTGGTGGCAGTTCCCGTGTCGCTTTTGTTTGCCGGATACCTGCGGCACGATTCGTATGAGGTAGGCACGGCGTTGCTCGCGGGAGAGGCTTATGCTGACAGCGCGGTAGTTGACCTTGCGGTAAAGGCGATCACGCGCAGAAAACGCCCTTCAGACGTGCCTGCCGGCGCCTCATTCAACGATACTTTTTTTGCTGGTGGCAAGTCACCGTTTAAAGGCAGCGCCTTCCCATCAGGGCATGCAGCGGGCGCATTTTCCGTGGCCACGGTTGTTGCCGGCCGCTATCGCACGCACCGGTGGGTTCCGATTGTTGTATATGGATTTGCCACGGCGGTCAGCCTTTCCCGCATATCGTCCAGCGCTCATTTTCCGTCCGATGTGTTTCTGGGCGCGGCGCTGGGATATGCGATTACGAAGTATGAAGTATTGCGACCGAGGTGAAATGACTATGTAGTATGCTCACGCTTTACCACGGCGACGATCGGCGCTCTTCTGGCGTAGGCGATCAAAAACTTCTTCGCCGTCCATGGGCTTAATCTTGCCGCTCTTAATATCGTCATAACGGGTGTCAAGTGTTTCGCGAAGCTGCGTGAGTTCTGCTAGATCATCCATTTCTTCCTGCATAATAGTAGCTCCTATTTCGCTCGCATCACCATTACATCCGTTGATTTCACCAGCGCGGCGGCGATCTGGCCTTTTTCCAGGCGCATCTCGCGCACGGCGTCTGCGGTGATGATTGAGGTTAGGCGCTGGCCGGCGATGGAGAGCGTGACCTGCGCCATGAGGCCTTCAATCTTCAGCTCCACCACGCGGCCCACCAGTTGATTGCGGCCGCTGATCGTCCGGAAAGTTTCCCGGCGTTTCTGCACCGGCCCGCGCTGCGGAATGGCCGGCAGCAGGCGGTCAATTTCGCTCTCTGGAATGCGGTGATGTCCGCCGGGCGTTTTCACGGTCTTGATCTTGCCTTTGTATATCCACTGCTTCAGCGCGGGATAGCTCACGCCCAGCACCTTGCACGCGTGGCGTACCGGATACATTTTTGCCTGCGGTTCAACTCGCATAAGTTTTACTCCCTTGTTACTTAAAGCTCACGGCCCATCATTACTTCAAAGCTCATAACGGTGACAGCAGCGATCCCAGCAGCGCGGTCGCAGGCGAGCGGTAAAGCTCGCTCCAACTGCCACGCTGGACTATCTTCCCTTGCTCGATCACCACAGCCTGCTGCGGACAAAGGCGCTTCAGCACTTCTGCCTGATGGTCAACGGCAATCATGCTGAAGCCGATGGTCTGCGCCCAGAAAATTAAATCGTCAATCAACTCGCGTACAAGCTGGCGATCAAGGCCGGCAAACGGTTCGTCCAGCAAAACCAGCGGAGGCTTGCGAGCAAGCATGCGCGCCAAGGCCGCGCGGCGCGCCTGTCCGCCAGAGATCAGTGATGCTGGCGCATTCCATAGCGATGTTAGCTGAAGACGATTACGCAATGTTTCAATCCACTGCTGCTGCCCGGCGGTGGCGGCAACCTCTTTGGAAATTCCGAACGTAACGTTTTCTGCCACGCTCAGGTGAGGGAAGAGTCCGGGGTCTTGCGTTAGATATCCCAGAGGGCGGCGATGCAAGGGCAGCGATGGTGGAAACAAAGTTAATCCGTTGAACTGCACCGAGCCGGCGTCAGGTTCTTCTATCCCGGCGATGCATGCCAGCACCGTGCTCTTGCCCGCTCCGGACGCGCCGAATAGGCCGAGTGCGCTGCCGGATTCCAGTTGCAGCTCGACATCCACTTGAAGTTCGCGGCGCTGCTTGATGATGTGGGCTTTAAGCATGGCGCTTTCGCTGGGCCAGAACGTGAATCAGCCAGGGCAGTGGCAAGGCCACGGCCAGGAAGATGACGAGCAGCGGCATTACGGCGGGCAGGCCAAAGCTCTGGAGGTTGGTCCAGAGTTGCACCGGCATGCCGGAAGGATAATACGCAGTAACAAGTACCGCGCCGAACTCACCGATGGTGCGGACCCACGCAATGCTCAGCGCGACGGCCAGCCCAAGTTTTGCCAAGGGCAGCGTGACGCGCAGAAAAACTTTTACGGGCGTAAGTCCCAGCAGCGCGGCCTGCTTTTGCAGGATGGCCGGCACGGAATCAAACGCCGCGACTGCGCCAAGGACGTAATAGCCCATGCCCACGTAAACCTGCGTGAGGATAAAAGCTTCAGGGCTGTTGGTGGTGCGCAGTCCCATATACTCCAGCGTTGCGCCCACTGCGCCGTATGGTCCAAAAGCGAGAGAGAGCAAGATGCCGAGCGCAAGCGGCGGCAGCAGAATTGGAATAAGCAAGAGGGCCTGCCACCAGAGGCGTTCGCGGGTGGAGCAGCGCGCGATGTACGCTGCTACCGGGGTGCCCACGGCCACGATAATCAGCATGGCCGCGCTGGTGAGCAAAAGAGAGACGCGCACGGAAGAAAGCGCCGGACCGCGAAAGTCGCTACCCCACTGCCACGGA
The DNA here is from genome assembly GCA_036502105.1 of Candidatus Angelobacter sp. Classification (GTDB taxonomy): domain Bacteria; phylum Acidobacteriota; class Terriglobia; order Terriglobales; family Acidobacteriaceae; genus Angelobacter. The sequence continues at coordinate 6,118 of DASXZE010000415.1, read as the reverse complement.
CCAATACCTGCCAGCAGCGCAGTGAAAGGATAGAGCAGCGCCAGCGCAAACAATGCTGTGCCTGCTCTTGCGATCCATTTAGTGTGGGCTCTCATGTACGGGATTCAGCAATACGATTATAGCCGGTAAAATCGGCTGATTTCGATTTTGAAATCGAATGAAGTAGGTGAATATTCTTTCTGCCTCTCTGTTTCCTCTCTGCTTACCTTCGATTGGTCCGCGTTGCGGAATTTTCGCGATAAGTTTTTTCACAGCACGTTTTTTTCGCAACCCTGGGATTTTGCGCGGGTTTATATCCGGTAAGCAGTTGCGTTTCCCAAGGAGGATTTCAGTATGAAACGACTTTTGACGGGCCTTATGTTCATGGTTTTTGCCGGTGCGGGCAGCATGGTGGCGCAGGATTACCATCACGACCGCGATGGCCGACGAGATTTTAGAGAGCGCCACGAAGACCGACGAGACGTAAGGCACGACGCGCACAAAATCAATCGCGACCGGCGCGAGCTGCGCAATGATCGGTATGAGCACAATTACGCCGCAGCCAGAAATGACCGGCGCGACCTGCGTCACGATTATCGTGAGCGGAGATCAGATCGCCGCGATGTGCGCGGCGACAACCGTGATATCCGGCATGATAGTTTTCGTTAAATAAAATTTGTGACGTAGCGAGGGGCAGCAGCGCGGGCTGCCTTTTGCTTTGGTTTACGCGGCCTTCAGCTTTTCCAGCAGTTCACCATGCTGGCGGAAATATTCTTCCAGCGTCAGCGGTGGCCGTCCGGTGATCTGGTTTACTGTGTCACTTACGGGCGCTAGCTCACTGGCGGCGATGGCCGCATAGGAGCCAACCCATGTATCCACTTCCCATTCTTTGGCTCCGGTAGCGAGCCGCCATTTGCGGCCTTCTTCCATCGACTCATCTTCAAACCGCAACGTTCGTCCGGCTATAGCGGAGAGACGGCGCACGGCTTCGGCCATAGTGAGGGCTTCCGGGCCCGTGATGTCGGGCGTTCCGGTTAGAGGTTTGGCGCTGGTCAACAAAACGGCGGACACCTGAGCGACATCTTCGCGTGAGACAAATGCGGCTTCGCCGTTGCCGGCCGGTCCACGGATCAGGCCATTTTTGTCCGGCATTTCCGCGAGCATATCCATATACATGGAGTCACGCAGCGCGGTGAAAGGCACGCCGCTTTCCGCCAGATATTTTTCTGTTTCGTAATGGTCGCGTGAATAGGGGAACTTTGAGTCCGGCGCTGCGCCCTGAAACGATGTGTAAATCAAGTGCTTGACGTTGGCTCGCGCCGCAGCTTGAATGGCATTGCGATGCTCGCGGGCACGCTGGCCCGGCTCGGAATGTCCGGAGACGATGAAGGCGCGGTCGATATCTTTCATCGCATTATCAAGAGACTCAATGTTGGTGTAATCTCCGCGAACGGCTTCCGCATTGGGCAACTTTGGCAGTTTGGCCAGATCGCGGCCCATGAGTCGTGTGGCAATGCCGCGCTGAGAAAGAATTTCCGCCAGGCGACGCCCTACGTGTCCGGCTGCTCCGGTGATAAGGATCATTGCTCCTCCAATATTTTAAAGATATGGATGTGATGGGGCGGGAATAAGGTGCTTGCCGATTCATAGCAAAAAATCATCGCTCGCAGGCGAGGGCGCCTGCGGTCCACACATTATTGTTTCCTGATCTGCGTTCATCTGCGCAAATCTGCGGCAAAAATCTCTTCAGCTAAAAGTTGGCAGCAGCACGATGTCGTCTTGCGGCACCTGTTCCACTGCGCCGCCGGCTTTGCGCCAGGCGGACAGTCCGCCGGTGATTACGTATGCGTTGAATCCCTGTTCTCTGAGCATGTGCGCCACACGGGCGCTGGTGGCTTCTTTTACTCAAGTACAGTAGAGATAAATATCTTTATCTTTGGGCAGAAGCGCGAGAGCCGGCTGCAGGTTGTTGGGTTCGAGGCGAATAGATCCGAGGATGCGTTCGGCGCCTGCGTCGTAATAGCCGTGGCTGCGGACGTCGGCCAGGATGATCTGCGCAATCTCTTCCGCCTTGATCCGCCGCGCTACTTCTTCCACCTGCACGCGCGGAACGACGCGATAGATGCGGTGCGTCCAGTAAACCCATATGCGATAGCCGATGTATCCAATCACGGCGAGCAGAACAACGTATTCCACCAGGTGGCCCGCGGCCTGGAAGCCGTGGACAATCACGCTGAGAAAATTGTGGAAGACGTAACCGAGGCCGGCGTAAGCCACGGTATAAAGGACTGCGCCGGAAAAGTCATACAGCAGGAACTGGCTTGAGCGCATTTTCATGCTGCCCGCGAGCGGCGCGGCCATGGTGCTGAGGCCGGGAATAAATTTGGCGATGACCAGCGTGGTTTTGCCGCGCTTATAAAAAGATTCAGCCGAGCGCAGAATGCAGGTCTCAGGGTTGGCTGAAACTTTGCAGAGGAAGCCGAGCAGCAGCCAGCCCATGTGGCGTCCGAAGAAATAGACGAGAAAGTCGCCCAGCAACATGGCGATGAGGCACAGCGCAAAGACCCACGGCGCATTCAATATTCCAGAGGCCCCGGCGGCTCCGCCGGCAATCATGGCCAACGCCGCTGGTACGGGAAAGCCGACCGATTCCAGAAAGACGGCCAGAAAGATGAGCCAGTAACCGTGGTGTGCGATCAGCGTAAGGATGGAGTCCATGGGTGACTAGAGAGTATCACCCTGGGCCGGGGAAGTGAGGCATGCAAAAGCTCTTTTGTTTAGCTGCAATATTTATGTTCGTGCAAGCAAACGCAAGGTCCCTCACCCCTACTCACGCGCTCTGCCCATTTACGCGCAAAAGCGGCGCAAATGGGGGCCCGAATGCGCGCGTGAGCTTAACGGGTTCGGAATGACGAACTTCTTAACTTTCCACTCATTTCCACCACGACCTTTTGCTCTATTACTACTTTGCTTTATCACTTGCTTGCTTCGCTCATTGCCGGAAATCAATGCATTGTTTTTCGCTTGACATGCTATTACGTTGTACGTAATATATCGCTTAACGTAGTACGCGATGCGTATTACGTGGGGTGATACAAGCAAAATGAAGAAGTCGAAATGAAGAAAACCAAAGAAGATCCTGAGCTGGACGATTTTGGGCGGTTCTCAGAGCCGGCGCTGCTGATATTAATCAGCCTGGCGGAAGAGCCGAAACACGGCTACTCCATGACGGAAGACATTGAGTCGATTGCCGGCGTGCGGCTGGGGCCGGGAACTTTGTATGGAGCAATTGCGCGGCTGGAGTCGCGCGGGCTGATTCAGGCGCTGAAGAGCGAAGACCGGCGCAATCCTTACCGGCTGACCGGGCTGGGCGAGCGTGCGCTGCGCATGCGGCTGGAGGCGATGAGCACGATTGTCCGCACGGGACAGCGCAGACTGGCAATGGCATGAAGTGGATGGTCCAGCTTTATCCGGCGGCGTGGCGGCAGCGCTATGGCGAAGAATTTACCACGGTGCTGGCGGAGCAGCGCGCTTCACCCGGACTGATTCTGGATGTGCTGGGTGGCGCGGTGGATGCGCGGCTGCATCCGCAGGTGCGCGGTGAAAAGAAAAATTCAAAAGGAGACGAGACGATGACCAATGAAATGATGCAACGGTGCGCCGCGGGCGGACCAAAACTTTCAAAAGAAGACCAGAAGATTGCTTCAATGGCTGTGGTGTTTAGCTCGTTGTTTTTTACGATTCTTTATCTGGTGCTGACGAAAATCTATCACGCCAAGCCGGCGGTTGAGGCCCTGGGCTATGCGTCGTTTCCGGCAATCTGGATGGTGTATGAGCAGACAGCGTATTTGCGAAAGCGCAAGATAAGTACGCAGGCAGTGATTTCGCTGGGAATTATGGGCGCGATGTATTTGTTTATGTTGGGCGCTTGTGAGATTGCGGCGCGGTTGTAAAGTGAGCAGAAGCACAAGATCCCTCACCCCTACTCACGCGCTTAATAATGCGCGCGTGAGCTTAACGGGGTTCGGAATGACGAGTTGAAAGTTTCATCGCTTGTTACTTACCGCCGTCATTATCGTTGCCGCCGAGCGTATCAAATCTTGCGCGCATACGCGAGACGGTGAAATGTGTGACCTGCGCTGACCATTGCGAGTCCACGGCCTGTGGCAGACCGAAGACGCGGAGATCGAGCGCAAGGTTGGTGATGTACGCAAAGCGACCGTCATTGCTGAAAGAAATGCTGGCAGGGAAGAGCAGGCCGTGCGGGAGTCCGCTGCGATCAACGCCGTTGAAGTCGCCCAGGCGTGCCAGCAATTTGCCGGCGGGATTCACGACATCAATTTCATCACCCTGATTGGCGACGACCCAGAGATTGTCACTGGAATCAATGGCGAGTCCATCTGCGCCGTTGATGCTGTTTACAAAAACTGCTGGCTTGCCAGGCGTGCCATTGCTGACGGGAATTTGAATCACGGTGTCATTGCCGGTGTTGCAGACGAACATGGTATTTTCAGCGTGATTGAATTCGAGTCCGTTGGCGCCGAAAGGCGGAACGCCCGCAGTGGTGAGCAGAGAATCGGTGACCCAGGCAGTGCCTGCGCCGCCCGCAGCGCCGGTCTTCCAGATAATGCCTTGCGACGAATCTGAAACATAGACGTTGCCCGCGTGATCAAAGGCGATGCCGTTCAGTCCGGAAGCGCCAGTGACGGTCATGAAAACGGTGGACGCGCCGGTGTGTGAATCAACGCTGAGCACCTGGCCTCCGCCAAAGTCAGCGACGAGCAGAGCGCCGGTCTGCGGATGAAACGCAATGCCCAGCGGATGCGGGCTGGAGTTAGCAATGCTCACGTGACGCAGCAGCCGGCCTTCATTGCTGAAGACATAAAGCTGGCCGAGTCCGGTGACGCCTCCGGCAGCGTTGAAGCCAAAGCTGGCAACGTAAACATTTCCGTCCGGACCAACGGCGAGACCTTCAGGGCCTGTAGCGCCATCGGGCAGAACGGCAAAGGGCTCTGCTGCGCTGCGGTTGTTTTGGTTGGATAATCCTTGCTCTGCCTGCATGGCTTGAGTAACCAACACAAACGCCAATGCCAGCACGCTCAACAACACTTTATTGATTTTCATGTTCATGCGTTTTTCCTTTTTGTGACCGGTCAGCGTTCGTCTTAGCTTGCTTTGACCGGGAGTGCCTTATTCCGGTTGAGAATTGTATTGGATTTGGATGCTTTGAGCACATGCAGCAATGGCCGAGCGATATTAAATTTTGCATCGTAGCGCTGGGGCTTGCTTAATCAGGCTCAGCGGGGATCTTCCACCGACTATAGCTTGTACCGTCCTTTACTGTTGGCGACTGAAAGAAGCTGAAGCATTATCTTATTCATGAAACGCTAGGCCCGTTTGTGACACCATTCTTCTAGAACCAAATCTTTTAGAATCAAAGCCACGTTCCCGCAAGGAGGCACTTATGCCCAGACCGCTCGTACTGGTCCACGGATACTCAGCCGATGCAAAAGCTTTTGTTCAGGTTCGCGCGGCATTGCTCGCTGCAGCGAAAACCCAGAAAATTGAGCTCATTGATATTAATGTATGCAATTACATTTCACTCAATAATGAGATCACGATTAAAGACATTGCTGAAGGCTTTGATCGCGCGCTGGGGCTGCGCAAGGGCCTGAGCAATGGTGAAGCGTTTGACGCCATTGTTCACTCCACCGGCATGCTGGTGGTGCGGGCATGGCTGGCGAATTATGGTGGTCCGCTGAGTACTAACACGCGGCTCAAGCGGCTGAAACATCTTGTGGGACTCGCGCCGGCAACCTGGGGATCGCCACAAGCCCACAAAGGACGCACCTGGCTCGGAGCGCTGGTCAAGGGCAATCGTCAACTTGGCCCTGACTTCCTCAACGCCGGTGACCGCGTGCTGGAAGGCCTTGAACTGGGCGGCGAATTTACCTGGGACCTCTCCACGGAAGACCTCCTGGGCGAACAACCTTATTACGGTGTCGGCGACAATACGCCATATGTGACCGTGTTCATCGGCAATTCGGAATACACCGGGCTCTCCGCGGTGGCCAACAGTCCGGGTTGCGACGGTACAGTGCGCTGGGCCGGATGCGGCCTGAACACCCGCAAAATCACC
>DASXZE010000414.1:0-14720 GCA_036502105.1 Candidatus Angelobacter sp. | reverse complement strand
TTCCGCCGTCTCATTCGACAAAATTTTCCACCAGCGTGAACGGACAAATGCCGCGTCATCCTGTTTAGGCGTCTCTTCCAGAACGCGCTGGTCAAACAGCTCACGCACTGACGCAGGAAAGTCCGGCAGCATGTTGTGCTCCTGCACTATGCGATAGCAATCTTCCACCGTGCTTGAGTCCGGCATGGTTGGCCCAGAGGAAAGTGAGTCCAAGGCGTTCTCTGGCACGTCTGAAACCATAATGGAAACCTGCTGTGCCGCTGCAGCGGCTTCGGCAAGGCGTCCGCCTTTTACCGCGGAAAGATGTTTACGGATAGTATTGATCTGCGCAATGGGAGCGCCGGAATTCACCAGCGCTTTATAGGTGGCAATCAGGTCAGGCAAAGAAATTTCAGGATCAACCGGCTTTTCCATTGCCGCCGATCCGCCACCGCTCACTAAAAAAATCACCAGCGCCTGCTCATTCAACGTGCCCAGCGTTTTCAGAATCGCTTCCGCACCGCGCAGGGACTCTTCATTCGGCTGAGGATGGCCGCCTTGAAAATATCGGTAGCCAGCAATCTGGTATGGATGCTGGTTGGGATCAACAATGATTCCTTCCAGCGTTGGCCCCACCTGGCGCGAGAGAATCTCCGCCATCCGGTGCGCGGCCTTGCCAAAAGAAATGCACACGGTCCGGCTATAAATGCTCAAGTTGAACAGGTCATCGCAGACGCGCAGCACGCCTTTCTGGTATTGCACATGGCGCTCAAAAGCTTTGCCGATGCTGGCCTCAGAGAGGGCCTGTAGAAAAATATCCTGCGCCGCGGAGCGCATGCTATGGGCCAGTGACATTAGCTCGATTCCGCCTGCCGTCCCGGCTTGAACAGTTTGCCAACCCATGCGTGGATGGCCGTCTGCATCTCCGGCAAATGCCCTTCAAAGAAATGGTCAGCGCCTTCCACAATCACCATTTCCTTCGGCTCCGGAGCCAGCTCCACTACTTTGCGCAGGCTTTCCGGCGGCCCATATTGATCGCGCGAGCCGCTTACAAAAAGTTTCGGCATGGTGCAGTTCTTTAGAAACTCATAGGTGTAAGCGCGGCCTTCCGCTCCCACCGGAGTGCCCAGGCCAATCAGCCCTTTCACCTGCGAGTCAGTACATGCGGCCCGCAAGCCAGTAGCTGCGCCAAAGGAAAATCCGCAGAAAATAATCGGCAGCTGAAGTTCAGTGTCCAGCCAGTCGAGCGCCCTGCGCACGTCGTCTTGCTCGCCGCGCCCTTTATCGTGCTCGCCTTCGCTCGTGCCAGCGCCGCGAAAATTAAAGCGCAACACAGGAAAGCCAAAGCCACTTAGCGTTTTCATGGCGTGGTACACAACTTTGTTGTGCATGGTCCCGCCAAATAAAGGATGCGGATGGCAGACCAGCGCGGCGTGCGTCGCCTGCGGCTCGCCTTCGTTTAATAGTGCTTCCAGCCGGCCGGCCGGACCATCCAGGAAGAAAGATTTGATTCCGTTAGGCACAATTCTTTTTACCACAGAGGGCACAGAGGAACACTGAGGGAATGCTTCGAATCCGCTTATACTCGAAGGGGGCGACGTTACTCATGCGAACAACTCTTTCATGTGTCTTAATTTTGTTGCTTATCTCATCAGCCGGCGCAAAAGATTGCTCGACTTCAAAAGAGTTTGTTGTGCGCCATTCCCAAAGACTTTCAGGGATATTCGTTGATCCGAATGGTGCGGATCTACCAGGAATCGGGGTTCGGCTCCTCTCTGGCAGGAAAATAATTCAAGATATCAAAACCGACAGCCACGGTAGGTACGACTTTGGCGAGATTCCAGCGGGCAAATACCAAATCCAGATTCAGTACTCATATCATTCATTTTGCGCCCCACGTATCCAATGTGATTCCAAGGGATGCGAGATCGATCGCAGCTTAGCGCTCAAACCAAAAAACACCGTAATTGTTCGTTGAGCATCTCAAAGGAAAATGGAAGTTAAGCCTCGCTCCTCTGTGTCCTCTGTGGTGACCCTTAGGTTATCCTTATCCAGGCGACCATGGACCCAATCAAACTAACTCGCAAGCTCATCGATATTGAATCCATCTCTGGCAATGAGGGCGCCGTGGGCGCGGAGCTGTATGACGAACTCTGCCGCCTGGGCTACAGCGCGCACAAAATGCCGGTGGCCCATGAAAGATTCAACGTGGTGGCCATGCCTGAGGAAGGCAAGCCGGACGTAGTTTTTTCCACGCACATGGACACCGTGCCGCCGTTTATTCCGTCTGCTGAAGACGATGACAATATTTATGGCCGCGGCTCGTGTGACGCCAAGGGGATCATCGCCGCGCAAATCGCCGCCTGCCAGCGCTTGAAAAAAGAAGGCATGGCCGTGGGCATGTTGTTTGTGGTGGGTGAAGAGCGAGACAGCCTGGGTGCCAAGATTGCGAATGAAAGCCCAGTGGGCAGCCGCTTTCTGATCAATGGCGAGCCCACGGAAAATAAAATCGCTGTTGCTTCTAAAGGCGCGTTTCGTGTTCAGGTCACAGCCAAAGGAAGGATGGCGCATTCGGCGTATCCGGAGCTGGGTGAATCTGCGATTGAGAAACTCATCACTGCACTTGACCGTCTGCGAACCATGGAGTTGCCGGTCAATCCAGAAGTAGGCCCATGCACGGTGAACATTGGCCTGATCGAAGGCGGACGCGCGCCGAACGTGATCCCCGATCATGCGCGCGCGCAGCTGCTTTATCGGCTGGTAGGGCCATCAGACATTTTGCGTGAGCAAATTACCAAGACAGTTGCAGGGCTGGCGGAAGCAGAGTTTGTGCTGGAGATTCCCTTCATGAAGCTGCGTACCATTGACGGCGTGGAAAGCATGGTGGCCAAATTCACCACGGATATTCCCGCACTCAGCAACTGGGGAACGCCCGTGCTGCTGGGGCCGGGATCCATTCATGTAGCACACACGGATCGCGAATACATTTCTAAAAAAGAACTTCATCACGCTGTGGACCTTTATTGCTCGGTCGCAAAGCAATTGTTGAACAACTGATCGCGCTGAACCGTAACAGGGTGGAGCGGGCATTTATGCCTGCGGTTTCGGCCGAAGATGATTAGGCTTCAGCCCGCTGAGGTAATTTGCGTTTACGGCAGCCTCAGTGCGCGCTCAGTCCATTGCACGTCCCAGTATTTTCCAAACTTGTAGCCCACTTCGCTGAACACGCCAACGTTTTTAAAGCCAAAATATTCATGCAGTTTCTGCGAGCCAACGTTGGGCAGCGTGAATCCGCCCACAAAGCGGTGGACATTCTCGCCGGCAAGCGTTTCAAACAATGCGGCGTATAACTTTTTGCCAATGCCTTTGCCCACTGCTTCTGGCGCAGTGTAGATGGTCGTCTCCACCGTGGTGTCATAAGCCGCTTTCGCGCGGAAGCGCGTGGTGCCTCCGTAGCCCATGACAATGCCGTCTTGTTCCGCTACCAGCAGGCGATGCCGTCCGGTGGGAGCAAATTGCGCAAACCATTCCATTCTACGTTCCGCGGTATATGGCTCCAGGTCAAACGTGACCGGAGTGTGAATCACATAGTGGTTGTAAATTTCAGTCAGGCGCGGAACATCGGCGAGGATCGCCGCACGAATATGAACGGCCATGGAAACGAGCTCCTTCCCATAAAATCCTGCATTATTTTAGAGCTAGGTTAACAGCCACTGCGCGCTCGGCTTCTTCTTTTTGCTTGCGCAGCAGGCCGGCACGTCCGTCATAGCGAACGAACGCTGGAAATATCAGCGCCAGCAAGCCTGTGCCAAGCACGCATAAAACGCCGCCTGAAACCACTGACGTGCGAATGCTGAACAGGCTAGCGACGATTCCTGCTTCGGCATTGCCGAGCATTGGCCCGGACATATAGCTGACCATCTCAATGCCGGCAAGCCGTCCGCGGAGATGGTCAGGAATGGTCTGGTTCCATATGGTCATGCGGAACAAGCCGCTAATCATGTCACTTCCACCGGCGATGGCCAGACAGAGCAGCGCCAGCCACAGATGATTGGTAAACCCAAAAGCCACAATCGCCAGACCCCAAATTGCGGCAGCTATAGTCACGGCCAATCCATGGCGATGAATGCGCGACGACCATCCTGAAGCGATTGAAGCTATAAAAGCACCGGCCGAGGGCGCAGCGTAAAGCAAACCTACGGATGCTCCGCCGAACTTTACTGCGATGGCTGGAAACAGCGCCATGGGCATACCGAAGAACATGGCGTTGATGTCAATAAAATATGTGCCCAGCAATTCCGGCCGGCTGCGCGCGTAGCGCAGGCCTTCCAGCAGAGAATGCATGCTGGGCCTGTCTGCGTTTACGAGTGGCGGCGCGGCCCGCATGATCCAGAGAGCAACCAGGGAAATGGCAAAGGTAAAAAAGTTGGTGGAGTAAGCCAGAGTCGGCCCGAACGTCGCGGCTACCATGCCGCCAAGCGCCGGACCCAAGACTCCGCCTAGCGTGCTGCCAATGGAGCGCAATGCAGAAACAGCAGTCATCATTTCAGGTGGTACAAGTTTCGGCGTTAGCGCTTCCAGCGACGGACGCTTTAAGCCATTAAGTCCGGCATAGGCAATCGCGCAGAAGAAGAGTACCCAGACTCTGGGATGGGCCAGCAGCGAATTCAAAATCAGCAGTGCGCTGCAGGCAGACATGCATGCTTCTGAAGTCAGCACCATGCGTCGGCGGTCCACGTAATCGGCCAGCGCTCCACCCACAAATCCCATGGTGATGGTGGGAATAAATTCCGCTGCGCCGAGCAATCCAACAGCCAGCGATGAATGCGTGAGCTGGTACATCTGCCAGGGCAGCACTACAAAGCTCATCATGGCGCCAAAGAATGAAATGGTCTGGCTGGTAAAAAGCAGACGGTAATCGCGTGAGATTCTGAGCGGCGCAAGGTCAAGCGCGAACGCGCCAAGAAGGGCTGACGGTTTTCCTGCGGGAGGCTCCGGTACAGGATCCGGCACGGGATCGGGCGAGATATGCGCTGGGCCGTGCGGTTGATTTTCCACTCTTAACTATAGCCGAAACTTTCATCAGCTGAATCTTCATGAGTTGGAACCAGCGTCAGCTGAGCCATCAGTTGAACCTTCATCAATTGAACCGTGGCCGAAAATCAGCGCCGCATAAATGCAATCACGGCCAGAGAGATCAATCCACCGGAATGAATCGTTCTTGCGTGGCCGTGATGCACTTCTCTCAGTGATTTTCTAAAGCGACGCTAGTACTGGCCGTACAGCAGCCCATCCACCGCGCCTTGCGTGGTAGCAGAACCAATGCCGTCAATGGAAATGGATAGCTGCGTTCCCGGCACGTCATACACCCGGGTGGTTTGCGCGTGCGGCGTGAGCAAAACCTGGTCCAGTGACGCAACCAGCTCGTTGCCTTCCATGGTCGTCATGCGAACCACACGTTGCAGGTGGAACCGATGCGCTCATCACAAACCAGGCGGATCTTCTGGAAGTGGCTTACTTCCACGGTGCCGAGCTCTATGGTCTGGCCGCCTTTAATGCTCTCTGCTCCAACCTTGGTTCAGAACGCCAGAACGTTTTCAACCTGGTGAGCGGTAATAGGAGCGGGTATGATTTTTGGTGCAGTTGCCATATCTTTTTCCAATCATTGCGCTGAAGGGCGCGTTCGGTAAGTTTGGAGAAATCCCAACAGCATTTTGCTTCGACCGTCGATTTTATTTTTGGCTGGATCTGCCTTTGCCGTGAACGAAACAAAATTCCGGCGGGCGCTTAGAGCGGGCGGCGCTATATTTCGTTGGTGTTTGTTCCTCAAGTCATGAGAGTAATACCGCAACGGAGAGGACCGCGTTTCCCGGAGGAACAATGCTTGGAATGAGCCGGCCACAATTGTTTCTTTTTTGTGCGGCCCTCCGCTGCGTAATGTGCGGCGAGTATAGCGCCAATACGCTGTGCTGCTGCATGAAGCGCAAAGAATTTTTTTCTTATTTTGAATCGTTCGTTTTTCAGGAGAATTGGATTAGTTCTCTCTCACGATTGTGAGCTGCACGTTGATTTCCCGTTAATAAACATGGGGATCTCTAACAAATGCGCGCGAAGGTTGAAATGCATGTGTGCATTTTTCTGCGCGATTGCAGTTAGTCACGCTCGACTCTACTTATTTTGCTGCTGAACGTAAGGTTGACGGTTGAGAGACTTTGGGTGCGAAAGACTAACGCGCCGAAGTTGTTTGCCTGGCCATCATCGGCAGACGCGCAGCGCCGATTAATCCCGCATCGCTGCCCAGCAGGGCAGGGGTAATAATGGAAGCGTGAGCCGCACCTTTTGCATTAGCTGATGGCGCATTCTCGGCCGGAGCGGTTGCGCGATAGACAAAAGAATTCTTGCGCAAGGTCTCCATCATGGTTGGAGCAAAGGCTCTCCACGCGCTCGCCACGCCGCCGCCAATCACGTACATAGGAATATTGAAAATGTTGACCAGGTCGGCCAGCACCACTCCCAGCGCATTACCGACAATGCGAAAAATTTCCAGTGCCTGTGCGTCGCCCTGCATGGCCAGATCGTAGATCAGTTTTGCGCCGAACTCAGGAGACGACTTCATGGCCTCCGCCATGTGCGGCGCTTCACCTGACGCCACGGCCTCTGCGGCCATGCGTTTTACTGCGGTAGCGGAAGCGATTTGTTCCAGGCATCCCCGGCTGCCGCAGTTGCAAGGGTGGCCGTTGGGTTCAACGTTAATGTGACCCGGTTCGCCGGCCATGCCGGTCATGCCGTGCCAGATTTTTCCGTTGAGCACAATGCCTCCGCCAACGCCGGTGCCCAGCGTGAGCATGATCATGTCATCCACTTCGGTTCCGGCGCCCAGCCATTTCTCGCCCAGCGCTGCTACGTTGGCGTCATTCTCCAGCACCACAGTGGTTTTCAGGCGGCGCTCAATTTCATCGCGCACCGGGTAATTTTCCCAGCCCGGAAGATTCGGCGACTGATGCAGCATGCCGGTCTGCATTTCAATAATTCCCGGCACACCGATGCCGATGCCTGCCAGCTCGCCGGTGCCGCTCAGCTTGGCCACAATTTCCTGGATCGCCGTGCACATCTCGTCGATCACCTGATCGCGTCCGCGTGCCACCTCTGTACTGGTGGTAATTTTGTCCAGCGTTTTACCTTTATCGTCAATCGCGGCAATGCGCAGGTTGGTACCACCCAGGTCAACCCCAATGGCAAATGTGGTCATAGAAAATTCCGGCTCCTAAAAGTGCAGATGATGCCTGCAACAGATTAATAGCTTGCGGCCGCGAATGCGAGTTTCTGGCGGCTTATTTGAAGAGATGCTGGCCGTTCATTTGAAGAAATATCTATTTAAAGATTCGCCTATTTTGAAGAATCATTTATTTGAAGAATCGCGGAGAACGGTCTATCTTTTCCGTCATGCAGATTAAAGGAAAAGTTGTGGTGGTAACCGGCGGGGCCAATGGTATCGGACGTGCGCTCTGCCTCAGGTTTGCCCAGGAAGGCGCGCGGCTGGTGGCCGTCTCTGACATTGATGAGGACAACGGCTTTAAAGTGATGCAGGAACTGGGCGAAGGCCGAGGCGCATTTGTGGCCGCTGACATCTCCAAGGAAAGCCAGGTTAAATTTCTTGTGGACACCGTTACTGAAGTCGCCGGGCAGGTGGATATTTTCTGCTCCAACGCCGGAATTGCAGTGGCTGGCGGCCCAGAGGCGACTGACCACGAATGGAAGCGCAGCTGGGAGATCAATACCATGTCCCACGTTTACGCTGCCCGCGCGGTGCTGCCACAGATGCTTGAACGCAAACAGGGCTATCTTGTGCAGACTATTTCCGCCGCCGGACTGCTCACATCACTTGGCTCCGCGCCGTATGCGGTCACCAAGCATGCTGCTCTGGGCTTTGCCGAATGGCTCGCGATCACCTACGGCGAACAGGGCATTCGCGTGTCCGCGCTCTGCCCGCAGGGTGTGCATACAAACATGTTGAAGTCTGATCACCCCGGTACCAAGATGCTTCTGGAAGGTGCGATTGAGCCAGAGCAGGTTGCGGATGATGTGGTGAAAGCAATCACCGAGGAAAGATTTATGATCCTGCCGCATCCCGAGGCAGGCAAATATTTTCAGAACAAGGCGAATGATTATGACCGCTGGATTCGCGGCATGATGAAGTTGCAGAGGAATATAGAAACGGTGCAGTAGGCTTTTATTCGAACCCGGGCTACGACGAGGATTTTTCTGAAATCCCGAAGCAAAGCGAGGGATCCCTATTACTACGTCGCTCTTAAAGTTCAAACATGAATTCATTGCTTAAGACGATGAAGATAAAAACGAGATGTCGTAAACCCTCAAAATATCCTGCAGGTATAGGGATCTCTCGCTACGCTCGAGATTGCAGAAAAAGCTTTGCTTCGGGATTTCAGAAAAAAGCTATTTCTGGCACTTCGGGCAGTAATGCGTTCCCCGGCCCGCCACCACGATTTTCTTGATCGGCGTTTTGCACTTCAGGCAGGGTTTGCCTTCGCGGCCATAGGCGCGATGCTGGATTTGAAAGAAGCCTTCCGCGCCTTCGGCGTCCACGTAATCAGAGATTGAGGAACCTCCGGCGGCAATTGCTGCGTGCAAAACTTTCTGCATGGCCGCATGCAGTTTGCGCAGGTCCACGGCGGTGAGGGTATTGGCACGGCGGCGCGGGCGAATATGCGCGCGGATCAAAGCTTCATCGGCGTATATGTTTCCCACACCGTGCAGCAGCTTCTGGTTCAGCAGCGCTCCTTTGATGGGCGCTTTGCTCGCGTGGAACAGCCGAGAAAATTCTTCTACGCTGACTTGTAGCGGTTCCACTCCGGGGCCGCTGAAGCTGCTTTGCCCGACTTCCAGCCGGCCAAAACGTCGCGGATCAACAAACCGCAGCTCCTTGCCTGAAGCCAGCTTGGCGATCAGGTGCGTGTGCTTCAGCAATTCTGTTTCTGGCGTGGCGACGAGCATTTTGCCTGTCATGCCCAGGTGGACGATCCATTGCGGAACGTCATCTTTGTTATCGCTAGAATTTTTGGATGTAAGCTTTTTGGGTGGAAGTTCTTTGGCCACAAGGTCAAAAACAATATGCTTGCCCACACGCTTTACGCGTTCGATGGTCGCGCCTTCCAGCGTTCTGGAAATTTCGGCTGCGTTGGATTTGAGCACTTGCGGTTTGCTGCCAATCCAGACCGACTCAATGCGGTCTCCGGCCACGCGCTTATTCAGCCCGTTGGCAATGGTTTCGACTTCAGGTAGTTCTGGCATTTTGTTTTTCAGCTACTTCCAATTGGATGAAAGATACTTAGCCAAAGGCTCAGGATTTGCCTTCAGGCTACTGCTTAAAATCCGTTGCGCAACCGGCGCGCTGAGTTGGATCGCTCACGCGTGCAATGCGGCTCAAACTTTGGGAGTTCTGGCACCTAATTCCATCATCTCATGAACCCAGCCCGTACTTTTCTCGTACTAGTAGAGGCCACGCTATGGAATCGAAGAGACAATTGGCGGCGGCAAATACCGCGCAGATACAATGGGCTATCAGCAATTCTTTGGGGCGGGTAAAGGGGGCGTTTGAAATTCTTCGATAAAAAAACTGCGCAAGCGCTCTTTACCGCATTGGTCTTTGCTCTGGCTCTTATCTTTTTATATGTCGCATGGCGCGCGCTGATCACGTTTCTTTTTGCCATTTTCTTTGCATATATTTTGGAAGCGCCGGTTTCACGCCTGCAGAGCTGGCTCAGGGGATCGCGTCCAGCGGCGATTGCCGTGGTGTATGTGATTTTTATCGGCGCTCTGGTATTTGCGTTTGCGCTGATGGGCCCTCCGGTGATTGAAGAGGCGCAAAAGCTCATGCAGCAAGCGCCAGAGTTTGGGAAAACAATTACCTCCGGCAGCCTGATCAAACAACTTGCTGACAAGCACGGCTGGAACACCACGATTGTGGACTGGGTCCGGACTTACCTTATCAAGCACCAGGCAGAGATCATTGCCACTACGCAAAACTTTATTCTTCGCGCCGCCAAGACAATCCAGAGCATGTGGTGGCTGGTGCTGGTGCCCATTCTTGCTATCTTCTTCTTGAAAGATGGGCACGAGCTGAGCCAACGCTTTATCAATTCTGTAGAAGATCCGCGCAATCGCCAGATGGTTTCTGACACTGTAGAAGAAATGAATACCATGCTGGGAGGTTTTATACGCGCTCAGCTTACGCTCGCCGGTTTGGCCATGGTGGTTGTGACCTTTGTTCTTTGGATCATGCGCGTGCCCTACGCGTTTGCCCTTGGACCTGCAGCAGGTGCGCTTGAATTTGTTCCCGTGGTTGGACCAGCCGTGGGCTTGGTCGCCGTGCTGGCCGTGGCTTTGCTTTCCGGATACAGCCACATGTGGCTCTTGCTGGTCTTCCTGCTGGTATGGAGAGGCATTCAGGACTACATAACCTCGCCGCGTATTCTAGGCAACAAGCTGGAACTCCATCCGCTTACTGTTTTGTTTGGCGTGCTTGCTGGTGGAGAAGTGGCAGGCGTGATCGGAGTCTTTCTTTCCATCCCTGTGCTCGCCACGCTACGTATTCTCTGGCATACGTGGATGCTCTATCGCAAGTCTGGCAAGCAGAGAATCAGTACGTAACTTGTATTCTTGCGCCGTTGAAGTGGTGAATCCATCAAGCCAGCTTTCCCGCTGATCTTGGCAAATCATGCTCATCGCGAATAATAAGTCCTGCTGGCTGCGAACTGCGGAGTAGCTGCTTGCATCTCAGCTGGGGACATGCCTGAGAGCAAACAGAGTAAACAAAGCACACGAAGAAGCGCGGAGCAGATATTGGACGCAGTCCTGGCGAATGCCAAGGACGAACTTTCGCGTTCCACCGTAGGTCTTTTATTTTCCGGATTCGCCGGTGGATTGAGCATGGGGCTCACTGGGCTGGCGGTGGCGCTGGCCATCAGCTATCTGGGCAATGGTCCGGTGCAGGAATTTATTTCTTTCTGCTTTTATCCCATTGGCTTCATTGTGGTGGTGATTGGCAGGGCGCAACTCTTTACTGAGAACACGCTGTTCCCGGTGGTGCTGATTCTGGAAGAGCGTAAGCACGTTCTGAATACATTGCGGCTCTGGGTGGCCGTGTTCGTTTCCAACGTGGCTGGTGCAGTCTTCTTCGGTTGGTTGGTGATGAAAACCGGAGCGCTCTCACCTAACTTTGCTGATGCTCTGGCCGGTCTGGGACTGCAGGCTGCCAGCGGACACTTTACGGTTATTTTTGCCAAAGGAATTATCGGTGGGTGGATGATTGCGCTGGTTGCATGGATGGTGACCGCCAGTCACTGGACCAGCGGACAAATCATGGTTACCTGGATGCTGACGTTCGTCGTCGGCGCTGGACACTTCTCACATTGCATAGCCAGCAGCGCAGAGATTGTGGCGGCGATTATGTCTGGCCATCTGCACTTCAGCAATTATTTCGAATGGCTGCTTCCGGCAACGCTGGGAAATATTGTGGGCGGCGTTTCGATTGTGAGCCTTTTGAATTATGGCCAGGTCCGCGGCGGTGACGCGCTGGAGACGCCGTAACTCTATTGGCATAAGGTGATCTGGCCTGCTCCTGTCCATTTGCCGGACTCCCTGTATAATCGAGCGTTCGTTACTCTCGTTTTGAGGCTTTTACGTTATGCCACCATCAGGAATCGCGACTATACCTGCATTGAAAGATGTTTACACGCAACTAAAAACGCGTATGGACAAAGCAGTAGAAGATTTCCGCACCAATCTAGCCGCGGCGCGCACCGGTCGCGCGTCTGTTCACATGCTGGACCCTGTCCGCGTGCCTTATTACGGTTCGGAAATGCCGCTGAATCAGGTGGCCCAGGTGCACGCACCGGAGCCGCAGATGATTACCGTGCAGCCGCACGATCCCAGCATCCTCGCCGATATTGAAAAGGCCATTCGTTCCGCCGGCATGGGGCTCAACCCGCAGAATGACGGCAAGATGATTCGCGTTCCCGTGCCGGCGCTGACGGAAGAGCGCCGCAAAGATATGGTCAAGCAGTTGCATAAAATTCTGGAAGACCATCGCACGGCCATCCGCAATGTGCGCCGCGACGGCAATGACGCCATTAAGAAAACCCTGAAAGACAAAAAGATTTCAGAAGATGAAGAGAAGAAGGCGCTGGATGAAGTCCAGAAGCTGACCGATGGCGAGATCAAGAAGATGGAAGAAATGTACGCCACGAAAGAAAAAGAATTGATGACGGTTTAAATTGACGACCGTCTGAGAGTTTGATTTAGGAAAGAAAAAGCCCGGCTAAAGCCAGGCTTTTTCTTTTGTTGAAGTTTTTTGCCGCATGAGTGGTGAAGTGCGGCTGAGCAATGGAATCAAGACTATTAGAAGATCACCTCTGTGTTCCTTCGTGTCCTCTGTGGTAAATGTTTTGGTTTTTAGTGTGGCAGTTTTTTCCAGTCATCTAAGATTTCCGGCTTGCCGTCTCGGATCACTGTTGTGTAGATCTGGTCAAACCCTTTGTGCCGGGTGGGGCTGTATTTGAGCGTGAGCTTTGGGCCCAACCCGACATCTTTATTCTGGATCGACTCCAAGGCGTTAATCAGTCTTTCACGCGTCAGGTCTCTGCCGGCGCGCTTCAATCCTTCCACCAGTACCATGGCGTCAACAAAACCTTCCAGGCTTACGAAGCTGGGCTGCTCAGAGGGATAGAACGTCTTGAGCGATTCGCGGTAAAGCTCGACAGTGGGAAAATCGACGCGCGTATAAGGCGGCACAACTTGCGTGATCACGGTTCCATCGGCGTCTCTGCCGGCTTCAGAAATAAATTTCTCTGTTCCAACAAATGAGACGGTCAGAAAAATTGGATGCCATCCGCTGGCGTGGGCTTTTTTTACGATTTCGGCCACAGGCGCATATGGTCCGACCAGTAAAACCGCGCCCGGATTCGCGGCACGCGCGGCGGCAATACCTTTGTCAACGTCGAGCGTGTTACGTGGAAATGTGCCAGTGCCGACTGGAGCGGCGCCATGTTTTTTGAGCGCCAGCTCCAATCCACTGAGCACGGACTGGCCGAATGCATCGTCCTGATAGATGACGCCGATTTTGTGAATGCCCAGAGCGTTCCAGAGATTTTCTACCTGCTCATGGGTTTCATCGTTGTAAGACGCGCGAACATTGAGCACGTAATGTTTCAGCGGCGAGTAGAGCATTTCTGCGCCGGTGAAAAGGCCGACTACCGGCACTTTCTCGGCTTCCGCCAGCGGCACATACTTGGCCGCCGTGGGCGTGCCCACAAAAAATCCAGCGGCAAAGATGCCTTCTTTTTGCAGGCGCTTAAAACAGGTTTCTGCTTTGGCCGGTTCATAGCCATCGTCAAAGGCCAGTAGCTGAATTTTGCGCCCATGCACGCCGCCTTCAGCATTGATATGGTTGAGGTAGGTGGTGGCACCCACAATAGTTTGCAAACCCAGATATCTGGCTGGACCATCCAGGGCGGAGCAGGAGCCGATCAGAATCTGTGTGTCAGTGATGCCGGGCGTCTTTGAGGTCTGGGCGATGCCCAGAGCCGGGACTAGCATCGCTGCAAGCAAACAGAGTTTCTTGCCAACGTACAATTTCATAGTTGTTCTCCGTCGAACATTGTGCCGGAATTTTTATTTGCACTATCTACTATCGGCGATAGAATCTAGCACAAAAGCAATGCCCCAGGTCATGAAAGTATCCGTATTGCTAACAACGTGTGTCACTTGAGCCCATGTTGCCAACCTGTTTTGCTGGAAGCATGTTGCGGCAAATAGCTGGCAAGAACAAATGTTGAAAGGGCGATAGACAGGCGCGCCTTTGGTAACCACATATTTGCTAATTTACTTCGCGCGCAAGTAGTGCCAAAATGGCGCGGCACTATTAAGGAATTTTCATCTTCATCTATGGCCGAATCTGCCGTTACATCTACGCCAGAAGTATCTTCTCTCAACAGTTCAGCATTAGCCGGTGGCAATTCTCCGGAGCAGCCTGTGGACCAAGGCTGGCGGCTCGGCTTTTGGGCGCTGATTGTTACCCAGTTTCAAGGCGCGTTCAGCTTGAATGTGCTGCGTTATCTGCTTTCATTCATGGTTCTCGGCGCCGCTTTGTCACAGGCGAGCAGTGACACACTGATATCACTGATTACGGGGCTATTTTTTGTTCCCCTGATTTTGTTCAGCATGGCGGGCGGATTTCTGGCCGACCGTTTCAGCAAACGCCAGGTCACCATCGCCACCAAGCTGATTGAAATTGCCGCCATGTGCGTGACGGTTTTTGCCTTGTCGGCGCGGCAGCAGGAAAATCTTGGCCAGGTGGTTGGCCTGTGGCGGCATCCGCAGTTGTTGCTCTCGCATTTTCCGCTGGCGCTGGTTGTGCTTTTCTTTGTGGCCACGCAGGCGGCTTTGTTTGGCCCTTCAAAATACGGATTGTTGCCGGAACTTCTGCCGGAGAAGTTACTTTCCTGGGGCAACGGCATTATTGAGCTGGGAACATTTATGGCCATCATCTCCGGCGCCATGGCCGCCGGCTGGCTGGCCCAGACTTTTAAGGGCCGCGAGTGGCAGGTGGGTATTGTTCTCGCGGTTATTTCTGGTGTGGGACTGCTGAGCAGTCTGGTTATCAGCAAAGTTCCTGCCGCGGCACCGCAGAAGAAATTCAGCGCAAATTTTGTGGCTGAACTGTG
>DASXZE010000413.1:0-5932 GCA_036502105.1 Candidatus Angelobacter sp. | reverse complement strand
GGATGGGGTGAAGCCGCGGCGGTGGATTATTACGGCCCACGTTACGGTTTGCCCCAAGCCATCAGCAAGAGCAACAGCTACTGGATATGGGGTCCGGGCAAGTATGACGGAAGCACCATGATTATCCTGCGCAGCAGCGGCCAGCATGATCGCGAGTTTTTCCAAAGTGTGCAGGCCGTGGCGCACGTGGAGCATCCGTACGCCCGCCGCGATGAATACTTTGACATTCTTCTGTGTCGCGGGCCCAAAGCAAGCTTGCAAGATGTGTGGCCGAAGCTGAAGCAGTTTGATTAATAGTTCGCAACGCTAGATCGCAGGCAAAATAATCGCAGCTCGGATTACCCAATCTCTGCTGTAATATTCCGCAAGGATCTCCGATCCCGAGCGTTCAGCTATTTGGGCCGCCGTGTTCAATTTCTCTGGAGGAAAGATTCCATGGAAAGCCTGCTGCAAGATTTCCGATATGCGTTGCGACAGTTGCGCAAGTCTCCCGGCTTTGCCATTGCCGCGGTTCTTACCCTTGCGTTGGGCATGGGCGCAAACACCGTGATGTTCAGCGTGCTAAATACAGTTCTGCTGCGCCCGCTGCCATATCCTGAGCCAACCCGGCTGGTGCAAATCTGGGAGACCGATTCGCGCCGCGGCATGACCCATAACGTTGTTTCGCCGTATAACTTTGTTGATTGGCAGAACCAGAACCAGAGCTTTGAGCATATGGCTACCTATGATTCCACCAGCCTGGTGCTTACAGGTCAGAAAACGCCTGTTCGTCTTTACGGCTTCTTTGTTACTGACAGATTTTTTGATGTGCTCAAGATTGCTCCATTCAAGGGCCGCACCTTTTTGTCTGGTGAGGACCAACCGGGCAAACCCCGCGTTGCGGTCCTGGGTTATGGAGCCTGGACCCGCCATTTTGGCTCTGATCCGGCTATCATTGGCCGGTCCATCATGCTGGATGGGCAGGCGTATTCCGTGGTAGGAGTCATGCCCTCCGGTTTTAGCTTTGAGGGAAATTCAGATATCTGGTGCCTGCCGGGTTTTGATCTCAAGCAGACAGGCCGCTCCAGCCATTACCTGCAGGCAATTGGGCGATTGAAAGAAAACGTAAGCCTACAACAAGCCGGCATTGAGATGAACACGATTGCGGACCGTTTGGGCGCTGCCTATAACCAGCCGCAAAGCGGTGTGCATCTGGTGTCGTTGCAGGATGAGATCGTCGGCAATGCCAGGCGAAGTGTGCTGGTTCTGTGGGCTGCGGTGATAGCGGTCTTGCTGATTGCGTGCGCCAATGTGGCGGGGCTGTTGCTCGCACGCTCGGCAGCGCGACACAAAGAAGTTGCTATCCGCAGCGCACTGGGCGGCAGCCGGTCACGGCTGGTCCGGCAGTTTCTTACTGAGAGTCTTCTGCTGGCGATTCTCGGAGGAATTCTAGGAATGATTCTGGCGTATTCGGCTGGCCAGTTTGTGATCTCCGCCAGTGCCGGATCTGTGCCGCGCCTTCGCGATCTGCACATTGACCGCTGGGTGCTGGCATTTTCCGCTTTGGCATGTCTTGTCACGGGGATTGCTTTTGGCATTGCTCCTGCTTTGAGCGCGCTGCGTATTGACCTGAATCATTCGCTCAAGGCAAGCGGCGCCGCGCAGGTAACAAGCCGTTTTGGGCTGCGCAGTTTATTGGTGGTGGCGGAAGTGGCGCTGGCCATGGTGTTGCTGATCTCGGGCGGGCTGCTTACAAAAACATTGTGGCAACTGCAGCACGTGGATGCCGGCTTCAAGGCGGAAAACCTGCTTACTTTCAGGTTCTCCGTGCCGCCGGCAAAATATCCAACCTCCGCGCAGAGAAGTGAGTTATATGAACGCATCGCTGAGCGGCTCACCGCGCTGCCGGGAGTGGAGTCCGCTGGCGCAACCAATGACCTGCCATTCGGCGGCTCATCTTCTAGCTCTTCTTTTGAGATTGAAGGCCGGGCGCCAGATCCAAATCTGAATCTTGATGCAGGCTACCGCACGGTGAGCCCTGATTATTTTTTTGCGATGCGCATCAAGTTGTTAAGGGGAAGACCATTCTCACTGCACGATAACGGCAGCGCGCCCTTTGTAGCTGTGGTGAACCAGTCGTTTGCTGCAAAATTCTTTCCCACTGAAGATCCTGTGGGGCATCGCCTGAACAGTCACGAAAAAATGTATGAAATCGTTGGCGTTGTGGGTGACGTAAAACACAGGGAGTTGGGCGCTCCGGGAAATCCTGAGCTTTATCTGTGCTATCTGCAGGGCGATATTCAGCCATGGACCTTCTTTGCCGTGCGCAGCCGAACTGAAATAAAGACCTTGTCTGCCTCGATTCGCGATGCAGTGAAAGAGATTGCTCCTGAAGACCCTGTGTATGGCATGAGCACGATGAGTAGCACGCTTGACTATTCAATATCACCGCAAAGGTTTAGCAGCCTGCTGCTGGCAATCTTTGCCGGGCTTGCCTTGGTGCTGGCGGCCATTGGGATTTATGGCGTGATTGCGTATAGCGTGGTGCAGCGGACGCGTGAAATTGGCATACGCATGGCGCTGGGCGCGATGAGGGCAGACGTTTTGCAGCTGATTCTGCGCCAGGGTATCAGAATTGGCGCACTGGGACTCGCGTTGGGAACAGCCGGCACTTACCTGGCGACCCGCGCGCTTTCCAGCATGTTATATGGCGTGAAGCCGCATGATCCGCTGATCTTTTTTGGTGTTGCGGTGTCTATTTTGATCGTGGTGATGGTGGCCAGTTATATTCCTGCGCGCCGCGCTACGCGTGTGGATCCGCTGGTAGCGCTGCGCTATGAGTGATGAGCGTACAACTCAAGCAAAAAAGAAACTGATCAATAAAAAGTCGATTAATAAAATGTGATGCTGCTCGACATGTATGAAGTCACAATAGGAGATGCGGTCAAATGATGAGCCCGCAGTTAAGAGTTGGAAATGCTTGGTTATTTTGCCTTGTGCTCGGTTTCTTGTCCGGTACTAGCGTATTGGGGGTACAGCCAGAAAAGGAGATCGACCGTTTAGCCAAGGCCTATCGAGCGGCACGAACTGAGTCCGAGCGTAGAGGCATATGCCTCTACGCTATTGATGCAGGCGTTCTCGCGCGGGATCGTCCTGTGGCCATCGTCGATGCGATCTTTGGCACAACCTACGCCGGGAAGCTGCCACGCGGGGGCAAACTTGAGACGGGTGTGGTTGACTTTCATCCTTCCCTGCGGTCGGGCAATGAGAAAGATGCTTCGGGCTACATTGGCTGGTATCTTGCGTTCAAATTTGACTCCACTGGCAGACTACAGAATTACTATTTGAGCAACTTGCACAAATAGGCAAACCGGGCAAGTGCGGACGGAGGTGGCCAGTTATATTCCTGCGCGCCGGGCTACGCGTGTGGATCCGCTGGTAGCTTTGCGTTATGAGTAATGAGCAGGCAAGTCAACCAAAGAAGCTGGTCAATAAAATCTATCAATAAAAATCGAGAACTTTCGCCGCGTCACCTACGCGAATCTTTCCCGGAACAGCAATGGAGCTATCCAATGCGGTTACGCCGTCCAGCTCAAAGATGATGCGGTTCAGTACGGACGAATCCTGCTCCTGCGTATCAGGATCAAACGTGGTCATCACGCAACGTTCGCGCAGTTTTTCCATGTGTATGCGCACATCGCCAATGGCGAGCACGCGCCGCGGCCACGTACGCTCTTCCAGTTCGGGAACATCAGCCAGATAGATATTCGGGCGCAAGCGCCGACGGTCAATATTCAGGTAGCTTACAGCGCCGTCCGTGGCGACGAGCAGCGGCAGAATATCAAAGGCTCTGGGTGGCGGGATTTCTTCCAGCGTGACTGGCTCGCCCACGGTTTCCTGCACCAATTGCAACGCCTCAGTGGAGTTCCAGTGAAGGCCGTTGATTGTGGGCGTGCCATCGGCGTCAAGCGAGCCTTGCAGGCCCAGCAATTTGGGGCGCGTGCGCGAGGTGAGAGCGCGCTTATTCAAATTGCGAATGACGACAATCTGGCGGTCATGCGGTATGCCGACAGACGTGATTTCGGCTTCAGTAAGCCGCTCACCTTTCAGGCTCTTGACCGGGTAGCGCCATATTTCAGCTACATGCATAGGTGTTCTTGATGATCAGAAATGGTCTAAGGATTCACGTGACTCATTGCTGATCCGTCAGCGATTGTTTAAATCAAAAAAGCGCGGGACGCGCCGCGCTACACAGTTTGCCAATAGCCAATAGCCAATTGCTAATTGCTTTTTTTCCCCACCAGCACCGCCACGGGAAAACTGTAATAAATCTTTCCATCTTCCTGACGGGTGTTGAGGTCAAGCGCATCGTTGGCGACGGAGTCGGCAAAAATTTTGCGCAGACGGTCGGCGTCACCTTCAAGCGGAAACGATCTCGCCAGCAGCTCTTCCATCTCGCCCTCCACCCGGTAGTTATTTACCACCGGATCCGCCATGCCGGCTTGCGCAAACAGCTCGCACAATTCTTGCACCGGCAAAGCGCGCGCGTGCGAAGGGTCGCGCAAAAGCTCTGCGGCGTTCAGGGCGGCTGCTTTTTCTGGAAGCGGAGCCATGTCTGCGACTACAACTCTGCCGCCGGGCTGGCATACTCGCTTCATCTCCTTGAGTGCGGCCAGCGGATCTTGAAAATGATGAAACGCAAAGCGCGAGCTCACAATGGAAAACTGAGGCTGCGGGAAGGGAAGCGCATAAACGTCGCCGGGCTGCCAGCTTATGTTGTTGAGCCCTTTTTCTTTTTGCAGCTTGCGTGCCTGCTCCAACATCGCCGGAGTCATATCCACGCCGGTAGCGTGTTTGGCCACACGGGCAAAGGCGCAGACCAGCAATCCGGGGCCGCTGGCTACATCCAGAACGGTGTCTTCAGGGCCGGTGCCGGCCCATCCAACAATGCGATTGAGCGCCTCTTCATTCCGGATGGACGCCGAACCGGCAAACGGTGCTGCCTGGCGCGTGAACTGGTCAAGGATGCGGTCGCTATGAGAAGCCATGAGCAAGATTCTAAATTTTAAGGGCTAAAATTCAAATTCGGGGGCGGAAGCTGGGGCCGGGTCTTCGCAGAGTTTTCAGCCCTTTCCTTCCTTGCCTCATCCAATTAAAATAAGAACTGTCATGAGCGATCACCTAGTTACCCCTGATGTGGACCGCGCGCTGCTAACCAAGCGCTTTGAAAACACCGCCGGCAATCCTGACGATGCCCAGCACGTGAAAGACGTTCTGTTTGGCAACGAACAGCCACAGGGCATAGTTCTCACGTCACTCGATAACGTGGTGAACTGGATGCGCAAAAGCTCCATCTGGCCCATGACGTTTGGCCTGGCCTGCTGCGCCATTGAGATGATGGCCATGGGCGCCGCCCGTTTTGACGTTGCACGCTTTGGCGCCGAGGTATTTCGTCCATCGCCACGCCAGTCTGACTTGATGATTATTGCCGGCCGCGTCTCGCAGAAGATGGCGCCGGTGATCCGCCAGCTTTGGGAGCAGATGCCTGAGCCCAAATGGGTGATCTCCATGGGTGCATGCGCAACCTCCGGCGGCGTGTTCAATAATTACGCGCTGGTGCAGGGCGTGAATCAGGTAATCCCGGTAGATATTTATGTACCCGGCTGCCCGCCGCGGCCTGAGCAGTTGATCTATGCCATTACGCTGCTGCAGGAAAAAATCCAGAAAGAGCGTGGATCATTTAAGCGGGCTTTGAATTTGGCATAAGAAGCGGTTTTTGGCGATTAGCTCCTGGCCTTTAGCCTTTGGCTTTTAGCCGATTAGTTTCTCGGTAATTGCATTGCAGGCCTTAATTGGCTTGAAGTAAGGAACGTCTGAAATGCGTAAGCTCAGTTTTCTTTCTGCTCTCCGCTTTGCGTTTATTCTCGTTTTTATTCTGTTCGCGACACTTCCG
>DASXZE010000412.1:0-5105 GCA_036502105.1 Candidatus Angelobacter sp. | reverse complement strand
ATCGCCTTCAACAAAATAAAGCTTGTATCCATAGCCCTCAAACAAGTCCATAAGCTCTTCTTTTGGAATACGCGCCAGCACCGTGGGGCCAGCAATCTTGTATCCGTTCAAGTGGAGTACGGGCAACACCGCGCCATCGCGCGTCGGATTTAGGAATTTATTCGAGTGCCAACTCGTGGCGCACGGGCCGGTCTCGGCCTCGCCATCGCCCACCACACAGCACACCAGCAGGTCAGGATTGTCATAGGCCGCGCCATATGCATGTAGCAGCGAATAGCCCAGCTCTCCGCCTTCGTTAATTGAACCCGGCGTATCCGGCGACGCATGGCTGGGAACCCCTCCAGGCCACGAAAACTGCTTGAACAAACGCTGCATTCCCGCTTCATCTTGCGTGATCTTTGGATAAAACTCCGTGTACGAGCCTTCCAGATAGGTATTGGCCACGATCCCCGGACCGCCGTGGCCTGGGCCAGTCACGTTAATCACGTTGAGATCATTCTTCTGGATTACGCGATTCATATGCGCGTATACAAAGTTGAGCCCCGGCGTGGTGCCAAAATGCCCCAGCAGGCGCGGCTTGGTATGCTCCAGTTTGAGCGGCTCGCGCAGCATGGCATTCGATTGAAGATAAATCTGCCCCACCGAAAGATAATTGGCCGCGCGCCAATATTGATTGATGCTCTCGAGCTCCTGCTGGCTGAGCGGCCCGCTGGCAATTAAATCTTCGCGATCAAGTGTCTTAGGCATAGCACCATCCCATGATTGCAATTCCCCTTAAATTGTAGTCCTTCGGCGCATCATAAATTTTCAGCAGCTTGCGATTATTAGTTGTGCTTCCGTGATTTTAGTTTTTCTTGATCCGAAAATTAACCATTCGCCGTCTCTTGTATCCATAGAGGAAAACTCTCTCGCTATTTTGTTCAGGCGCGAACAAACGCGGCGATCTCCTGCAACGCCAGGCCAGCTTCAGGAATCAGTCCCCGAAAAATCTGCCAATCATGCGGAAGCCCCGGATAAGCGCGCAGGGTACTCTCTACACCACTCTTTTTCGCCTTCTCATGCAGCCGGACAACTTCATCAAACAATAGCTCCGTGGTGCTCACCTGAATCAACAGCGGAGGCAGGCCGTGTAAATCGCCAAAGATCGGCGACGCCTCCGGCTTTCGCGGTGAAGCGCCGTTAAGATACAGCGCGGCGAACTCGCCTACATCTTCCGCACAAAACATGGCGCACGATTCGGCATTGCTGTAGCTGGCCGCGCCAGTCAAGTCCACCCACGGGCAAAGACACGCCGCGCATGCCGGCATGGGCTGCTGGATCGCCTTCAATCGAAGAAGCAACGCCAGCACCAGGCCGCCGCCGGCGGAATCCCCAGCAATAGAAATATTCTGCGGCTTCACGCCGATCTCCAGCAGCCATGCATAAGCCCGCACAGCATCGTCAACCGCGGCAGGAAACGGGGCTTCCGGGGCCAGCCGATAGTCCAGCGCAAACACTCGTTGACAGGTCAGACGGGCCAACGTAGCGGTGATTAGGCGATGCGTCTGCGGCGAGCAGCTTACGTATCCTCCACCGTGCAGATAGAGCAGGACATTTTCCTCGCGCAAATTTTCATCCGGAACAACCCACTCGCCGCAGAGATCAGTTCCCTGCACCTCTTCGCAAGTAACATCAAGTAAAAACAGGAAGCTGGTCCATTTCGGCAATTCAAGGACCCGCCGCGCCCGGATGACCAGTTTTTCGTAGTCGCCGCGCGGCCAGCGCTTGACCACAAGTTTTATCAACCGTGTAAGGATGCGCGCCTGAAGGCTGGGAGCCTCCGGCAGTGCGGTTTTGCTGCTCGATTCCATCACATGAGCGTTAGCCATTTGCGCTACTGCGGCACTCCGTTCGGGAATAGCTTCTGCAAGAAATTCTTTTTCGGACGCCATGGGCTTGAAGCGGTCAAAATCGACTTCTTCCTTCCTATTACGTTTGTATTCCCAGAAAATAAGCGAGCACCACGATTGCCAGCACGCCAAATGACACCAGAGCATACTTGAAATCACGTTCCCGCAGAAACTGTATGCAGGCCACCACAATGCGCAACACCGGCGTCGCCAGCAGGACGAGCAATCCAACAACAGCAATTCTCACTCCCCACGCTGTCACCCGCTCCAGCAGTAGCCCCGCAACGATCAGAGCAAACGCTGTATAAGCGCCAAACTTCAGCGTGAGAGATAAAAGGCGGTCAGCAGCCACATCCTGACGGTTCATTGGAAACCTCCGCTGACGAGCTTATAAATCATCTGCACTGCCAGCCACCCGGTAATACCAATCACCAGCATAAGAATATAAAAAGCTCGGACCTTAGCTGAGAGGCGCGAGCACACCAGAGATCCCGCAAATACTCCGGCGACCAGTGGAACAGCGATATCCACCCGCACGTCGCCATGCCCCCAATAGACATATGCACTGGTGGCGGCGGTTACGCCAATCATGAAGTTGCTGGTGGCCGTGGCCACGCGCAGAGGAACTTTCATGAATAACAACATTACCGGCACCTTAATTGGACCGCCGCCAATTCCCAGCAACCCGGAAAATCCGCCGGCAATCAATGATGCTGCCAGCCCAGCCGGATAATTCTGTGGTGTGTAATCAGGAATTGTCTCTTCCCTTTTCGCGTGCCGGGAATCCCATGCTTTTTTGATGAGCGATCCAGCGCTGTAAAGAAGAAAACAGGCGAACAGCAGGGCCAGCGTCCGGCGATTAATATGATGAGCCACCAGTGCGGCAATCAGCGCACCCACCGTGGTTGCCAGTTCCAGCGTCATGCCCAGGCGGATATCTGTAACATGCCGTTCCACATAGAGAGATGACGTAGCGGTGGAGGTAGCAATCACGCATAGCAATGACACACCGATTGCCTGGTGTATGGGAAGGCCGAAATAAATAGCCAGCAGCGGCGTAATAATAATGCCGCCGCCAACTCCCGCCAGCGCGCCCACGCCGCCGGCAAAAAATCCGATCACCATGAGCAATAGCATTGCCGCCAGTGTCATTGCGCTTTGTCCCGCAACATCAGCAGATCGTCACCTTCCGGTTCTTTTTCAGTTTCCGCGCCCAATACAGATCCGACCGCGCCCAAAATCACGATCACCGCGGCCAGCATCGTCAGGGATATGCGTTCTCCATCCAGCAGCCCCGCCAGCACAGCAATGAGCGGCACAATCAGGCTGATAGTCGAAAGCTGGTATGGCTGCATTTTCTTCAGCAACCAATAATAAATAACAAAGGCCGCTGCCGATCCAAAGATCGTCAGGAATGCAATAGCGACGAGCGCAGTCCTGGTCCATCTGGCATGCCGATGCGCCTCCAGCGCCCACGTTGCCCAGAATAAAAACACTGACCCAAACAGCAATTGCAACCCGGTTGCGACGACTGAATCAACGTCGCGCAATCTTTCTTTTGCATAGACCACAGACCACGAACTCAGCGCCATGGATATCAGCACGGCCACGCCGCCGATGATCGCCCACCGGTTGGTGCCAGGGTTTTCATAGAAAAGCGTCAGCAGTCCGCCGAAAGCAATCACCATGGCAAAGACCGCCCGGCGCGGAACCTTGCGATGCATCATCGCCGGCGTAACCAGCGCAACCGTCAGCGGCATGGCGGAATATAAAACCGCCGTCATTGAGGAATTCACATGTTGTTCAGCCCAGAAGAGCAAGCCATAGGGCACGGCCATAATGGTCAGGCTCAAAACAAAAATGGCTTTCCACTGTTGTCCATCCGCAGGCCAGCGTCGCTTTTGCACGAATGCCAGCCCCAGCAGCAATGCGCCGGCAACCAGAAATCGCACCGCAGCCGCCAGAAAAGGCGGCACGTCGCGGACAACCAGCCGGATCGCCAGCCATGTGCTGCCCCATATCAGGCACAGAGCAATGTAGCCGAGCAAATGCGCGCGACCGAACGATGTATTCGCCTGTGTCTCTGCAGCCATGGAAACAACAGTCTATCTGATAGACAACTGCCGATACATCAGCCGCCAAAGTTGTTTGCGCAAAAAGAAAAGGCACAGCGAACTGTGCCTTCCTCTTGATTCTTATAACTGAATTATTGCGAGCTGGACGTGTGGCTTGGCATCTGGCTATTCGCCACATTCTTCGGCGTCGAGAGATATCCGGTCACAGTGTTTTTATCCACAGTGTTTACCACCACTTCAAACAGGGCACGCTCGCGGCCGGTATAAAACTGCAGCGGCTCGTTGATAGTGCGGTCTTTCTTCTCAATCTTCTTGTCTTCCGCCAGCACATACAAAGTGAACTTGCTCTTTTTAGGGTCCGTCTTCTTCAGTTGCAGGCTCACGATGGAAAGGCGCGTAGGCTCTTTGTCTTTTTTCAGGGTAAATTCAAAATAGTCGCGATCACCCTTGTGCTTGAGCATCTCCAACTCATCGTGCGAGGTGGCAATCAACTCGCTGTGCTTATTCAGATCGCCAATGGCATGGTCGAGCTTCCCTTTGGTCACCGCCAGATCACTTTTTGTATCGGCGACGTCAGCATTTACTTTCGTCACGTCGCCCTTTACGCCGTTCACTTCCGTGGTCACGGCGCCAATCTGTTGCTTGGTAGTGTCTTCGTCGGACTTCAGGCGCTCTTGCGTGGCCTGTTCCTGGGCCTGCAGGGTGGTGGTTTTTTTGCTTAAATCTTTTTGCGTCATGCCGGCTTCTTTGGCCAGCACAGTAATAGAAGCCTTCATCTGGGCGTTGGAATCGGTCATTTTGCGCACGATTTCTTCCTGCGCCGCAGTCTGCTTCTTCTCCAGATCATTCATCCGGCTTTGCGCCTGGACCATAAAGATGACCGAGCCGATCAGATAAACCACAGCAACGACCATAAGAATCGTGCGAACTACCGGGTTTCCGCCATCGTTCTGCGGGACATCAGACATATGTGTCTCCCATTGAGAGTGATTGGATTGATGCAACATTGTTTAGCAGAACTGCTTCAGTGTCAATCAAAAGCGCGCCCCAAGGGCCACTGTACAATTTCCAGAAACTCTCACAGATGTGAGACAGGCAACTGCAAAGCTCTTTAAATAAGCGCCTTACAGCGCACACAGAT
>DASXZE010000411.1:0-3395 GCA_036502105.1 Candidatus Angelobacter sp. | reverse complement strand
CTACAAAATGAAGCAGTATCGGATTTTCCCTCCCGGCGTGAGCGGACCAGGCTTGCGCAACGCACACGGGTAAAAATCTCTTTCGCATCAACAATGGTCCTGCCTCAACACACGAGATGCGGGACCATTTCCATTTTCCGCTTCCTCAAGAGTTCTTCTCACCGAAATTTTTTCTACAAAATCCAAGTCTTCTGGAAACGCGGTTCCACTCAGGTCGTGGAAAACGATTTCCAATCAGATTGAAATCAGCGCATTCGCGAATCGCGCATGCGGTACAAATTGCCGCACTAAATTGCCGTAAGTAACACAAACAGAAGCGCTGACCCATTTCTTCATCGTTCAACGTTTCAATCTGAACCTCTTTTTCATCTTCATGGCAGCGCACATGCATTGAACCAGACCGGTCTATCGCTCTTCACGGGGCGCTGGGCTGATGCTCTCGCGTTCGCCGGCCCTTTGTTTATCGAGCGTACTGAGCATGTTTTTATCCGAAACAGCTCCCATGGGTGGTGGTGTGCAGCGCGAGTAACTGCGCTGCGCGCGCTTCCGGGGAATCACCAGGTCTGGCACGCCGAAATAGGCGAGCTGTCGGACAGAAGGAAAAGTCTGCATGAGAAGTAACTATCACACGAAATATGTAGAGCTAACCGATCGCGAGCTGCCCAGATATGCGCAGATTGCGTTGCTGTTGTTGGCTCTCTTCCTTGCGTTCGCAGCTTCAGCAAAGGCGCAGAACGTTACCGTACTCAACACACCAACAACCACAACACTGTGGGCCGGCACACTGGATTGGTCTATTTACGGCCTGTCATCACTCACCTCACCCAGCTCAGGAGTGATTCTGCAGGGAACAGCCATCAGCCAGTTTACCGGCAAACCAGTTCGACATATGTGGTATGGCGATTCCAGCAATGGCCTGTGCCGCGTCGACCCTGAAATGGACGATCCCACGGTCTCCAGCATTCCCGGTATCGGCTTCCACAATAATATTGAGCGGACCTGTATTGGCTTTGTTCAAGCTGGCGGCTTTGTGCCTTTTCAGCTTACCTTTGACGCTTCTACCAATACGCTCTACGCCGCAGACCAGCCGCGCACGGCCAACGGCATCATTCGCCTGCACTACATTCCCAGCGGCGACAGTGGCCAGGGATCGATGGATCCAATTCACGTGGACGCCCTGATGGGCGCGCAAGGGACAAGAAACGGCGCAGGCGGCTGCCCCGTGGCAACTGATCCGCGCAACGGCGCAACGCCGGTGCAGATGTCCTCCGCAACTCTTGGGCCCGACGGCAATCTTTACGTCGGCTGGATGCGCAATGGCACCATCGCGCGCATTCCTCATCCGTCGACATTCGATCCAGGAAATCCTGATGATTGCGCCAGCATTGATGTTCCTATCTTCTCCTCTGACGCTAGACTCGGTGCCGGTGGCGGCGCTGGTCATACTTTCGGATTGGCCTGGATTGGTCATACGCTTTTTGGCGCGGACAATATTAGTCCGTGGTTTAAAGACAATGCCGATCAATGTTTGACTCCGGCGAACGGCAACGTGCGCTGCGGACCAGTTGCAGGTGTTGGAACAGAAATTCTGGGAACATTTGCTCCTGGACCGCAAGCCGGCATTGTCAGCGACTTCACTTATAACGGACCGAACACTTCCTTCGCCGGCAACACGCTCTTTGCCGCGAATCTTGGCGAAGTGGTGCGAATTACCAACGCTACTGACGTAAGCAATCTGGCCGTGAACCCGCAATTTGGTGGAACTTTCTGTTCCATTACCGGCGTTATGATCGACACCACCGATCTGGCCAACGAAACCATTTACGTTGGCTCAGACTGTACGCAGGGAACCATCAACGGAGCAGCAGCTATCTGGCAGGTAAAACCTCAAGCGCCAGCGGCCGCTCCACCCGCGACCCCTGTAAACGTATCTGCAATCGCTACTGCCAACTCCGCAAGCGTCAACTGGATTCCCACTCCCAACGGCCAGTCGATCTCCAGCTTTGTCGTGCGTACACTGCTGGCAAACGGAGCGGCATCTGGCATTCCAGATTTCACCGTAAATCCAGCATCCAACGGTATTGCGCCGAGCGCTGCAACCATCAACGGATTGACGAACGGCGTCACCATTGAATTCGCAGTGCAGGCTTGCAATGCAAGTGGCTGCAGTCCATTCTCCATTCCCAGCGCGCCAGTCACTCCGCAGGTGTTGACTGTGCCTGGCACGCCCGTTGGACTTGTTGCTTCCAACGGCAACGCGTCTGCGGCACTTGCATGGACAGCTCCGGCCAGCAGCGGCGGATCACTTATCACCAGCTACACCGTAACCTCAATTCCTGGAGCGCTCAAAGTAACGGTTCCAGCAACGCAAACCGGCGTGAACTTTACCGGCTTGACGAACGGCATTACCTACTCGTTCACCGTGCACGCCACAAACGCAGTTGGCAACGGCGCGGAATCGCTTCCATCGAACGCGGTTACGCCTCTATCACCACTTACAACTGACATAGGGATCACCATGACCTCTCCTGCATCAGCGAATGCCGGAGCGTTTGTGACCTTCGCCATGACAGTCACCAATAACGGCCCAGGCAACGCCGCGCTGGTAACACTTACTGATACTTTGCCGTCGGCCTTCCAGTCTTCCACCAACTCGCAGGGCGTCTGCACCCAAACCGGCGCGGTCTTTACCTGCAACCTGGGCGCGTTGAATGCTGGTGCACATGCCACAATCAACGTAACGGTTCTTTCCGGAACCACAGCCCTCACCAATACTGCCGCGGTGCAGCTGCGTGATGCCGCGGGCAATTTGTTGATCGATACTTCTGCCGTAAACAATGTTGCCAGCTCAACTACCAACATCACTGTCCCAACGGCGCCCGTGCCTGTTGGCGGAGGCGGCGGTGGCACAACAACAACCGGCGGCGTTAGTGCCGATATTGAAGTTAACGGTTCAGCCCGCAACGGCGGACCAAACCAGGGAACGGGCGACACCTTCACCTGGCAGATCAAAAACAATACTGGCAACACGCCGGTGCCGAACGTAGCCTTTACGCTTCCGCTGCCGCCGAGCTTCCAGTTTGTTTCAGCCAGCGCCAGCCAGGGAACTTGCGGCGGAGTTGCCACTAACGCAATTGGCGGCACTCTCACCTGCAACCTGGCCAGCCTGCCCGGAGGCCAGACCATGGTAGTAACGGTGAACTTTGTGCCGTTGCAAACCGGAGATGTCTCCACAACCGGCTCCGCCACTTTCGGCGGGACTGACACGAATACTTCCAACAACTCATTCACCGTAACCATTCAACCCAAATAAACCACTCGGGCTGCCAGCGTGCAAAAACATTCTGGCAGCCTGCAGCACCACAGCGAGCAACCACACAAGATTTTTCCGGATC
>DASXZE010000410.1:0-16981 GCA_036502105.1 Candidatus Angelobacter sp. | reverse complement strand
AGATCAAGGTGGTTGGTGGGTTCGTCCAGCACCAGCACGTTGGGCTTTTGCAGCATGAGTTTGCAGAAGAGGACGCGCGCGGCCTCTCCGCCGGAAAGCACGTCAGTCTTTTTGGTGGCGTCTTCGCGGATAAACAGCATCTGCCCCAGCAGTCCGCGGATCTCTTCGTTGGACACCGAAGGGTCCCACTGGAAGATCCAGTCAAGAATGGTGCTGCCTTTTTCAATCAGGCTGCGATGGTCCTGCGGGAAGTAGCCGATGGCAGCTTCGTGTCCCCAGGTGGTTTTACCGGCGTCAATGAACGGGCCGGCATAGCCTGAGGTTTGCTGCAACTCGCTC
This sequence comes from Candidatus Angelobacter sp., assembly GCA_036502105.1. GTDB lineage: Bacteria > Acidobacteriota > Terriglobia > Terriglobales > Acidobacteriaceae > Angelobacter. The sequence goes on along the minus strand of DASXZE010000410.1, from coordinate 16,642 downwards.
TGCGGCGTGTTGGGCGAGTTGGCCAGGATGGCGTTGAGCAGCGTTGTCTTGCCCACGCCGTTGCGGCCCATGAGCGCGATTTTTTCTCCGCGTGTCACGCTGGCGGTAAAGTTCTGCAGGACGTGGTTCTTGTCATACGACTTGGTCACGCCCTCAAGCTCAAGAATGTGCTTGCCCGAAGGCCGCTTCATTTCAAACTTGATATAAGGCCGTGCAATGTTTGACCGCGCCAGGTCTGTAAGCTGCAGGCGCTCAACTTCTTTTCTGCGCGACTGCACCTGGCTGGACCGCGTGCCGGCGGCAAAGCGCTGTATGAACTCATTCAACTGCGCGATCTTTTTCTCGCGCTGCGCGTTCTGGCTTTCAATCTGTGAACGCACCTGGGTTTTGGCCATCACCATATCGTCGTATCCGCCGGTGTAGGTGATGATGGTTTCATAATCAATATCTGCAATATGCGTGCAGATGCTGTTCAGAAAATGGCGGTCATGCGAGATGGTAATCAGCACGCCGTCATAGCGATTGAGAAAATCCTGGAGCCAGTGAATGGAGTCAAGGTCAAGATGGTTCGTGGGTTCGTCCAGCAGCAGGGCCTGCGGATGGCCAAAGAGCGCCTGTGCCAGCAGCACGCGCATCTTTTGTCCGCTGGGCATCTCGCCCATCTTGCGCTCATGCGTGCTGTCTGGGATGTCGAGCCCCTGCAGCAAAATGGCTGCGTCGGTTTCGGCAGAGTATCCGTCTTCTTCGCCTACAATGCCTTCCAGCTCGCCCAGGCGCATGCCATCTTCATTGCTCATCTCGGGCTTTTCGTAGATGCGGTCGCGCTCTTCCATGGCGGCCCACAGGCGCTTGTTGCCCATAATGACGGTATCGATCACGCGATAGGCGTCAAAGGCGAACTGGTCCTGGCTGAGTACGCTGAGCTTTTTGGGGCGCACCACGCTGCCTTTCTGCGGCTCAAGTTCGCCGGAAAGCAGGTTCATAAAGGTCGTCTTACCGGCGCCGTTGGGGCCCGTGAGGCCAAAGCGCTTGCCCGGTGTGAACGCGGTGCTGACCTCTTCAAATAAAATCTTTGCGCCGTAGCGCATGGAAACGTTACTGACTGAAATCATGAGTTTTTTCGGGAACTGCGAAGGTTTTCCGGCTTACTGAAGGCGGGACCGCAGCTGCAAGATCATTTTAGCATGCTCAGCTCAATTTTCTTTGACGCCGATGGTGTCTAAAGGTAAAAGCATAGGGCTGCAATGATTCATATATGTTGGTGTGGTGCAACTAAGAAACCCTGAAAGAGGATCGCGGTTCATGACTCCTAAACTACGCAAACTCGATCTTTTGGCATATATCACAGTGTTAACGTGGGCCGTAGTCTGCACGTTACTGACTGGATGCGACGGCTTCACGCACATCCATGGCATAGTTAAGAACGCGCAGGGTGTTCCGGTACCTAATGTTGAAATTCAATTGTCGGTAGACAAACGCACGAGAGAGACCGTCTCATCCGCGGACGGGCAGTTTGACATTGGTATGGTGCATGCTCCTTCTAATGTTCACCTGAAGTTACTGTTAAAAAAAGATGGGTATCAGACCTACACGAGGGACTTCCGGGCCCGTAATCGCCCCACCGCCCCGATCACAATTATGTTGCAGGAAATAACCGAGCCAACCCTTACAGAAATTCGCAAATTCCGGCTAAAAGGAATGTCGTTGAAAGACGCCAAAGAGCTGGCTGAGCTGATGTGCCGCCAGTTGCCGAATATTGCAGCATTTCCAATGAAATCTTATCTAAGCGGTGACGATGTGCATGACACGCTTGTTCTGCTGAGTGGCGTTGGGCAGCAATGCCTTGTTGATCACATCACTGACTCGGCCTGGGTACCGGACGCCCGGTCAGAGCCTAAAGCTGATTTTCGTGCCGGCGATTCCGCGCTCTGGATTTTGTTTGACGCAGGCATGGACTGGGACGGCGTGATTGCACCACTTATTGATCCGAAGAAATTCGAGAGCATTGGTGTGTATGAATACTTTGACTGGGTAAACAAAGGCAACCATCGCAAAATAGTGCAGAGGGCTGCGAGGAATTGGCTTCAGAAGCATCCGCAATGTTGCGGCAGTGAAGCGGATTTTTCCGCAACAGCAGACGCAAGCCCGTCGAACACCGAAAGAGTTTACAAAATCGATCCACAACGATTCAGCAAACTAAAACTCGCCCTGGCAAAACTTAAGCCGGGCATGGATGAAAAACAGGTCAGGCAACTCCTGGGCCCACCGGATGCTGAGGCCGACCTGCGCAAAATGATGGGCATGATTGACTTAACTGACTATGAAAAGACCGCGGCCTTCTACCTGGTGGAAACCCATACCGCTCCCGGAGAAAAGTTTGACATTGCACGGCGCAATCCGTTGCGCGACCGCTATGTCGTGGTCTTTTTTGGCGGCAACGATAAGTTCATTCGCGCCTTCTCAAATGTTTCCGAACTGCCTTACATCTTTCCCGCCAGTAACAAGCTCTGGACGTCAATGTTCGAAAAGAGTCTAACAAAGATACAGGAGCACCAACATTAATCAGCTGTGGTGATCTGGAGAAAGGATACTGCCATGAATGTTAGCTGGGATATCAGGCAGAGGACCGCAGATTTTCGTTGCAGCATAGAAAAATTGTGCTAACGTAGTTTCGTATTTTATTTGCATCACTAATCGCAGTCTAGGGTGCGGTCCACAATTCAAGGATTGGATTTTTTGACTTTCTAAACCCGGCTTTAATGCTGGGTGTTTGCGTTTTGGGTTGCGACCCTCTGCCGGTTCTTGGGTCGCCTTGGGTGCTCTTGGGTTGAATTGGGTCAAAATGGGGGGAGGGGGGTGGGCAGAAGGAAATTGCCAGGATTGCCAGGATTGCCAAATATCGCCGGGATTGAAACCACATGGTTATGACAAACAGGCGTGCAGGATTATCGACGGGAAGCATTGATTCGAAACGGACAACACAAGCAGAATTAAAAGGAGAAGATGTGAAAATATATGTGGACTTGCCGGATGAGCTTGTGGCCGTTTGGTGTCCGGTTGAAGCCATCCACGTGGAAGGAGATATTTACAAAATCGTTGAGGTGAACAGCGATCCTGAAGATACGCGATGGGCTTTTAATACCGGTGCATTCGTAAAATGCAAACCCACGCTCACCCGCGACGGCAAGGAGACGATTTTGGTGGCTTTCGAGGAAATCCCAAGCTGATGCCGAGAGGGGGATCACCCGATCCCCGGTTGACCCCATCTTCCCTTGCCCTCTATAGTTTAAGATTACCCTTACGCGAGCCTGAGACGAACCGTTGACGAACCCGATACAGACTATTCAAGACCTTACGCAAACAGCCCTGGGCGATATCAACGCCGCTGCCACGCTGGCTGATCTGGAGAAAGTGCGCGTTGCCGTGCTGGGGCGCAAGGGCGAGCTGGCGGGCATCAGCAAGACGTTTGGCGCCATGGCTCCGGAAGATCGCGCCAAGGCCGGACAGCTCTTGAATGAAGCCAAGGCCAAGCTGGAGAAATCTTTTGATGATCGCAAAGCCGCTCTGCAGGCCGCAGAAGGCGAACAGCGCTATCGCGCGGAATGGTTCGATCTTTCGGTTCCGCCAACGGGCATTGCCAAGGGGCACATTCATCCTGTAACGCAGGTGCAGGATGAGATTGAGCAGCTTTTTATTTCCATGGGTTTCCGCGTGCTCGATGGGCCTGAAGTTGAGACCGATTATTACAACTTTGACGCGTTGAATATTCCGCCGGACCACCCTGCGCGCGACATGCAGGACACTTTCTGGATGACTGACGGCCACCTGCTGCGCACGCATACCTCGCCGGTACAGGTGCGCGCGCTGCAGAAATATGGCGCGCCCATGCGGATGATCGCTCCGGGCCGCGTCTTCCGCAATGAAGAAGTAGATGCCTCGCACGAACACACCTTCTATCAGGTGGAAGGAATGATGGTGGACCGCGACGTTTCCGTGGGCAATCTTCTTTATTTCATGCAAACTCTGCTGAGCTCAATCTTTGGCCGTACAGTTACAGTCCGCCTGCGTCCCGGCTATTTTCCGTTCGTTGAGCCCGGCTTTGAACTGGACATCCAATGCCTGATCTGTGGCGGCAACGGCTGCGCGGTTTGCAAGCAGAGCGGATGGGTGGAGCTGCTGCCGTGCGGGCTGGTGCATCCGAATGTGATTAAAAATTCCGGGCTTGATCCGCGCGAGTGGAATGGATTTGCTTTTGGCCTGGGCCTGACGCGCCTGGCCATGATGCGCTATGCGATTGACGATATCCGCCTGATGCAGAGCGGCGATCTGCGTTTCCTGAATCAGTTTTAGTCACTGAAGTTCTAATGACGAATTTTTAACTATGAAATTTTCTTACAACTGGTTACGCGAGCTTGTCCCCGGCCTGAAAATGGACGTGACCTCGCTTGCCCAGCAGATCACCATGAAGACCGCCGAGTGCGACGGCGTACATGATCCCGGCGCGTTCCCTGGCGCCAGCGTTTCTGCCGTGGCCGATGCTGAACGCAACGAACCTGATTCGATTATTGAGATTGACAATAAGTCGCTCACCAATCGCCCTGATCTCTGGGGACACCTGGGCATGGCCCGCGAGGTTGCAGCCATCTCCGGCTTGAGCGTGGCGGATCCTGTAAGCGATCTGCCCGCGGCCGCGACTACCGGCGATATTTCCATTGCGATTGAAGATGCCAATCTCTGCGCGCGCTTCAGCGGCCAGCGTGTTGAGAACGTAAAAGTCGCGCCTTCACCGCTGTGGATGCAATACCGCCTGAACTCGCTCGGCATTAATCCCATCAATAATCTGGTGGATGTAACCAACTATGTTTCATGCGAATTGGGCCAGCCCATGCATGCCTATGACGCTGATCTGCTGGGCAATGCCATCGTGGTGCGCGCGGCGCGCAAAGGCGAATCCATGCTGGCCCTGAACGGCGAAAAATATTCGCTGACAGAAGAAGACATTGTCATCGCGGACAAAGAAAAACCCGTGGGCATTGCCGGCATCATCGGCGGCAATGGCACGGCGATTCACGCCGCGACCAAACGCATCATCCTGGAAGCGGCTTCGTTCCCTGCGTCTCATGTGCGCAAATCTTCATCGCGCCTCAAGTTGCGGACAGATGCGTCTATGCGCTTTGAAAAAGGCCAGGATCCGGAAAATACTGTCCGCGCACTGGCCCGCGCAGTTGAACTGCTAAAACAGATTTCGCCCGGATGCCAGGCCGCGCAGCCCATTGATGAATACGCGCGCAAGTCCACGCCGCCAAAAATCCAGCTGGATATTGACTGGGCTGAACGCAAGCTCGGCCGTCCGCTGCAGACGGACGAAGTAATCAGAATCTTCACGTCGCTCGCCTTTGGTGTGGAGCAGATTAACGCCCGCAAGTTGCTGCTGACTGTTCCCAGCTGGCGCGCGACCAAAGATATTTCCATACCAGAAGATCTGGTGGAAGAAATTGGGCGCATGGTAGGCTACGCCTCCATTACGCCGCAAGCGCCTCCGGTACTGGCCGCGCCCACGGCACGCAATCTTGAGCATGAGCAATATCGTGCAATCCGCGCCACGCTCACCGGCCAGGGCTTTACTGAAGTCAGCAACTATTCGTTTATCTCAGACGCGGATGCCGAGATGTTCCAGTATCCCACAGAGAAGTTGTTGGAGCTCTCCAACCCGATCATTGCTGAGCAGAAATATATGCGGCCTTCACTGCTGCCCGGCCTGCGCCGCAACCTGGTGGACAATAGCCGATTCTTTTCTGACTTCCGCCTGTTTGAAATTGGCCGCGCGTATGGCCGGGGCGCGGAAGCCGTTCCAGTGGAGCGCAACCAGCTGGCCGCCACAATCTTCACCCGCGAATCCGATGGCGCAAGCCTGCTGGAGATGAAACGCGTGGCGCAATATCTTGTTCCAGACTGCAAGGTCACGCCCACGAAAGGACAGAATAAAATCGCGCACCCGCTGCGGTCAGCCCAGGTCACAATCGACGGCCAGCAACTGGGCGCTCTTTTTGAGCTGCATCCCTCCATGCTGGATCGCGGACGCGGCGTTGTCCTTTATCTTGACCTTGATAAGCTGCAGTCGCTGCCCGCGCACCGGCACAAATATCAGCCGCTGCGCCGCTTCCCCACCAGCAACTTTGATCTCTCGATTGTTGCCGGGACGTTTGAGCTTGTCGCCACGCTCGAAGAAAAGCTGCGTCAGCTCGCCGGCAAGGAACTGGTATCACTGCAGTTTCTTCTGATCTTCCCGCTGCCGCCAGATAAAAAGAGCGTCTCTTTCCGCCTCACGCTCGGCGCTGACGATCACACGCTCACCGCTGACGAAGTTACCCGTACACGTGAACGCGTGGTAGAAGGCATCAAAGCGGCCGGGTACGATCTGCGCGAGTAAGTATCACTACCGCAGCTCCGTTATTGCAGCCCATGCCAGCGCCTTCGCGCGAAATAGCATCATAGATTTTCAGTATTGAAGATGCTTCAGTATTGAAGAACTTCGGCATAATGAAGTTCGGCGCGAATCGTCGCTCGCTATGGATCAGCAAATACAAACCCACGTTCCGCAACGGCTTGACCGTCTTCCCTGGAGCCGATGGCACTGGCTGATCGTCACCGGTCTGGGCATCACCTGGGTGCTGGACGGTCTTGAGGTTACGCTGGCCGGCGCCGTAGGCGGAGTGCTGAAGCAAAGCCTGCACATGAGTGACGCTCAGGTAGGCGCGAGCGCCACATTTTATTTAATCGGCGCGGTGATCGGAGCCATTGGCTTTGGTTACGTTACTGATCTGCTGGGCCGCAAAAAACTATTCACCGTTACGCTCCTCGTTTATCTCATCGCCACCGCCTGCTCTGCGCTCTCATGGAACTTTTGGAGCTTCGCGGTTTTCCGCTTCATCACCGGCACAGGCATTGGGGGCGAATATGCAGCCATCAACTCCGCCATTGACGAGTTGATTCCCGCGCGCGTGCGCGGGCACGTGAATCTCACCATCAACGCAACATACTGGCTCGGCGCGGCGCTCGGAGCAGTGGCAACTATCTTTCTGCTGAATGTAAACACGTTCTCGTCCAACATAGGATGGCGTTTTGCCTTTCTGCTGGGAGCAGCGCTGGGCGTGGTGATTATTTTTATCCGGCATCTTATTCCGGAATCGCCGCGCTGGCTCATCACCCACGGACGCGAGGCCGAGGCAGAAAAAATCCTCAGCCAGATAGAAAATGAGGTACGCAAAACCCAGCCGCTGCCGGAGCCGGATGGCGAGATGCTGACGCTGACCGTGCGCCATCGCACGCCATGGAAAGAAATCTGGCAGGCGATGGTTCATACTCACGGCACGCGCTCACTGCTCGGACTCTCGCTCATGATTGCCCAGGCATTTTTTTATAACGCCATCTTTTTCACATACGCGCTTCTGCTGGTGGAGTTTTATCAGGTTGCGCCAGAGCGCGTTGGCTTTTATCTACTGCCGTTTTCTCTCGGCAACTTGCTCGGCCCAATCCTGATGGGCCGCCTCTTTGACACCGTAGGCCGCAAGCCCATGATCATTGCCACCTATGCGATTTCCGGCCTGTTGCTGGCCACCACCGGATGGTTCTTTCAGCAAGGCCTGCTCACCGGCGTCACGCAAACTGCTTGCTGGACTGTGATCTTCTTTGTCGCCAGCTGCGCTGCGAGTTCGGCTTATCTCACGGTGAGTGAGATCTTCCCGCTGGAAATCCGCGCCCTGGCGATTTCAGTTTTTTATGCTGCCGGAACTCTGGCCGGCGGAGTAGGCGCTCCCGTGCTGTTCGGGATCCTCATCGGAACCGGCTCACGCACGCATGTCTTTTACGGATACCTCGTCGGCGCAGCGCTCATGCTCATGGCCGCAGCCACCGAACGGAAGCTGGGCGTAAAAGCGGAAAGACAATCGCTGGAAAGCATCAGCGCGCCACTGGCAAGTTCGAACCTTCAGAAATAATCAGAAAGTGATCAAGTCTGGATAACAAAAGGATGGGTAAGAGCCTTTTTGGGAAAATACACGTATCAGGGCACGACTTCAGTCGTGCCGTAAGTTCACAAAGAATAAATTCCTTGCGCCGCAGGCTGGCGCGCAGCGAAGCGGAGCGCCATCTACCAACGCCTTGCGTTGCTGTATTTAAAATAGTTGTGCTGCTGCTCACGCCTTGATTCTGCATGACTTTTTTCGCGTTCGACATACACTGTCTTTTGACTGCGCAGTTGTTCATTTTCAGCCTGCAAACGTGCATTTTCTGACTTCAATGCCTCTATTTGCTGGCTAAACTTTGCTACGTCTGATGACTGTTGAACAGCAGCGATCGGTTTATGAGAAATACTAAGAGCGGAGTTTTTCTTCATTTTAGACTTGGGCTGGATCTTAGGTTTAGACTGGGCCTTCATCCGTTCACGCATCGCGCTTTGCTGCTCTTCCAATTTACTCATAGCACTCCTCCAATCCGAGCTTGAATTGCTATTAGTCAAACAAGCTTCCTAATGCCTATACTGTAATTTAGAATTACTTACATTCCCTCAGTTTTCGTTAAGACCATTCGGAAAACGCGTGTGCAAACGTTTCTTCCATGTACCTTCTAATTGAATAACGTCTTCAGGCAACATGTCTGGCGACACTCGCTGCAAGATGGTAAACCGGAACTGCCGCGAATCCCGCTTGCGCAGAAGTTTGTTATCGCCGTGGCCTGAAGCTGCATAATTTCGCCACCGTCCTGAAATATTCTCGCTTCCGTATGCTGAACCTATATAGCCTTTTCCATCAGAAATATCGAAGATGTAGTAAATTCCGCGCCACTGCGAGAGAGCTGATCGCCAATGCGCCGGCAAAACACCCAGCTCCTCCCACTGTGGCATGGCTTTATCTAACACGCTCTCTTCCAGAATTGCCCGGACAGGCATCGTGTTACGGTCCGCCCAACGCCACCATGATCGCTCTCCGCCCGGCCAATCTATGACTAGTTTGCCCTTCCAAGAGTCATAAATTTCAGTCAATTCAAGATCGAACCACAGCACGGAGGACCGGCCCTCTTCACCTGTAAATCCCTGCATGCCAAATGCCTTCATTTCCTTATAGGCGGGAACCTTCCAGAATTCCTCCAATGTAAGCGGCCGCGATCCATGCATTGAATACAAACCAACGAACAGGGCCTTCCCCGCTCCATAGCCGATAAATGAAGCGATGTAACGAGCATTCTGCATCGCCTTTTCTACTTTAGGATTTTGAGTTTGCTGATATGCGTTGAATACATCTGGCTTTTCAGCAGCCAGCCAGGGAAGAACTTTGTTGAGTTCTGGTTCGAAAGGTTGATGCCGTAAAACTATAACTTGCTCAGGAGGCACATTCTTAGCTAGCAATAAATCATTGAGGTTCATAGTAGAACGTTCGCTTAGGTATTTGAGCCGTCTATTTTGCAGCAAAGAACCTAAGCCTGCAAGCACTGGGGTCTATTGTCTTACCCATCATTTGTTTGCCACAGTCACGCTGAACAGTCCCACAAGGTTGGGCGCAAGCATTTTCACCATGGCCGGTGCGTCCTTGAGAAAAGGTGCGGTAAAAGCTTCCACTGTGACAGTCCCGGAACGCGGAGTGAATCTTACGCGTGGCTCGCCGCTGGCCAGGACAAACTTTTCCCCGTCACGGCTCACCATCAGATCTGTAACTTCATGCAGCAACGGCGGCGCTCCTGTCCCTGAGATCGACATGCTGAAAAGTTCGTTCGCGCGCACCAACTGCACCGTAACATCGTCATAACCAGTGCCAATATTTACCCGTCCATTCAACCGGATATCCACCAGATCGTCATTCGCCACCGTTACCGTGGCAGTCTGCCCATGCAAAGAGTCGAGCGCAGCCGTCATGTCCGGACGCTTGGAGGCAACCATGCGAAAAATATGCTCGGCCATGGTGCGCTCCAGCACCACCTGGCTTCCCTGCGGAAGGCCAAAAATCTCTTGTGCCGTTGGTGCAGACGCGTTCTGTTCGTTCTCCAACTTGCCTCCTTGCAGCCACAAATACGCTACGCACTCTATTGTATGTTGATTAGCTCAGATTTCTTTTCACCGAAAAGCCAAAACAAAAAAGAGCGCCGTTTCAGCGCTCTTTCTTATTCACTCAAGCATTTTTTCTAAATCAATGCTTAGCGGAAGCCACCAGCAGCTTCCAGTTCACAAAATCCGTATCCGTGAGCGGCCCCATTGACGTTGCCAGATACTTCAATCGCTCGGTTGCCGGTGTGTCTGTCTTGTAGCGGTCCGCCAGAAAATACGGCGGCATGGTTTGCAGATAAAGTGACGCCGCCACATTCACATTCGTAGCGTTTGCGCCGGCAGGCAGCGGAATCTCATAGCGCACCACCGATTGCCCTTTGCCCGCGAGATACACGGGATCTTTCAACGCGTCGCCCACCGGCCACGTGGCTTCAAGATATGGCTCAGGGATTTTGAGATCAGACGGGCCGTGCAGCGACCATCCTGCCGGCAAGATCCGGTTGTCTTTGATATCAAAATCGCGCCGGGTAAAGCTGGTGGTGAACTGGTGCTCAGCGTTTTGCACCAGCTCTTCATAGATCTGCACCTGGTCAGACGTGCGGATCGGATTCGCCTGATTGAAATGCGGCTGATACTTGCCGCCGGCAAAAGATTCTGTCGGCAGCACGTTGCCGCTGCTGTCAGTAATTTGCCCGCGGTCATTCGTGGTGCCCGACGTAAAGAAAGGCTTGCCGTTCACAGTCGCCTGCATCTCCAAAAATGCGCGACGGAATCCAACGCCGCTGGGGAAGCGGTGCCCTGCCTGGTTGGAAACCGTAACATCCACAATCAGCCTGTTGCCGCTCACCTCAAATTTGCTGATGGCCACAGCCGCCGTGATGCTCCGCGCCTGTTCCACCACGTTGTCCACGCCATTGGCCAAGTCGGTGCTAAAGCCGGTCATATAATCTTTGAGCCTTACGCCCAGAATCTCATTGTTCCCTTCTTTGTCACTGTGCTGTAGAAACATCTGCAGCAGGAATCCATTGCTTCCCAGCAGCTCATGCCGCCGGTATCCTTCTGTTCGATACCGGACATTCAGCTGCTCCGGTGTTGCCAGATGCTCCGTGGCCGGCAGCGTCAGGTCCTGCACAATCGCCATGCGCGTCTGAATTATCGGCACGCTGATTTTGTCTTCTGTATTGGAATAGCTCGTGGGCATGTGGCAATCCTGGCAAGATCGCGGCGTTGCTCCCACTGAGCCGTACTCGTTGCGGTACTGGCTGTTCAACCATTCCGGATAAGTCGCCTGCTCCACCGATTTCTTGTTGGGATCAGCGCTGTCCAGCACCGGCAGTAAAATGGTGTGGCAGCTTCCGCACATCTGCGGCGACTGTATATAAGGATCGTATTTCGGCTTTACACCCATCGCAGTATCCATGGGATACGTTGTAATCTCGTTGTCTTTGAATGGCCCGTTTAAATGCTCAGGCGGCGTGAGATCAAAGTTGCCGTTGATTCTGTTGGCCAGAAAATAGGCCAGGCTTGAATCTTTAGGCGCAGCCATGCGATGGCATACCATGCAGCTAATGCCGTCGCGCGCCAGCCCGCCATATTTAAAACCTTCCGTCGCCGGATCAGTGTCATAGACAAAATCCAGTTTGAAATCTTCCTTAGGATGTTCCGCGAAGAAAGACTTCTTGCCCATGGCTCCGTGGCAGTTCATGCACGTGTTGACGACAGTCTGCTGCTTCGCCGGCTGCGGCTTGAGAAACGACAGCTCACTATCCAGCTGCGAATAAAAAACGGGATCGCGCCCCGCCAGCCCCATGGGCGACCATCGCCACTCGCCGTACGGTGAAACATTCGTGTCCGGCAAAATCACCATGCTGGGGCCAAGCCCTGAATTAGAGAGGCCGCTATGGCATCCCAGGCATTGCGAGGAAGTAACAAACTCCGGAGAATTATGCGGATCAGTGCCCGCTTTGCCCTGCGGAGCCAGCACATCATCCAAAGGCTCCGGCGGCATTTTTTGTATCTGCGGCGGAATGGCCAGGCGCGTGATGCGGCTGCTCAATGGGATCGCGGCCAGCGTGGCGTTCTGCGCGTGCATGGGAAAAGCCAGATTCGCGGCGGGATCGGCAGCGCTTTTTCCAAAGCCGCACGTGCCCCCCGGAGGCTTCGAATGAATGGTCATCCATGAATCATCCACGCGAAATTGCAACGGCCAGTTCGGCGCTCCCTTGATGTTGTTGAGCGTGGAGAAAGTCAGTTGCTTCTCCGCCGACGCATGGCAGCGCACGCAGTACAGCCCGTAGCCAGCATTGGGATACTGGAATTGATCAGTGAAATTCATGGGATAGTTTTCACTGTTCCAAACCTCGCCCCAGAACCAGCCGTCCCGTGACGCCTTGGAATTTTTGATCATGAAAGACCAGTCGTTGGAGCATCCAAGTTTGTCTTCCGGAATGTCGCGATAGCGCGCCGCCGGCGTAGGCGCAAACTGCTCTTTAATAATTACCGCGCCGTCAGGGATTTCGCCTTGGCGGTCACCCATCAGCCATTGGGAAACTTCCGGCGAATAAAAGATGCGCACCGGCGGATGCACAATCGCATCATTGCCTTTGATGTATGGTCCCGTATCGCGCACCCATTTGTCTTCACACCAGCCCAGCTTGCGATACCCCAGCGTGCTCAGGTAATGGAGCACCTGCTTCTCAAACTCAACCGGCTCGCCTGCCGGAACCGTGGCCGGAAGCCGCAACGCCTGCGGAACCGGCTGAGCATTAGGGCATGGATCAGGAATGGATTTCTGCGCGTGAGAATCTTGCGCGTTAGCGGAACAGACACAAAACAACAGCGTGAAAACAGCAGCAACCATCTTCTTGCACATGCTGGCACACCTTTTCGCACAACACTATAGACGAGAATGGCCGCGCAGTTTACACACAGGGCGTAACTTTTTGGATTCCAAAAATTAGAAGATTTTAAAGAAGGGTTTAGTGAGTTCAGGTATTTGCCAAGTTCGGAAATTGGCTTCCTTGCTTGTCTACTTACTGATTCACATTCTCTCTGCGGTACACACCGTGCAGATACTGAATTGTGACAAGCTCTTTCCCATCTCGGCTCCAGTCATATACCGGCATGCCATCGCAAGGGATACTCTTCAGCAGGCGTTGTGGTAAAGCCTGATAAACGTCACAGGTGGAATCCTTGCCATAGGCTTGCCCCAAGTCCCTTATGACAGCAAACTGCCCGTCAATGACTGGATTCCAGTAGTAGTCGCCGTGTTCTCCGCTTTTGCAGCCGGGCTTGTCGCAGTTAAACGCGAATAGCTCTTGCTTGCTCGCAACCTCATAAATCCGCCACTCTTCGGCTCCATCTTCATGCAGGGATTCCATGAACCGGCCAGAGGGAGATCTTGCCTGTAAATTTGATTCATCACTGGCGCCGAGCTTCTTGCCTTTGAAATTGAAAATGTTGACGACACGAGAGGACGGTGGAGCGACCCATTCGCTCACATAAATCAGCTTATGGGCCAGATCGAAACGGTAGTCTGTCTGATGCTTGACGTCGAACCAGTGAGTTGCGCGCTGGCTCTGGCCCAGGTCAACGATCAGGACAGCGGTAAATGCCATTTCGTCAAAATCCTTGTCCGCCATGCGCATGCCTGGCCGATTCCCAATACAAACAAACACTTCGTTATTTCCTTCACATCCTCTCCATCCTGGCACAGTTTTGGGAAGAGCAAGGGGCTGTGAGGTAAGGTGTTGCGGGTTGAATGTGACAACAAATTGCTGGTTGTCGTTATCTGAATACCAGGCGGCAAAGTTATCGTCGGATAGCCGCGTGATGTCCAACATATTCCCCTGCGTCACCAGGCTTGGTTGTTTGCCCGGCTCCCAGGAATATACTGCGCGCAGATACTTCTCTGCCGCTTTAACGATGAGTGAAGACGACGTGGTGGTAAACACTGCCGTCGGAGACATTTCTTTATCGGATAATTCGAACGCGGCATCATTATGGATGAGAGTTCGATCATGTTGACGGCATCCGCCAACTCCGAGTATGACAAGAAGCGACGTAACGCAGACAAAGCTCCTCATAACTGTCTACTCCACAGGAGGAATTCCGTTGTCTTAGGGCCTTGAAAAGAATTGGCTCCTCAGGTAGGACTCGAACCTACAACCCTTCGGTTAACAGCCGAATGCTCTGCCATTGAGCTACTGAGGAGTGGGCAAACAGCCGCCAGAAGAAGAGGGGGCGACCGATTGAATTGTCACTCTAAAAATAGCATGCATTTGGCCCGTTTAGCAATTGCGAAATCCGGAACATACACCTTAAGAAAGCCGGAAAAACACCCGAATCCCTGCGCAATGATTCGTAAGCCGTTAAGATAACGAATTGGCTTCAATCTTCAATAACGGTCTTTAAACGAACAGGAAAATAGCAGGGAAAAAGCGCCTGAAATCGCGCTCTAAAGCAACCTGCAACGGCTTTTAAAACACTATGAACGAACAATCTAAATCCCCGGATTTGCAGCTGCCCACCCCGCCCAGAGCCAGAACCGAAAACGTAACGGATGATTACCACGGTCACCAGATCACTGATCCATACCGCTGGCTGGAAGGTTCTGCAGCAGAGACGCAGCAATTTGTCGTGGAAGAAAATGCATACACGCGCTTCGTACTGGAAAAAATTCCTGGACGCGGCGAATTGCGCCGCCGCATTGAGCGTCTGTTAACCATTGGCCGCGTGGGCGCTCCGCGCATCGGCGGTGATCGATATTTTTATGAACGACGCGACGGCCAACAAAACCAAGCTGTGGTTTATGTGCGCGATGGCCAAAACGCTGGTGGCCGCGCTCGCACTGGTGTGTCAGGAAACGCGCCAGAAAAATCATCACCAGAAAAGGACCGCGCCCTGATTGACGTGAATGCGCTGGCCGCTGATGGCACCGTCGCGCTGGATTGGTGGTATGCCTCTGATGATGGCAAGCATGTAGCGTTTGGCACGTCGGCCAACGGATCAGAATTGAGCACGCTGCAAGTCATTGACGTCGCCAGCGGCGCGCTACTACCAGAGAAGATTGAGCGCACCCGCGCCGCCAGCCTGGCATGGCTGCCAGACAGTTCAGGCTTTTATTACACGCGCTATCCGCGCGCGGGCGAAGTACCGGTTGGCGAAGAGATGTATAACCGCCGCATCTTTTTTCATCAGGTCAGTCTTCATCCAGTGAATTCAGGCGCGAATGCTAGCGACGCATCCAAAGAAGTGCCTGACGGCGTAACCGACGGAACCAACGACCCGCTCGTTTTTCCCGCTGATAACGAAAACATGGATCCGCAGCACTGGCCCAATGTCTCCCTTTCCCATGACGGCCGCTGGTTACTAATAGACGTAAGCAAAGGCTGGACCAGGACTGACCTCTATTTAAAAGATCTTTCCGCGCCAGCAGGCAAGCTCCAATGCATCACCATGGGAGAAAACTTCCTCTACCATGCAGACATTCTTGACGGACAGCTTTACATCACCACCAATGAAGGTGCGCCGCGGTTCCGAGTCTTTAAGGCCAGTTGTGCTGCACCTGAGCGCGCGAATTGGAAAGAAATTATCGCCGAATCTGACGCGGTGATTGAAGGCCAGGCAGCGATTATTGGCAAAAAGCTTTTTGTGCATGCCATCAGGAACGCCAGTTCACAACTGAGCATCTTTGATCTTGAAGGCAAGCCGGTGGCCAGCGTTGCCATGCCCGCGCTGGGCAGCATCTTTGATCTGGGTGGCAACTGGAACAGCGAATCGGCGTATTTTGGATTCATCTCGTATGCCATTCCTCCCACCATTTACGAAGTCAGCCTCAACGGCCAGACAAAAAAATGGGCCCGCGTGGAAGCCAGCATTGATCCGGAGAAATACCAGACAGAGCAGCTCTGGTTCAACTCAAAAGACGGAACGCGCGTGCCCATGTTTGTGGTCAGCAAAAAAGGTCTGGCCAGGAACGGCCGCAATCCAACGCTGCTCTCCGGATACGGCGGATTCAATGTGGGGCGTACGCCGTTTTTCAATCGCAATGTGATGCTGCTTTTGCTGGAGCAGGGCGGAGTCTATGTCGATGTGCAACTGCGTGGCGGAAATGAATTTGGTGAAGACTGGCATCGCCACGGCATGCTGGAGCAAAAGCAAAATGTTTTTGATGACTTTGCCGCAGCCGCCGAACATCTGATCGCGCAGAAATATACTGACGCAGCGCACCTGGCCATTCAAGGCGGCAGCAACGGCGGGCTGCTGATGGGAGCTGCGCTTACACAGCGTCCAGAGCTGTTCCGCGCCGTGGTTTGCCAAGTCCCGCTGCTGGACATGCTGCGCTACCAGCTTTTCCAGATCGCCAAGCTCTGGATTCCCGAATACGGCTCGTCCGACGACCCTGAGCAATTTAAATATCTATACGCCTACTCGCCTTATCACCATGTGAAAGCCGGCACGCGCTATCCAGCCGTTTTGTTTATGACTGCTGAAAGCGATACCCGCGTCGATCCGCTGCACGCAGTAAAGATGACGGCGCTACTTCAGGCCCAGGCGGCCAACGAACCGGACCAGCCGATTCTATTGCGCATGGATTCCAAGGCG
>DASXZE010000409.1:0-10079 GCA_036502105.1 Candidatus Angelobacter sp. | reverse complement strand
TTTTGTCAATACTCTCTTGAATGCTCCCTGCATACCGCGCAAACGCCTTCTGGAGTCGCTGACGATCATGCATAGAGGCTTGTCCTTTTCGGCTCTCCTGCCGTTTCTTTTGCTGCTCTCTTGGTTTGATCATGTAGTTTTATGGATTCGGGCTAACGATTCCTTCTAATCAAACTGTATCACTCCCATTATGTCTTGGTCTTTATTGTCGCCGGGTAAATGTTACGAATAGAATTCGCTTTACATTCGCTAAAAATTGCATTAGGATTTGGCTTGATTCGCTCTGTTTTCGCTATAAAAAGACTAGTTAGCAAGCAGTAACTATCAGGGCAGAGGGGAAACAACGTGATTCGGGATCGAAACAGGGGCTCGAAGAAGCTTCGACCGCGCGGTCACCGCTCGGTCGAAATGCGATTCGCCTTTTGTTTATAACAAAACATGAATAGCCGGGTGGGGTCTGTGGCTGAGAGACATCGGCTGAGGGGCGCAAAAATCGGGTGATCGCCGTGATCGGGCGATCTGGTGATCGGAAAAACAACGGCAAGGAGAGAATTCAATGGCTTTTAAGTGGGAAGATCATGTTCCGGCGGATGGATTTGGTTTTCGTGAGGGTGAAGATGAGATGGGATTCACCTATGACGAGCAGAAATTGAACTTTTATGCGAAGACTCGCGAGGAATTTGAAGCGGTGAAGCGCGTGCGCGATGAGCGTCGGTTGAAGGAACAGCAGGAGCGGTTGCGGCAGGCGTGGCCGGCGAGCAAGGCGGGGCAGTTGCTGAAGAAGCTGGGCAAGTGTTTTGCGGAGTACAAGGAATGCATGGAGCAGGACCCGAGGCTGGAGGAGCATGGGCTGGCATTTGACGAGCTCAACCAGAAGGTTTTTAACAAGATGAGGAATACGATTGAGCGGGCGAACAACTCTCCGCGGTGCCGGTTTGAAAAGATGAATGGCCAGCCGTGCCGTGCGCCGAAGGTCCGCGGCAAGAAATATTGCCACATGCACGAGACGATGGAAGAGGCGCGTCCGGAGAAGATCAGCCTGCCGGTGTTGAGTGATGCGAACTCAATTCAGGCGGCGATTGCCAAAGGCGCGCAGGCGCTGGTGGATGGAAAGCTGGAGCGCAAGCAGGCGTCAACTCTGGGCTATTACCTGCAACTGGCGCTGAGCAATGTTGGGCGGGTGGATTTTGATAAAGATGGGGAAGGGCAGAAGATCGGGTGATCGCGCGTGATCCGGTGATCTGGTGATCGGGAAGAGCAAGATCTTACCACGGATTAACACGGATTTTGCGGATTCAAAGGCCGCTCAGGCGGTGGGGAAGCTGGTTCTTTGACAAGTGAATAATAGGGATCGCCGTGATCGCGCGACATCGCCGACATCGCACGTCATCGGAAAAGCAAAAGCTTTTAACCACAAAGGACACGAAGGATCACAAAGGTACACCCATCGATCCACGGCTGGCTCGGACAGTGAACAGGGGTCAATGAAGATTTTTTGTCATTGATCACAGCGCTTCTCTGCGTAAATCTGCGGCGAATGTTTTTCGGTAAAAGTGAAAGGCGATCCTTGCGGATCGCCTTCGGTAAGTTTTTTAAAGCTGCAAATCTTAAAGCTGCAAATCTTTAAAGCTGAAAGACTTCGGCAAAAACTGGATCGCTTAAACTACCCAGCAACCTGTTCCAGCTGTTCCTGATCGACGTCAAAGTTGGAGTAAACGTTTTGCACGTCGTCGCCGTCTTCCAGGGCTTCCAGCAGGCGGATCATCTGGTTGGCGGCAGAGCCTTCCAGCTTGATGTAATTCTGGGGGATCATGCCTACGGCGGAGTGAACTACTTCAGCGCCGGATTTTTTTACGGCTTCAAGAACGGTTTCAAAGGTATTAGGAGGCGTGGTGATTTCCCAGGTATCGCCGTCGTCGTTCAGGTCGTCGCCGCCCTGTTCGAGGACGATGTTCATCAGATCATCTTCCTTGGACTTGGCTTTGGAAACCAGGATGGAGCCCTTTTTGTGGAACATCCAGGCTACGGAGCCGGCTTCACCCATGTTGCCTCCGCCTTTGGTGAAGGCGTGGCGGATTTCACTTACGGTGCGGTTGCGATTGTCTGTGGTGACTTCCACCAGCAGAGCTACGCCGCCGGGGCCGTAACCTTCAAAGGTGATTTCTTCATAGTTCACACCTTCAAGTTCGCCGGTGCCGCGCTGGATGGCGCGCTTGATATTGTCGGCAGGCATGTTTTCCGCCTTGGCGGCCGCAATGGCGGTACGCAAACGCGGATTGCCTTCAGCATCACCGCCGCCACTTTTGGCAGCCATGGTGATTTCCTTAATCAGACGGGTGAAAATCTTGCCGCGCTTGGCGTCCAGCGCGCCCTTCTTATGCTTGATTGTGGCCCATTTTGAGTGGCCGGACATGTGGATACCCTCAAAGAATCAAAGATTTAAGACGGCCATTAGGGCGTCAGATTGCGCTGTAAGCGCAGGAAAACAAGGTAGATTATAGCACGAAGGATTGCTATTATTTGCCCTATGAATCGGCAGGAATGGGAGCAGGATGTTCGCAATCGGCAGCGCAATATTGTGTTTCCGGATACGAACCTGAATCAAGGCCGGTTCTACCGGAATATTGCTTCTGGCAAGGCGGTTTTCTCTACGGGGCAAAAGGCGAGCTTGTTGCTGATGGTCGCTTATTATGTGTCGATTTGCGCTCTTTTCCTTGCCGGGGCAATCAGTGAACTTACTGCAGGAAAACGCGCCTACTTCTTTAGAGAGAGTCTTGAACTAGTTGCTATTACTTTATGGCCACTGATGTTTTGGCTGTTTTTTGGCATTCAAGGGATTTTTCCCAGCGCCGGAGCCGGCCCGCAAGCGCAGAGGTGGCTATCGGACAGGGAGCCGGGGCTGATCTGGCGAAGTTTCAGCTTTTCTACGGAACGCATAGATTACGGCCAGCAGCGGCGGAGCAAGCAGCACTCCCCAGAACGGAATAATGATGCCCAGAATGATCGGCGCAAACAGCGCTGCCCAGAACGGCACCTTGGCTGTCCGCTTCATGATGTCAGGCTGCAAAAAGAGACCGTCTGTAACCATGATCACGGCGAACAATCCCAGCACATAAAAGAAGTGGATGTGATCGTGGCTGAGAGCGCCAACCAGCGCGGGGCCAATCAGTGAAATCAGCACGCCGAAGTTGGGGATGAACTGGAGCACTCCAGCAAGCACGGCCCACAACGGAGCCCAGGGAATGCCGATGATCCACAGTCCGACGAGCCACAGAACCGCTACGGCCAGTGAGTCAACGCACTGGGCGATAAACCAGTTCTTGAGCGCGCTGCCGGTGGTGCGTGCGTGGGATTTCCAGTCCATAAGCTTTTACCACAGAGTACACAGAGGAGCACGGAGGAAATCAATTCTATTTTTGCTGGATAAGACTTTGCCGAACCGAATAAAGCTGTCGAGCTGAATTAAATGTTTAGATGCGCTTTTGATTCGATTATGCAGAAGAAATCCAGCCCATATGTTTTAGGAAATAATGAGCTTTTATCTTCGTGTTCCTTCGTGTCCTTTGTGTTTAAATAAAAGTATGAAATTTGGCGTCATCATTTTCCCCGGCTCCAATTGCGATCAGGATAGCTACAACGCAGCCATTGCCGCTACCGGACAGCAGGCCACCATGCTCTGGCACGATTCGCATGATCTGCAGGGCTCTGACGCTATTATCGTGCCCGGCGGATTTGCATACGGCGACTATCTGCGCACGGGGGCCATCGCTAAGTTTGCGCCCATCATGCAGGAAGTAAAAAAGTTTGCTGCTGCCGGCGGCATGGTGATTGGCATCTGCAATGGCTTTCAGATTCTCTGCGAGGCCGGCTTGCTTCCTGGTGCTCTGATGCGCAACGCTGGATTAAAGTACATCTGCAAGTTTGTTGACCTGCGCGTGGAAAATGCAGAGACCCCGTTTACCAACGCCTGCAAGCCGGGCGAGGTGCTCAGGGTTCCCATCGGACACATGGAAGGGAATTATTATTGCGATCCTGAAACTCTGGTTGGGCTCAAGCGCCAGAACCGGATCGTCTTTCGCTACGCCACGCCTGAAGGTCAGATCACGGCAGAGGCCAATCCCAACGGATCACTCGATAACATTGCCGGAATCTGCAGTGAAGGTGGCAACGTGTTGGGAATGATGCCGCATCCTGATCGCTGCAGTGAAGCGCTGCTGGGCTCAGCCGACGGCGTAAAAGTTTTCCAGTCCATGGTTGCGGCGACTGCAGCTCTGGTTCGCTAAGCTTAGTTGGTTAAGCCCTCAGCCCTCTCCAAGGTAGAAGCGTGCATCCAAACTTTATAGAACAAGAACCTCACAACAGGTTCTTGAAAAAGCCGTGTTCCAACCCGGATATAGGAGACTCTCAAAATGCGCGCAAAAATATTCATGGCATCTTCGGCCGCTCTGCTGCTTACCGTGGCGATTGGCTGTTCCACCAACAAAGCAAGCACTCCCGATGTAAAGGACCAAGTGGTAAAAGCCCTGGACAACGGCGGCTATAAAGACGTGAAAGTGGCTGTGAATAATGACAAACAGCTCGTAACTCTTACCGGCGACGTAAAGACCGATGAAGAGAAAAATCGCGCAGAAGAACTGGCCAAGACCACCGCTGCCGGCTTTGTGATTTCAGATGAGATCGGCGTGCGTCCTGTAGGGGATGAAAGCACCGCCAAGAAAATCGATTCCAACGTGGACACGGGAATCGAAAAAGATTTCAAAGCAGTGATCATTGCCAATCGGATGGAAAAACAGCATATCCGTTTTGACGCCAAAAACGGCGTGCTTACCCTGAAAGGCAATGTCAATAATTCTGATGAGCGCGCACAGGTTGAAAAACTTGCCGCAGGCGTTCCCAACGTTCAGCAGGTTGTGAATGAGTTGGATGTGAAGGGTTCGAAGAAGAAACCTTCAGGCATGTAATTTATCGCTTTAGTTATTTCACTGGGATGGCTGACCAGCCATGGTACTCTCCGCCGTTGGCGGTAGCGATAGTCACGAATTGTCGGCGAATCTTCTGCATGGCCTTCAACTCGGGCACCATAGTTTTTTTCGCTATGCAAGACCATGGTTCGCCAGCCTTCTCAGGTTTCTTTATTTCAGCGTCAAATTTCTTTTCATAAATATCGACCATGGCTTTGGCTGCACCATCTGAATTAGGAAAGTAAAGCAAGAAAGCAATGTCGTGCGCTTTGGATACATCAGCACCGCTCTTGCTGAGTTGCTCAATGAGCAATTGGTCGGGATCAGTAGATTGGTAGAATCCAAAAACACAGGAAACACCGAGTAAAACGAACAATATCAGCAGTAGCCGTTTCTTCATTTTTGAATCCTCGCTACCATAGTCTAGATTCCTTCGCCGTGCTCGCCCGTCCGCACGCCAACTTCTTTGTTAACTACATATGGCATTTTGGCCGCGTCAGCGCCGTAATTTCCTTGTAACACATCAAGCAATCCCTGAATGCAGCGGCCAGCCATACCTTTTTCCGGATCGGTTGAAAGACGCGTAATGCGTCCGCCGCTGGCAAAGTGATGAAACAAGCGGCAGCGGTCTTGAATCTCCGGATCAAGCAGCGGAGAGTCCGCAGGCAACGGCTCTTTTGCATATACGTCGAGCGCTGCGCCGGCAATCCAGCGTTCGCGCAGCGCTTTGGCCAAGGCGTTTTCATCCACCACCGGCCCGCGCGCGGCGTTGATGAGGTAAGCACCTTTGCGCATGAGTTGGAGTGTGCGTTCATTCATCAGGTGGAAAGTTGGTGTCTCGCCTTCGCGCACCAGCGGCACATGCAGGCTCACGTAATCGGCTTGTTTAAGCGCTTCTTCCAGCGGAACATATTTGATCCAGTTGGGCTCTTTTACCATGCCAATGCGGTGGCGCAGGTCCATCAACAACTGCACATCGGCTATGAATTTCTTATTCTGAAAAATCGGATCGTAGCAGAGCACATTCATGTCAAAGCCCAGGCACTTCTTGATGAATGCCAGGCCGATTCTGCCGGTGCCGATCACGGCCACCGTCTTGCCCGTAATCTCATCGCCCAGAAACGGCAGGAACGGATGCCACGCGCCCCACTTCTGTTCGCGCACCTGCTTCTCACTGTCCCACATGCGGCGGGCCAGCGTACCCATCATGAGAAAAGCAAATTCAGCAGTCGCGTCATTCAGGACTTCCGCCGTGTTGGTGAACGGAATTTTGTAGCGGTTCGCGTCCGCGCGATTGATATTGTCAAAGCCCACCGCCATCTGTGAGACAACCTTCAGTGTTCCTTTGCCGGCTTCAAAAACTTCAGCGTCAATGGGATCGCGCAGAGTGGTAATCAGGCCATCAATGCCGCTGCTGGCTTTTTCCAGGATCAAGCTCTTCGGCGGCGCTTCCGGATCAGGAAAGACTTCAAGATCGCAGCCCTTTTCACGCAACAGATTTTCAGCAGCGTCGCCGATGTGGCAGGTAGCAAAAACTTTGAATTTATTTTTTGGCATGGAGTCTCAATTGATTTCTACAGACGAATGATTTTTACAGATGAAGGCCAATTAGGCAAAGCTTGAGGACGGACTTTAGCCGTGAATCAACGGGAATGAACACGAATTAAAAAACTAGACTTAGTATTTATCAGCGTCTATAAGCGTAAATCTGCGGCGAAAGAGCTTTTGCTTTTGAACGAGCAAATACGAGGCGTGATGAAAAAACTAAAGCCGCGAACCACGCAAATAATAAATCAAAACGACTCGTTCATTCGCGAAAATTCGCGGCTAGTTTTTGATCTGCGGCTAAAGGTTCTTCTTCGCCCAGTTTCCAATGCGGTTCAGCGCTTCATCCAGGTTTTCCATGGAGTTGGCGATGCTGAAGCGCAGATAGCCTTCACCAAATTTGCCGAAAGCTGTCCCGGCCAGGCACGCGACGCCAGCTTCATTCAACATGGCTTCAGCCAGTTTGCGCGAATCCCATCCCGTTTTCTTGATGTTGGGAAAAGCGTAAAAAGCGCCGTGTGGAAAGAGACAGCTGAAGCCGCGTATCTCATTCAGTCCGCCAATAAACTTGTCACGACGCGCCTTGAACTGCGAGCACATGTGATCCACCGATGCCTGGTCGCCCTTGATGGCCTCAATGCCCGCAACCTGCGTGAAGCCGGCGCTGCAGGAATTTACGTTGGTCATCAGGCGGCCAAAGTGTGCGGCGAGTTCTTTGCGCATCACGCCGTAGCCCAGGCGCCAGCCAGTCATGGCATACGTTTTAGACCAGCCATCCAGCATAATCACGCGATCTCTCCATCCGGGCAGCGACATCAGCGAGTGATGGTTGCCGTCAAAAATCAGGCGGCTGTAGATTTCGTCAGAGAGCACCATAATGTCGCGATCACCAATGGCTGCCGCAATATCTTTTATGTCCTGCTCCGTGGTCATGCTGCCCGTTGGGTTATGCGGAGAGTTCAGCACAATCAACTTCGTCCGGTCAGTAATCAGGTCAGCTAGTTCGTTGGGATCGAGACGGAAATTTCTTTCTTCCCGCATCTGCAGCGGCACAGCCTTGGCGCCGGTGAAGTTAATCAACGACTCATAAATAGGGAAGCCCGGATTGGGATAAATAACTTCATCGCCCTCTTCCACCAGTGACATAAACGTGAAGTAGATCGTGGGCTTGCCACCGGGGACGATCACAACTTCTTCGGCTACAACCGGCACGCCGTGGGTCTTGGTAACTTCTTCAGCCACGGCCTGGCGCAGTGCGGGCAATCCGGCAGAAGGTGAATAATGCGTGTAGCCATCGTGTATGGCCTTGATGCCGGCATCAATTACGTTGCTGGGCGTATCAAAATCGGGTTCGCCAATTTCCAAATGGATAATGCTTCTGCCCTGGGCCTCTAGCGCGCGTGCTTTAGCCAGAGTTTCAAAGGCGGTTTCCGTGCCCAGGCGGCTCATACGTTTGGCCAGCCGCAGCTCAGTGGGGGTGGTGACTGTGCTCATGGTTTTTATGCTCTTTTTTTACTTGGATTATTCGTTAACTGCTTGTTCCTGGCTCTGTGATCGCAACACATGGGCCACGGTATAAGGCACGCGACGCGATGGCTCCTGGAAGTTTCTTACCTGTAGATCTCCCAGCAGGCCCAGCGCCAGCATCTGTCCGCCAAACACAATCAGCACTGCGGCGGAAATCATAAGAGGGCCATGCTGCCCCATCACGCTCATGTGCCATATTAGTTTGGAAAGCATGAGCCAGAAAGCAACGCCCATGCCTGCTATTAATGACAGCATGCCGACCGTCCCAAATAGGTGCAGCGGGCGATACATATATTTCAGCAGGAAGCGGATCGTGATCAGATCAAAGAAGACGCGGAACGTACGCGAGATGCCATAGTGCGAATTGCCCTTGGGCCGCACAATATTCTTAATCGGAATCTCGCAGATGGAAGCTCCATACCACGAAGCCAGCGCCGGAATAAAACGATGGAGTTCACCATACAACGGAAGCTGCTGGATAATCTCACGGCGATAAGCTTTGTACGTAGTCCCAAAATCATGGATATTGACTCCGCTCAACTTTGACATGGCCCAGTTGGCAATGCGTGAAGGAATGCGGCGCATCACAAAATTATCTACACGCTCTTTGCGCCATCCGCTGACCAGGTCATAGCCCTGTTCCAGCATTTCCAGAAATTTTGGAATATCGTCAGGATCGTGTTGCAGATCGCCATCCATGGCAATCACAAACTCACCCTGCGCATGCGCAAAGCCGGCAGCCAGGGCGGATGTCTGCCCAAAGTTGCGGCGCAGCTTTACCACAATCACGCGGCTGTCAATGGTTACAATTTCGCGCAGCAGCTTGTAGGTGCGGTCAATGCTGCCGTCGTCCACGAATACGAGTTCAAACGTATCACCGGTCGCTTCCATGACTGCCTTCAGACGGTCATAGAGCGCCGTGACGCTCTCCTGCTCGTTATGAAATGGGACTACGATCGAGTACTTCGTCATCAACTAAAATTATACATCCGTTATTTGTGCCCTGCGCACCTGAAAATACCGGAAAAGTAGCCTAGTTCTCTTAATGTTTACTATCCCATCATTGATATTTGCCCCGGATTTTTACGGTTCGGTCCAGTTCGTCCACCACCTCAAGAATTTTCAGCTGTAAATCATGGTCTAGCTGCGCTGTTTTCAGATAATCATGGACCTGTTTCTGCGCCTCGGCTGACTGCTGGCCATCAATAAAAGCATTCAACCAGCCCAGCAGAAAAAAGATTTTGCGGTCTTGCTTTACCTGCGGCAGGGCATCCAGCGCCGGACCAAGATATGGCGCGGTAAGCGCTGACTGGTTCCACCAGTTAAAGCTGCCCAGGCTTACTTCAATCCAGTCTTCAGGACGCGCGGCATTGTGCAGGTACTCGTCAAAGTATTGTTTCTTTGTCTTTGCATCAGGACGCGCGGCCTCAGCCATGTAGGCGTATTTCTTTCCGTCTCCAGATGGATCACGCTTTTCTTCGCCAGCCAAAATCGCTTCCGCCTGCGGATCATGCAACGCGACCAGCGAAGCGACTATGTTCCATCGATCCAGCGGACGCAGTTCCACGCCCGGAACTATAAGTTTGCCGCTCAGCATGTCTTTGAGCTGGCCGCGTGCCGGATCGGTTTCAGCTACGCCGCGCAAAGCGCGAAACCATGTTATGCGCATGTCTTGTGACTGTGAATGCAGCATCTGGTCGGTTGCGAGTGCTTCCATCTTGGGCACAAGTTGAGCGCGAACCGCCGGGCTCACATAGCGATGCAGCGCGGTGACGGTGCGACCGATGATGCTCTGCGCCAGCGACTCATCTTTCTCTGCGGAAAGATCCTTCAATGCCAGATCAATGTATTCACGCGGATCCATCTCAGCTTCGCGGACAGAATCCCACAGCGAGCCCCAGAGCAGGGTGCGCTCAAAAACATCACTGACGCCGTCAAGGCTGGCCATCACAGCTTTGCGGCTGACTGGATCAAGCAGAAACCGCCCGTAAGCTTCGTCTTGATAGTTAGCAAAGATATAACGTGGGCACGCGCCAACTTTTCCAT
>DASXZE010000408.1:0-5015 GCA_036502105.1 Candidatus Angelobacter sp. | reverse complement strand
CGTCGTGATTGGGTGGCCGTTGCCACTTAAGCTATTGGACGAGGGGTAACTTAGTTGGGGAGCGGACGAAAGGGGCAGCCCGGCGCGGCCACCCCTTCTGGTGAGGATCGCGCAGTTATTTCTTGTAAACCGTGCCGCCCTTCATTACAAATACAGGGTTTTCCAGCAACGTCACGTCTTTGGTCGGATCGCCATTTACCGCGACGATGTCGGCAAACTTTCCCGGCTCCAGCGTGCCAATGCGGTCGGTCCATCCCAGCAGATCAGCGGCGTTTATAGTTGCCGTCTGGATTGCCTGAATCGGCGTCATGCCCATTTGCACGTACACGGCGAACTCATGCGCGTTGAGTCCATGGGGATAAACCGCAGCGTCAGTGCCGAATGCCACTTTTACGCCGGCATCAAAAGCGTGCTTCAGATTCTGGCGGCTCACGGAGGTAACGGCCTTCATCTTTTCCGCGTACATGGGCGGCAGTCCGATTTTGGCGGCGTTTTCACGCATCCAGTCGCCCAGATATTGCGTGGGGACAAGATACGTGCCGTGCTCTTTCATGATTTTAATGCCGTTATCGTCAATGTAAGTTCCATGTTCAATGGAATCTACGCCAGCCTCGCTGGCCCATGCAATTCCCTGCGCGCCATGCGCGTGTGCGGCGACTTTGCGGCCCAGACGATGCGCGTCTGCCACAATGGCTTTCATTTCTTCCAGCGTGTATTGCGAGGCGCGTGGATCGTCGCCTTTGCTCAGCACGCCGCCAGTGGCGCAGATTTTGATTACATCAGCGCCGTACTTAATGATCTCGCGAACTTTCTGCTGCACGTGCTCAATGCCGTCAGCGGTGCCGTCGGCCTTGGCGTGCCATTCATAAGGCAGAAGATTCTGGTCGCAGTGCCCGCCGGTGATGGAGAGTGGCGGGCCGCTGACCATCATGCGTGGGCCGGGTACCATGCCTTGATTAATCGCGTCGCGTAGCGCCACATCCGTATAGCCGCCTGCTCCCACATTCCGGACTGTGGTGAAGCCGGCTTCCAGCGTAATGCGGGCATTCTTGGCGCCGATCAGGGCTTCCATGGGAGTAGAGATCGCCAATTCCTGATAGCCAAAATTCGGATCGCCCGTGAGGTGCGTGTGCGCATCAATCAGGCCGGGAAGCACGGTTGCATTGGGCAGATTGATCACGTTGGCACCCGCCGGCGCTGCGCCCGATCCAACCGAGGCAATCTTGTCGCCTTCAATCGTTATCAGGACGTTGTCCAGCGTCTTGCCGGTTTTTGTGTCGAGCATATGCCCGGCATGAATATAAGTTTTCTGCGGAGCAGAAGGCGCGGATGGTTGAGCAAAAGCGAAGCTGGCGAACAGCAGAACAGCGAGAAGAAGTTTTGGTGTTTTCATAAGACGCGCGGATTATATCAGGCAGGGGCGGGCTTAAGCTGCTGCAAGGAGCTTAAGAAAGAATATCGAATAGGGCGGCATC
Source organism: Candidatus Angelobacter sp. (assembly GCA_036502105.1). GTDB lineage: Bacteria > Acidobacteriota > Terriglobia > Terriglobales > Acidobacteriaceae > Angelobacter. The sequence continues at coordinate 3,540 of DASXZE010000408.1, read as the reverse complement.
ATTGCGAGTACCAGTTAACCGATGATACATTGCAACGGCTTGAGATTCGGTCATGCTGGCAATTAAGTCGACTGGTATTCGTTGAGATTCAGTAGGATCGCCCTCATGAATTGCAAGTTTCTCCCGATAATACATTGGAAAAATTGCTCGATTCTTCTTGTCCACTGCAGATTCTGAATAAATTTTATATAGTTCAGAAATAATTTTTTTCTGGCCGTGCTGTTGAGCTGCAAGTGAAGCTCCTTCAATAACGTAAGTCCAAGTCAATTCTTTCAGCATATTTACTTCAACCCGCAGCGCCTCATCTATTATCAATTGGGGATTTGTTCCAGTAAATTCAATCCGAGCAGCATTTATATATCTCCCAATAAGAAAGCCAGTAAAGTATCGCAATACTGAGCGGTGTTTAGCAGAGCCGTTGTAAGCAGCCGTAAGCGGAAACAGAGTCAATAACTGCGTGAAAACATTTTTAATTTTATCCCCTTCTTGAAACTCGCTGTCATCGATATGACGCTCAAAGACATTTTTGAAAAAATCCCTTTGTTCCGTAGAATCCGCCCTACCGAGCAAATGTAGGGGGATACGACCTGCCCGAAAGAAATCCTCTAAATCGTGCACCGAATACGTAATGTCATCTGCCCAATCCATCAATTGGGCTTCAATTGTTGGGTGGTTAGGGCTTGGTAGTAATTTGGAAGCAAACTCAAAATCATTTCGTTCATTAGAGTATGCTCCCCACTTTTTGCGCTTTTTAGGGTTGCCACCTCTAATCCATGGATATTTCAATGTCGCTGCAAGTGTTGCACACGTCAAATCCAACCCTGGATACTCTGGAGATCGAGAGGCTAAACGTGTAATGATGCGAAAACTTTGTGCATTTCCCTCAAAGCCACCAAACGATTCTGTCAGTGAATTTAAAGTTATTTCTGCCGCATGCCCGAACGGTGGATGGCCCAAGTCATGTGCCATACAAGCTGCTTCAACAACGTCTGGGTCTATAAATGCTTTGGAGTCTGGATATTTTTTGGTTAGCTTTTCGGCAAGACGGCGTCCGACCTGCGCAACTTGTAAGGAATGTGTTAGACGATTGTGAAAAACATATCCACTATCCGCTGAAACGACTTGAGTTACTTCAGCCAAGCGCCGAAATGAAGAACTGTACAAAATACGATCTCGATCGCGTTGAGCAGAGGCGCGATCATCCCCTACGGGATTGGGTTTTCGATCATGGCGACGGTCAAAGCGACTTTCAGGTGCTTGCACGTAATTTTTTGAGTTATGCGGCGGCCATCTGATTTTGTAATTCTTGCTGACCGGTAAGCTCGATTTTATTTTCGTTCAACAACAGCGATACAGCCTCTCGGATATCAGATTCAATAAAGTGTTGATTAAGCATGGTTTTTAAAAGATCTGTTGGACGGCAAGGTCCCTGCTGCAACCGTTCAATAATAGCTCTTCTTAATTCTTCAGAAACAGCCATTTACATGCACCCTAAATGTTTAGATTCTTGCGATAACTTTAACTTGATACGACAGTTTGTCAAGTGACTTCAGTGAATTTAAATTTACTTCTGATAACTTGAACATATCTTCATTACATTAATACTAAGCCACTCAAGATTCTTACTTAGCCTGCAGCCAGGTTTGCGCCACTACTTCTGGACTTAGCTCGCGCAGAAGGCCTTGCAGCTGGTCAATTACCGCTTCCGGCTGGATCGATTTCAGGTTGAACTTGAGCACACCGCCGGGAGAAAACTGTGCGCCTTTGGCCTGCGCCACGAAGTTGGCCAGCCTCTCCGGCTCAATGGCTGCTTGCTCTGTGAATTTGATGGTCACGGAATCACGCTTGCGATCCACGGCCAGCACGCCAACGCGTTCACACAGCAACTTCAATGCAGAAGCTGCCAGCAGATAGCGCACTGGTGCAGGCGGCTCGCCATAGCGATCCTGCAATTCTTTGCGGACGTCGTCCAGCGCGGCTTCGCTTTCCACTCCGGCGGCACGTTTATACATGCGCAGGCGCTGATTCTCTTCAGCGATGTAGTGCGTAGGAATGCGGAGATCGATGCCCAAATTCAGCTGTGTGCTGACTTTGTCAGAAAGCTCTTCGCCCTTCAGCTCGCGGATAGCGCGGTCTAGCATGCCGGTATACATTTCAAATCCCACGGCATCAATGTTGCCGCTCTGCTCGCCGCCCAGCAGATTGCCGGCGCCGCGCAGCTCGAGATCAAGGGCAGCGATTTTGAATCCGGCGCCAAGATCAGAAAATTCTTTGAGCGCGGCCAGTCTTCGGCGTGCAATAGGCGTAAGTTCTTGTTCGGCAGGGACGAGAAGATAAGCGTAAGCCCTGCGATTGGACCGGCCGACGCGTCCGCGCAGCTGATAAAGCTCTGAGAGGCCGTGACGGTCCGCGCGATTGATAATGATGGTGTTACAGAGCGGAATATCCAGGCCATTTTCAATAATGGTGGTGGCCACGAGTATGTCAGCCTCATGGCGCACAAATGTGTACATTACTTTTTCCAGCTCGCCTTCAGACATCTGTCCGTGGCCGACTATCACGCGCGAGCGAGGAAGCATCTCCTGGAGTTTGGCGGCAATTTCATAAATTGTCTCAACGCGATTGTGAACAAAATACGCCTGTCCGCCGCGCTCCATTTCATGTTCCAACGCTGACTTGACCAACTTTTCATCGTAGGCAGCAACTACCGTTTGGATGGCCATGCGATCACGGGGAGGCGTTTCAATCACACTCATATCGCGCATTCCCACCATGGACATGTGGAGTGTGCGCGGAATGGGCGTGGCGGACATGGTGAGCACGTCCACTTCTTTTTTGAGCTGCTTGAGCCGCTCTTTATGGCGGACGCCGAAACGCTGCTCTTCATCGACGATGACCAGTCCCAGATCCTGAAACTTAATATCTTTGGAAAGCAGACGGTGCGTGCCGATTACGATATCGACTTTGCCCTGCTCAATTTTTTCCGCCGTCTCCTTTTGCTGCTTGGTGGTGCGGAAACGGCTCATCATATCAATGGTGATAGGGAAGGCGGAAAAGCGGCGCTTGAAATTTTCAAAGTGCTGGAAGACGAGAACGGTTGTAGGCGCGAGCACGACAACCTGCTTATTATCTTGAACGGCTTTGAAGGCTGCACGCATGGAAACTTCTGTTTTGCCATAACCCACGTCGCCGCAGAGCAGACGGTCCATGGGAAGAGTGGATTCCATGTCACGCTTGATGTCAGCGGTGGCCGTAAGCTGGTCGTCGGTTTCGTTGAACTCAAATGCGTCTTCAAATTCTTTTTGCCACTGCGTGTCTTCAGGGAAAGCGTGGCCCTGCGCGGCTTTGCGCGAGGCATAAAGTTTGAGAAGGTCGTCGGCCATATCCTGCATGGCCTTCTTCACGCGGGCCTTGGTCTTGGCCCACACGCTGCCGCCCAGCCGGCTCAGCGGCGGATGCACGCCTTCACCTGAGCGATATTTCTGGATCAGATCAAGGCGCGTGAGCGGCACGTAAAGTTTTGCCGCCTCGGCAAATTCC
>DASXZE010000407.1:0-2962 GCA_036502105.1 Candidatus Angelobacter sp. | reverse complement strand
GGTCGCGATTCGTAAGGATGCCGACCAGCTTCTTGTTCTTGGTCACCGGCACACCAGAAATTTTGTAGCGGCGCATCAACTCCAGCGCGTCGGCAATTTTGTGGTCCGGAGAAAGCGTGATTGGGTCCATGATCATGCCGCTCTCAGAGCGTTTTACTTTATCCACTTCATCGGCCTGCTGCTCAATGGAAAGATTGCGATGCACAATGCCCAGTCCACCGGCCTGCGCAATGGCAATGGCCAGACGAGATTCTGTCACCGTATCCATGGCGGCGCTGATAATGGGAATATTCAGGCGAATGTTGCGCGAAAGCTGGGTCTGTGTATTTACTTCTGCCGGAACCACGTCAGAGTGCGCAGGTAAAAGCAATACGTCATCAAAGGTCAGGGCCTCGGGCACGGGGAAATGAATCATGTTTTGTCTCGTTAAAAGGAGGGACTAAGACACTATTGTAACTGGTTTTGTGCAACGCGTCACAAAGCCCATTTCCACGCGAGAAATCATCACAATTTCCGCGAACCAAAGTAACATTGACCAAATTTAATCAACCCGCGATACTCAGTGAGTCATGGAGACCAAGCAAGCTATTCCGATTGCAGCAGCGGCGGCCACGGCCATACCTCTCGACAAGCGAAATGAAAAGCGGCTGCACATTGCCGTGCCGGTCAAGGTTTTTCCTGACATTACCAGCATTGAATCGCAGAACTGCTGTACTTATGAAATTTCCACCAATGGCGCGCGTCTGGTAGCGCCTCCGGGAATCAAGACCACCGGGCAGGTGATCTGGCTGCAGCGCCAGAACCGCCGCGCCAGATACAAAGTCATGTGGATCGGCGAGCCGGGCACTTCACTGCAAGGCCAGGTAGGCGTTGAAACTCTGGAGCCTTCCAACGTGATCTGGGAGCCGGAAATCAAAGCCCGCATCATGCGGTCCTAGTCAGCACTACCTTTGCATCAGTAAGACCTGCAACTTTTTACCTCTTCTCGAACCTCGTTTGCATGCGTTTTTACGCCCAGCCATTCCTGTTCAACCAGAGTAGCTCGATAGGCCAAATATTCTCAGCCCCTAGGCAAAACACCTTAGTGCACAAAATAAACAAAAGCTCAACAATGGGCCATTACCCAGGGATGTGGTTTTTCAAAATGGCCGATAGCTATCCTTATATTGTTCGCTGCAATGATTGTGAGTTTGTAAGCCAGGTTTATCTCGAAGAAAAACAGGCAATGGACGAGCGCGACTTCCACTCGTTTGAGCACCTTCACTCCGTCTCCATTTGGCGCTACGCCTGGGAGCAATGGACCATGGTCACAGAGCTGCTGGGTGTGGAACTGCACTAGTGCGGATGGCTTGAAAGCCCCTCGTGGTTCTTGCACAATATGGGTGGCCTTGGACGAAATAGTTTTTTTCCTCTGCGTCCTTTGCGTCCTTTGCGGTAAATTCCTGACTGCAATCCAGTTTTCGCCAATGACTCTGCGCATTGCCGCTAGTCATCCGCGCATGTTACTTTTAAAACTCAACCTTATGCTTCGTTCTTATCAGGGAACCGCACCGCGTATACATGATTCGTGCTATATCGACGAGTCTGCCCAGATCATTGGTGATGTTGAGATCGGGGAAAACTCCAGCGTGTGGATGAACGCCGTAATCCGCGGCGATGTCTTTGCCATCCGCATTGGCAAAAACTCCAATGTGCAGGATTGCAGCGTGCTTCATGGCATGCGCTATAAATACGGCGTAACCATGGGCGATTGGGTCACCGTTGGGCATTCGGTTACGTTGCACGGCTGCACCATTGGCGACCGCTGCCTCATCGGCATGGGCTGCGTGATTTTAAACAACGCCAAGATCGGCGAAGGATCAATCATAGCCGCGGGAACCGTGATTCCGGAAGGCACCGTGGTTGAGCCCTACTCGCTGTGGATGGGCGTACCGGGCAAATTCAAGAAGCGGATTGACGACGAAGAGACGCAAAAAAGCATCATGATGTATGGCAAGAATTATATAGACTATACGCAGATCTACAGGAACGAACCAGGATTCCGGCGAGGCTGACAATGAAGGTAAAAGTAGTGGTGCATGAAGCGGAAGAAGGCGGATACTGGGCGGAAGTGCCAGCCATACCGGGTTGCGCCACTGAAGGCGAGAATCTCTGCGAACTGATAACAAATGTGCGGCAAGCGATCATGGGCTGCCTGGCCACAGTTTAAGTACGGTTTTTACCAATTACTAAATACTAATTACTAATGGCTTCTTCTTCCATCAAAGCCGTACGCGGCACCCGCGACCTTCTTCCACCCGAGACAGAGACGTGGAACTTCGTCGAGACCGCTGTCCGCGAAGTTTTTCGCGTGTATAACTTCCAGGAAATTCGCACACCCATCTTAGAAGACCTGCAACTTTTTCAACGCTCGGTGGGTGAAGAGACGGATATTGTTTCCAAAGAGATGTTTGCGTGGGAAGACCGCGCCCGCGCGCAGAGTGAAAAAGGCCAGTGGCTGGCTTTGCGTCCGGAAAATACGGCCGGCGTGGTGCGCGCCTATATTGAACACAAAATGTGGGAGCGTCCCGGCCTGCAGCGTTTTTATTACATTGGTCCGCAGTTTCGCCGCGAGCGTCCGCAGAAAGGGCGTTACCGGCAGTTTTACCAGATCGGCGCAGAAGTAATTGGCTCAACTGCCGCAGGCAGCGAATCACCCGCAGTCGATGCGGAATTGCTGGAAATGCTGGCCGCGCTGCTTGACCGTCTGGGCATACAGGGCTGGAAGCTGAAGCTCAACTCCGTGGGCTGCAAAGATGACCGTCCAATTTATATTCAGGCATTGCGCGATGCGCTCAAAGATGTTGCGCCCACCATGTGCGTGGATTGCCAGCGCCGCGCGGAGACTAATCCGCTGCGCGTGCTCGACTGCAAAGTTCCGGCAGACCAGCCGATCATCGAGAAACTTCCTCGCCTCAACGAT